>JBHPLC010000214.1:0-2266 GCA_042564455.1 Candidatus Zhuqueibacterota bacterium | reverse complement strand
TTAGACAAACCTGTAGTGATAAAAGCACAGGCCTGGTTTACGGGCAGAGCAGCGGTAGGAGGTATACAGTTTGCCGACAGTCCGCAGGAGGCAGGATCTAAGTCAAAACAGATATTGGGAAAGTCGTTTAAAGATTTTACAGTAGACAAAGTTCTTGTGGAAGAAAAACTTGATATAACCAGAGAAATGTTTGCCAGCTGTATAATCAGTGATACCGAACGTTCTCCGGTATTGATATTCAGCAGTATCGGCGGATCAGGTATCGAAGAAATCGCCGCAGAGAATCCGGATGCTGTCGTAAAAATTCCGATAAACATCAACATCGGTTTGAGAAGCTTTGAAGCGGTCGATCTTATAAGAAATCTCGATATAAAAGGCAAACAGCTGCTGAAAATGAGTCAGATACTGGTAAAGCTTGTCAAAACGGCAATTAAATATGAAGCGAGATCGGTGGAAATAAACCCCGTTGTTTTTACTTCTGATGGGAATATCTATGCGGCGGACGCAAGAATGACCATCGATGATTATGCGGTATTCAGACATCCGGAGTTAGGGATAACATTTGCCCGGGAAATAAACAATCCACCTTCGCCTCTTGATAAACTTGCATATTCAATAGAAGAAAAGGATTACAGAGGGACATTTTACTTTATTCAGCTTGAGCGGGGATTCAATAAAGGGGAAAAAGTCCTTGGTTTTCACGGAGCCGGCGGCGGTGGATCGATGATGTCAATGGACGCTATAAAAAGAAGAGGATATAAACTTGCAAATTTTTGTGATACAAGCGGTAATCCTCCTGCATCAAAGGTATACAGAGCTGCGAGAATCATATTAGCACAAAAGAACATTGACGGGTATTTCGGATCCGGGTCCGGTGTGGCAAGCCAGGAACAGGTTCAATCGGCGCGGGGTCTTGTTAAGGCTTTTATTGAAGGTAATTTACAGGTGCCGGCTGTCGTGAGGCTGGGAGGAAACCTGGAAGAAAAAGCTGTTGAAATACTTCAGAATTATACAAAAGACCTTCATCCCACGGTAGAGGGATATACAAAAGATGATTCTGCAGATTTCTGTGCCGAAAGGATGCATAAACTGATTGCCGAGTTTAAACCTGCCGCAAATGGCCAAAAACTAAAAACAGGTTTGGATAATGTTGATTATGAATTCCGGACAATGACCGGCAGCGTAAAATTTGATCATAGTCTATGCAGGGATTGCGAATCGAAGATATGTATCGAATCCTGTGATAAAGAAGTATTGAAGCTGGATGATGGAAAACCTGTACTTGCAATAGATCCTGCAGATGCGAAAAAAGGCAAATGTACCGAATGTCTTGCATGTGAGCTCGAATGCAGAATTCATGTAGAAAACGGATGTTATGTAGATCTGCCGATAGAGGATCTTGAAGAAATAACCGACCAATCACAATAGTAAAGATAGAGGTGTGTTGTGGCTATTCTTGTTGATGAAAACAAAAAAGTAATAATTCAGGGTATTACAGGCCGGGAAGGAATGGTAAGGTCAAAATTGATGATCGAATACGGAACCCGGGTTGTAGGAGGTGTAACTCCTGGCAAAGGCGGTATGGAGGTTCTTGACGTTCCTGTTTATAATTCCGTTCAGGAGGCCAGGGAAAACATCGGGGAAATTGATATAAGTGTTATTTTTGTGCCCGCACCATTGGTTAAGAATGCTGCATTGGAGGCAATGTATGCAGGCGTCAAGCTGGTAGTGATCATCCCGGATAGGGTTCCTATATACGATGTTCTGGAAATAGAACAGGCAGCCCGTGAAACCGGTGCAAATTTTACTGGACCCAATACACTGGGAGTACTGAGTGTAGACAGGGCAGTGCTTGGTATGATCGGGGGAAGAGCGAGTGCGGCAAAATCGTGGTTCAAAAAAGGAAATGTCGGCGTTACTTCAAGAAGCGGAGGTATCACCTCATCAATAGGATATTATCTGAGCAAGGCAGGTGTCGGGCTTACAACATTAGTTCATGTTGGCGGAGATGTGGTTATCGGACTGCCGCATCCTGAGATTGTCAAACGCTTTGAGGAAGATGATGAGACCAAAGCAGTTGTAATGTTCGGGGAAATAGGATCTTCGCAGGAAGAAACAGTTGCAGATCTGATCGAAGATGGTAAATACACAAAACCGTTAATTGCGTTCATCGGTGGGAAAGCAGCTAAAAAAGGCACACGTTTTTCACATGCCGGTGCAATTATTGAAGGTAACCGCGGGACACATGAAGGCAAAGTCAAAAGAT
>JBHPLC010000208.1:0-2379 GCA_042564455.1 Candidatus Zhuqueibacterota bacterium | reverse complement strand
TCCTATTTGTCATACCAGTGATCTTCAAGTACCAGTGCTTTCTGAGAACCGACAACACTTCCGTTCACTGTAAGGGTCACCGTATATTCTCCCGGAGCAGCCGAAGAACCGCCTCTGCCGCCACCTCTACCGCCGCCGCGCCCTGCGCCTCTACCGGCTCTTGCACCTGCCTGCTGCGGAGGCTGAGGATTACGCATCTGCTCGATCTGCTGAGGGGACATCACTGTAAAATTTCTCCAGAGAACACTGTTAATACCTGCTTCAGTTGATCCATTCGTCTCAAAGATAGCTCTTGCTCCGTCATAAACCGTAACTGTAACTTCACCTGCATCTCCACCGAGAAAATAATTTATCGCAGATCCTGTCGGTTCACTTTCACCGTTGAAATTAGAAGAACTCGAAACATTGCTGCCGGGATTCACCCATTTGACTCGCGGTTCTACTTCGAAAAGATAGGCGTTCTGGCCTAATACTTCACGGTTCAGCTGCTGCAGAGGAGATATATCGGTTATAAAGAAACCCATACCATGAGTGCCGAGGATCAGGTCGTTCTCTCTGGGATGTATCACAATGTCGTGAACAGGCTGAGTAGGCATATTGTTTTTGAGTAACGACCAGTTATTTCCGCCGTCAATTGTTACATAAGCCCCAAGATCCGTACCTACGAATAGAAGATTCGGATTTTTATGGTCTTCTTTAATAACATTTATCGAAGCATTCGGTAAATTGCCGGCGACCGATATCCATGTTTCTCCAAAATTTGTTGTTTTATATACAAATGGCCTGAAATCATCCCGGCGATATCCGGTGTAGGTCACGTAAGCCGTGCCTTCGAAATGCTGAGAGGCAGTCACTCTGCTGACCCAGTATTCGGGATTGCCCGTAATACGGTCATTGAGTTTTGTCCATACCTGTCCGCCGTCTCTTGTTAGCTGGACATTCCCGTCATCTGTACCAACCCAGATCAGACCGGCTGTTATCGGGGATTCATCTATGGATGTGATCGTTGAATACTGAATGTTGCCGTCACCACCTCTACCTGTTGTCAGTTTAAGCGGATCCGGATTGGTCAGGTCGGGGCTGATCTCTTCCCAGACATCGCCGCGAGTAGTTGAGCGGAAAAGTTTGTTCCCTGCAAAGAAAATAGTTTTCGGATTATGTGGAGATATCAATATCGGTGAACTCCAGTTGAAACGGAGTCCGTCACCTCTCGGCCGTATACTCGTTGTTTGTCCTGTTTTCTGGTCGCGTCTCTGAACTGCACCGAACTGGCTCTCATTATAAAGCCATCTGCTGTCGGTTGGATCGACGACATTATAAAAACCGTCCCCGCCGCCGACACGCTGCCAGTCCTCAAAAACGATCGAACCGCCTCCTCTTTTTGAGCTCGGGCCTTTCAGGGAGCCGTTATCCTGTGTTCCGCCGTAAACATTATAAGGGAACTCCATATCTACACCGATCGCATAGAACTGCGCAAGGGGAAGATTATCGATATTGCGGAAGTTTTCACCACCGTCATAAGTAATTCCCATACCATGGTCATGCCCTAAAAGTATATGGTCTGAATTATCGGGATCTATCCACAATGCGTGATTGTCCCCTCCGTATCTAAAAGCCGTTACCCATGTTCGCCCGCCGTCCGTTGAATGATGAACACCTGTCGACAGATTATAAACATGATCGGGATCGTTAGGATCAACACGTATCTGCGCATAATAATAGGGAGTACCTCCGCCTATCCTGCGGTCTCTCGGGCTGACCAGCCTCCATGATTCTCCACCGTCATCTGACCTGTAAGCCTGATCATTATATATACCGCTGCTGGATTTTCCATCCAACAGCTCCTGAATACGTTCCTCGGGATCCATATCGGGTTTATTGGCATCCTCGATTATAGTATACATGATCTTCGGATCTTTCGGATAGATCGCAATACCTATCTTGCCAAGAGGAGGTACAGGAAGGCCGTTCGTTATATGTCTCCAGGTCCTTCCTGCATCGGTTGTTTTGTATATTCCGCTCCCGGGACCGCCTAGATTGAATGTCCAGGGTTTACGTACCTTGTCATAAGTGGATGCAAAAAGAATGTCCGTGTTCGTCGGGTCTATGACAATATCGAAAACACCGATGTTTTTGCCCCTTACCACCACATCAAGGGATTTTGTCCATGTCCTTCCGCCGTTCGTTGTTTTATAAACTCCACGTTCCGGATTCTCCGAATAAAGATGCCCGTTAGCCGCTATATATACGATATCCGGATTGGTCGGATGGATCACAATGCGCCCGACATGGTGAGACTCTTCGAGGCCCATGTGCTGCCATGTCATACCGGCATCGGTTGATTTGTATACTCCGTCACCCCAGTAATTACTCCGGGAG
>JBHPLC010000207.1:0-2394 GCA_042564455.1 Candidatus Zhuqueibacterota bacterium | reverse complement strand
TTCTGTTCCAACATTTATTATTTTACCTGCAAATTCTTCAATTTCGTCAATCGGAAGTGTATCTTTTAACTCTTCCCACTCCGGCCTGTATTCTTTTGATAAAGTTTCCAAAAGTTCGGGAAGTTTTTGAATTATTTCCGATGACAGCTCTTCCTGTGTTTCTGATCCCAACTCCTCGACGGTTTCAGTTTCGGCAGTGATCTCTTCCGGTTCAGCAGTATCCTCAGGTGTTTCGGTTATTTTAACCTCTTTTAGTTCTATCCGGAACACACTGCCTTTTCCAACAGTACTTTTTACAGAGATCTCTCCATTCATTTTCTTTAATATTCTGTCCGCTATCGCCAGACCCATTCCAGTTCCACCATATTTATATTCATCTTCTCCGTGATGCTGTGTAAGAGCATCAAAGATTGATTCCAGGTGTTTTTCCGGTATTCCTATACCCGTATCCTCTACAGTGACAGTCAGGTCGAATACAGAATTCTGAAGATCATGATTCTTGCCGGAAAGGGATAATTTCACATGTCCTTTCGATGTGAATTTTACTGCGTTTCCCAAAACATTTACAAGCACCTGTCTTAATCGCGCCTGGTCAGTTATAATATATTTGGGGAGTTCTTCATCTTTTTCCTGAATATATTCGATCCCTTTTTCAGTAGTTCTATTTGAGAATTCATTGTTAATACCTGAGATGAGAGAATGTAAATTAACTTCAGAATATTCAAGCTCCAGATCGCCGGATTCAGCTTTTGAAAGGTCCAGTACATCAATAATTAGAGATAAAAGCGAACTTCCGTTTTTCTTTATCGATCTTAGATATTCTTTCTGCTGGCTGTCAATTTCCGTACCTTCCAGTAATTCTGAGAATCCCATTATTGAATTCATCGGTGTTCTGATCTCATGCGTCATATTTACCAGAAAGACACTTTTTGATTTGTTAGCAGCTTCTGCAATATCTTTAGCTTTCTGTAATTCTGCTGTCCGCTGTATAACAGTAGCTTCTAAGTCTGCCTGATATTCCTTAAGCTTTTGCTCTGCTTGTTCTACCTCAATTTCATGTTCAGTCATTCGATTCCGGACTTTTCGTGTTCCAATAAAGATCCCAAGAATACCAATGAACCAGAGAAGACTGTGGGCTATGGCCATGTTTGATATTTGTTTTTTGCTCGCCTCCCACAACGGAGCCATTGGCATTGCCACACTGAGCCCCCCGCGGATACTTCCGACTTGATAACCTTGTTCGGCATGGCAGGTAAGACAACTTTCTTCAGTCACAAGAGGAAGCATATAGCGATATTGGGCCTGTCCGTTAAACATTTCCACCGAGCCGGCTTCCGTCGCGCCCTTCTCAAAACTTTTGAGTGCATTAGTCTCCCATTCATCCGCCACGTTACTCGGATTGATGGGTTTCAGACTTATAATACGTCCGGAAATATTGGTAGAATCAGGGCTCATTTCTTCAACCAACCGTATCATGAATGCCGGATTTATGAGGGTCAACAATTGTCCTGATGGTTTAAGTATATCTCTTTCAGCAGTATCAAGATATGGATTTGGCTGAGTCTGGTCTGTAGCTGGTACATAAACGCCTCCTTGAACAGAGGTCCACCGTCTGTAAATAATGTCCTTTTCAATAGAAATTCGCGTTGCTGCTTTAGCCACCTCAATTGACTGGACGTCTTCTGAGTAGTTTAACCAGATAAACGATAATATCACAACCACAGACCATGAAAACGAAATGATCCAGCTAAATAAGGTTAAATTCCTTAATACTCTTTCCGGATTATGGTTATGCATTGTATAGACTCCCCTCACATCAGTGACATGTATTTAATTTACCACTTTCCTGAGTTTTCTGTTTTCACTGTTAGAAATATTCAGGTCATTTACTTTTGTAAAGTAAAGAGAGTGATAGTGAAGCATCTATATTTTTGATTCTAATTCCTGGATAATATCAGAAAACTCCTCAAGAGTATTTGTCATTGCATCCAGATCGAACATACCGGTCTTTTCTTCAGATCACTTTTAGTATTCAATGGGAAAGAAAATGTCAAATGTAGTACCTTTATCTAAGTCACTAGTAACCTCAACTGTAGCATGGTGTACATCAATTATTTTCTTTGCAATAGTTAGTCCTAAGCCAGTACCTCCTGTTTCCCTGGTATATTCATTGTCTATTTTAAAAAACTTTTCAAACAAGTTCTTCTGATCTTTTTTACTAATTCCTATTCCGGAATCCTGAACAGTTAATTTAACAGAATTATCATCTCTATGCAATTCTATCTTTATAAAGCCTTCTTTTGTAAATTTAACCGCATTTGATAAAAGGTTGTTTATCATTTGTGACAATTTCTTCTGATCACCTGTAAAATTCACATCATCATCAATATTCAC
>JBHPLC010000206.1:0-2435 GCA_042564455.1 Candidatus Zhuqueibacterota bacterium | reverse complement strand
TTTTCTTATAAATAAATCCTCCGGTCTGACCACCCTTGCTGATATGGCAGCTCCATTCGTTAATCTGGGTGAGACAGAGTATGACCATATTGCAAACCGGTCAAGAAGAATGACTACCGGGACAGGTATCGGATTCGAATTCTTTAACTGGCAAACCGAAGAAATAACAAAAGTACAGGTACCGGAAGGTGCAAAAGTAAGTAATGCGTCCTGGTCACCTGACGGTACAAAGATCGCATTCTTTGCTCATTTTAAAGACGCAACTCATATTTATACTGCTGAAGTTAAAGATGGAAAAGTGAAGCAGATCACAGATAAAAAGACTCCGGTCAATGCAACAATGATCAGTTCATTTTACTGGACAGCCGACGGTAAAAAAATATTGACAGTTCTGATCCCGGAGAACCGCGGATCTATGCCTCAACAGCCCGCTGTTGCTACCGAGCCAAAAGTCAGACTGACAAGACCTTCTCCTACTACGGCAAGAACTAACAGATTCCTGATGGAGATGCCCTGGGAAAAAGAACTCCTTGAGTATCTTGCCACTGGACAGCTGGCTATGATAAATGTGGACAACAGAAAAGTTGAAAAGATAGGCGAACCGGATATGATCAATGGCATTAATATGGCGCCCAAAGGTGATTTCTTCCGGGTGACCAGAATGCTTAAACCATTTTCATATTTTGCCTCTACAGGCAGCTTTGGACGCCATGAAGAATTGTGGGATGCTAATGCAAATGTACTGATCGATACAATGAGCTACCGTGTTCCACCGGATCTGCGTGAACCGGGATCCGGCGGAGGTGGTGGTCGCGGCGGTGGCAGCTCGTCAGCGATCCTTGAAAACAAACAGGGGCTCGGATGGGCACCCGACGGTAACGGTATGATTTATACTTTTTCAGACACTGCTTCTTCTGGCGGAAGCCAGGGCGGACAACGTGGTGCACAGGCTCAGAATCCTGCTCAGCGGCAGGGACAGCGCGGCGGTCAGACTGGGCAGCAGCCTCGTGGCGGCAGACGATCCCCTACACAGCTTGTAAGATGGTTGCCGCCGTTCGATGAGAACAGCACCGAGGTTATTTTCGAAAATGACAGGAGTTTCAGCAATATTGTATTCTCTGAAGATTTTTCAATGCTCTTTGCACGTGAAAACCTTAGCGGGAACACAGGCGGTCAGGCTCAGCGAGGAGGACAAACAGCTCAGCGTGCCGGACGCGGTGGCGGAGGTGGAGGTGCATCCGGGCAATACAGACTGTTTTATGTTAATTTGAATGATCCCGGGACAAAACATACTCTTCTGGAGTATGACGGCAGATTAGACAGATATGCCAGTCCTGGCAATATCATGACCAAAAGAAGTCCTTTTGGAAGCAATGTGATCAGAATGTCAACAGATAAACAATATGTTTTTTTCTCAGGTACAAAAACAGACAGTCTTCCCGATGTAAATCCGGAATTTCCGTTTATTGACAAGGTCTCTATGAGCAATCCTGATAACAAGGAGCGTATCTTTGAGGGCAGCCAGTCCGCTTATGAACGTGTCGGAGCCATTCTTAATGATGATGTAACAAGCATAATGGTTACCAGCGAAACACGAACTCTACCGTCAAATACATTTATGCATGACCTGACATCCGGTAATGTCAAAAAAATGACAAATAATATTGACTATACTCCTGATCTGACAGGTGCACAAAGAAGGGAGTATACGGTTAAGCGGGTCGATGGCTTTGAATTCAGAGTTCGTGTAGCGCTTCCTCAGGATTATGTTGAAGGTACAAAGTTACCTGCAATGTTCTGGTTCTATCCCCGTGAATATGCCGGTGAGACGATGGAAGAAGCACAGGCTGCTTATGACCGAGGAATCAGACCGCAGAATCCGAACAGATTCCCCTCCGTAAGCACTCGTAATATGATTATTTTAACACGACTGGGTTATGCTTTTGTCGAGCCTGACTGCCCGATCGTTGGAAAACCTAATCAGATGAACGACAATTTCCAGCAGGATCTGAGAAATAGCCTCTGGGCAGTGATAGATCATCTCGATAAACTTGAAATTATTGACCGTGACAGGCTAGGTCTCGGAGGCCACAGCTATGGTGCTTTCGGTACAGCAAATGCAATGATCCATACACCTTTCTTCAAAGCAGGTATAGCCGGTGACGGTAACTATAACCGGACTCTTACACCAATGAGCTTTCAAAGCGAACGCCGCAACATCTGGGAAGCACGAGAAACTTATTTTTCCATGTCACCATTGTTCTGGGCAGAAAGACTGAACGGTGCTCTTCTTATGTATCACGGTATGGACGATGCCAATGTTGGTACCTGGCCTATAAACTCTGAGCGCATGTTCCAGATACTTGACGGTCTCGGTAAAACAGCTTCTCTATATATGTATCCGTACGAACATCACGGACCTTCAACGATCGAAA
>JBHPLC010000205.1:0-2437 GCA_042564455.1 Candidatus Zhuqueibacterota bacterium | reverse complement strand
GTCTGGCCCAGGAAGCTGAAAGTCCGCTGCTTGATTCCTGGAAGCAATACATGAGTATGAAACAGGGATCGGAGTTTGGTCTGGAATGGATTTCTTTGGGGCCTGTTCTGAATTCTGCTAGAGTAGATGCGGTTCAATGCGACCATACACGCCCCGGAACAATGTATGTAACTGCCGGTTCGGGAATTCTCTGGAAAACGACTAACAACGGTTTAACCTGGAAACCAATATTTGAGAATCAGTCCGCATCGAATATTGGAGACATTGCTATAGCCCCGTCGAATCCGGATATAATATGGGTTGGTACAGGAGAAAGCCTGAAAAAAGCAAGGAATTTCACAATGCCGGGTACCGGAGTTTTCCGGTCTGACGATGGTGGTGAAAGCTGGCTTTATACAGGACTCCCTGATTCCTATCATATTGGAGAGGTTGCCGTTCATCCCGGAAATCCGGATATTGTATTTGTTGCTGTCCAGGGGCATTATTGGTCAACAAATGAGAATCGTGGTTTGTACAGGACAATGGATGGCGGAAAGACCTGGGAAAAAGTATTATATGTGAACGAACGGACCGGGGCTAATGATGTAGTTATTTCCCCGTCAGATCCAAACATCATTTACGCTTCAATGTGGGAGAACGATCCTCGAGTTTCTGAGGAGATGTGGACCAATGATGTTGGCTGTTACGGTCCGGAAAGCGGTGTTTACAGGAGCAGTGACGGGGGAAAAACCTGGAAACGATTGAGGGGAGGTTTTCCTGAAAGTCCGCAAACAGGACGGATTGGCCTGGCCGTGTCCTGGACAAATCCGGACAAAGTCTATGCTTTTCTGGATAACAAGAATAACAGTAACAGACATTATTCTGAAATGTACCGGACCGTAGATGGGGGTAAAAACTGGAAAAGGACTCACGAAGATGGTGATCTCGATGTTTTGGCCGGATTAGGGTGGTATTTTGCAGATTGTTACGTGAATCCTGAAGATGACGAAGAATTATTCGCACTTGGAGTAAGGGTTGCACAAAGCACGGATGGAGGAAAAAGCTTCGAGTTGATCGGAGGAGATGTTTTCCACTTATTTCCCAGTTCGCCCAAAGTACTGCATCTGGATCACTGCGAGATGTGGATCAATCCGGAAAATCCGAAACATATTGCTTTGGGAAACGATGGTGGACTTTATGTAAGTTATGATAAAGGGGAAACATGGTTACATCACAATAATATTCCTGCCGGTGAGTTTTACGATATTTCTGTGGATGATAAGGAGCCGTATATTGTCTATGGCGGGACACAGGATGACGCCTCTGTTTACGGGCCGGCAAAAGAATGGAATCCCAAATATCAGGATGAGTGGAAGTATGTCTGGTTTGACACCTGGTCCGGCGGAGACGGATGCTACACTATGGCCGATCCAACGGATCCGGATGTGATCTACTCATCGAGCCAAAATGGAAGCATCTTCAGAAAGAATATTAAAACCGGCCGCCAGAGAGGGATCCGGCCACGTCTTCCCAGGGGAAGTTCAGAGCGGCTGAATTATCACTTTATTACCCCATACATCATTTCACCTCACAATCCCCTTACACTTTACCATGCCGGAAATTACATTTTTAAAAGTCTTAACAGGGGAGATGACTGGAATCTGATCAGCCCGGATCTGATCAACTCGGCTATTGAGGAGAAAAAATCGTATGCAGCAGGAGCCATTGCTGAATCTCCCATTGAACCGGGAGTTTTGTTTGTCGGAACCGATAGGGGAGCATTCTGGACCACTAATGATGACGGAAGGAACTGGACTGAGCATTCCGCGGGATTGGCAAATGGTTATATTCGCAGCATTTGTCCTTCCCGATTCGATAAAGCAAGGGTATATGTCACTGTTACGGGAATTAATTATGATGACCTGAAGAATTACATCTATGTTTCAGAAGACTATGGAAATAACTGGCGATCTATCGTATCCGATCTGCCGGATGAAACAGCCTATACTATACTGGAAGATCCGGTTAATGAAAATATTCTTTATGCAGGATTATTAAGGGGAGCATACATTTCTGTGGATCGCGGCAGAAGCTGGTCGCTGCTTGGTCCTGGTATGGCTGCCGTACCGGTTTCTGATCTTGTTATTCAGGAACGGGAGATGGATCTTGTTGCCGGGACTCATGGAAGAGGAATATATAAAATGAATATCCGTCCGATACACAAAGCCTTCGAAAATGGTATGCCTGAGACCAATATACTGTTTGATACACCTGCAACACGATTACCGGGATTGAAAGAAGAAACCAAAGCACCTATCACTTTTTATCTTTTGAATGATACAGATGTTGAGATCCGGTTGAAGAATGATAGAGAGGAGACGATCTGGACAGTACCACTAAAAGGTGAAAGAGGTTTTAATCAGTACAGGTGGGATCTTGTTCTTAAAAAGAATAAGAG
>JBHPLC010000204.1:0-2447 GCA_042564455.1 Candidatus Zhuqueibacterota bacterium | reverse complement strand
AGCGGTAATGGTGATATACCGGTAAGTGTTTTTGAATCACAGAAAATCTGGTTCATCCTTCCGGCCACGCTGTTATTTACCGCTGTCTGCGGCGGAGCATATCCTTCGTTCTATATATCGCGATTTCAACCGGTGAATATTTTCAGAGGCAAACAGACAATCAGCAAAAGCAGTCTTCTAAAGCGAATTTTGATCGTTTGTCAGTTCATCATGACATTCATTCTACTTTCCCTGAGCGTGATCGCATCACGAAATGCAGATTATATGACAACTGTTGACTGGGGCTATGACCAACGGGATATAATCAAAGTTTACACAGATGATTATCAGCAGTACGAAATCCTGAAGAATGCAATACAGGACAATCCGGATATTATCAACGCAGCCGGTTCGCAGAACAGTCTCGGGGGAGAACCTCCTACCGGAGTCATCGAGTATCAAGGTAAAAAATATGAAGTAAAACAATTAATACTTGGCGCAGAATATGTGAATATGATGAAACTTAGACTAAAATCGGGAAAACTGTTCGATCCGGAAACAAATCCTGAGGCAAGCAATTATGTTGTTGTCAATGAACGTTTCGCTGAAAAATATACTATAGATAATCCAATCGGGAAGTATATCAGGGTAAATAATATTGATCATACCGTTATCGGTGTTGTTGGGGATTTCCATTACCGGGATTTTTACGCGGAGATAGAACCACTTGTTATAAGGCGCGCATATGAAAATAATTTCAGTTCAATTTCCGTAAAATACAAAGCCGGAACGGAAACTCAAACAGCCGGATTCCTCGAAAACACGTGGAAGAAGTTGATACCTGATAAGCCGTACGAGGCTGTTTTTCAGGATGAAGTATTCGAAGACTGGTTCTACAGTGAGCGTCAGATATCAAAACTGTTCTGGTCCTATTCACTCATAGCTATTACAATTTCATGCATGGGTCTGTTCGGGATTGTTTCAGTCAGTATAACCAGACGTATGAAAGAGATCGGTATCCGGAAAGCCCTCGGTGCGGGAATGATGAACATTATGAATCTTATGAACAAGGAATATCTGATATTATTAGCTGTCTCAACAGTTATCGGGGCACCGCTGAGTTATTTTTTGATGGGTAAAGCATTTGACGGTATTCACGCGTATCATATACCTGTATCTGTAACACATATGGTTATTGTGTTCACGCTGGTAATCCTGACGACCGTTTTAACAGTGTCCTCACTGCTGTACAGGGCCGGGCGGACAAATCCTGTCGACACACTGAAATACGAATAGGGCCTGTGCTCTTTCAGATCGCAAGGCGATGGTTTGTCACAAATTTAAAGCTTCACCCAATAAATCCGGATGAAGCTTTAAATTGTTTTTCAAGATATATATATAAATGGGGAATAATATTTATCTATTTACCCAAGAACAGCCAGATATATCCGCCGTCGAAATCTCCACTTCTTCGTCTTTCACCTACAAGCAGGTCAATTTTTCCGTCATTATTCCAGTCGGTTATCTCCAGCCTGTGCTGGCCGCTTCTTGCATATTCCCCGGATTCGAGTTTTATTTCCTTTGCATTACCGAGTTTTGGAGATTGTGCAGATCCTTTATTTTTGTAGAAGAAAATTTCTCCGCTATCTGTCCCGATAACAAGATCCTTAAGACCGTCATTATCCCAGTCAGCATAGTGCAGTTTTGAATAGGGGCCGGATAATTCATGATTACCCGGAATTGTCTTATCAATAACTATACTTCCGTCTTTGATCTGTATCTTGCCGTCAACTTGTTTGTAAATGATCTGTTTGTTCGTGATCATTTTACCGTTGGCTTTTACGTTTACACCTTCGGCAAGAACAGGTTTTTCTTTTGTACCTATGTTAATGAAAATCCAAACGGCACCATCAGTATCGCCGGGAAGAAGGTCGAATTTTCCATCGTTATTCCAATCCACTATCTGTGGATATGAACCGATGCATCATCCGAAGGGCAGGCTGATCTCTTTGCTCCCGGCTTTCATGTATTCAAAATCCTTGAAAACCGGTTTTGTGTCTGTGCCATTATTCAAGTACAGTCTGATCTTACCATCGCGGAACTGACCGGTGATCATATCTTTTTTACCGTCGTTGTTCCAGTCGGCGACTGTAGGTATACTGTAACCCGTTGTGACACTGATCGGTTCACCATTAGCCATAAGTTTGACACCTGCTTTAAAAGTGTGCTGGGCCTCAGCATTAACGGGAAAAGTCAGGATAAGAGCACTGAGTGCAAAGAGACAAAAACATAAAGAGAAATCTGATTTTCATAATCATTCTCCTTTTTTTGACTCCATGTTAAGAGGTAGTTATAAATGTTAGTACTAATATAGTAATGTACTCTTAAAAAAACAAATAGTTCAATAATTATTAAAACGTTTCAATATTTTTTTCATTCATTCCGAAAAAGAGAGATTGGCAAAAGGG
>JBHPLC010000203.1:0-2461 GCA_042564455.1 Candidatus Zhuqueibacterota bacterium | reverse complement strand
TGCCTGCCGGGTACCATTCATTAATGCAGATATAAAACCTCATAACATCAAACCACAGAAGGTAAAGTGTACCGGATAGAATCTCATATCAGCACAAATTCTCCGGAATTCAAGGAGAATGAAGCTTATTATAAGGAAAAGCTTGAAGAATTCAAAGAACGAATGGAAACAGCCAAGCTCGGTGGATCTGCGGCATCCCGAAAAAGGCATACGGATCGCGGGAAACTTTCTGTCCGAGACCGACTGGAACTGCTTTTTGACAGAGACACTCCATTCCTTGAATTCTCCACACTTGCTTCCAACGGAATGTATGATGATATGGCACCCTGCGCCGGAGTTATTACCGGAGTAGGCGTTGTCCATGGAAAAGAAGTTCTCGTGGTGGCAAACGATGCCACCGTAAAAGGCGGTACTTACCTGCCGATGACAGTGCTCAAGCATGTCAGGGCACAGGAGATCGCCTTAGAGAATAATCTGCCGTGCGTTTATCTTGTAGATTCCGGGGGTGTTTTTCTTCCTCTGCAGGATGGAGTATTTCCGGATAAGGAGCATTTCGGGCGGATATTTTACAACCAGGCAAGGCTTTCTGCTGAGAGGATACCGCAAATTTCCATAGTCATGGGTTCCTGCACAGCCGGAGGAGCTTATGTTCCTGCCATGAGCGATGAAACGATCATAGTAAAGGAACAGGGGACAATTTTTATCGGCGGCCCTCCACTTGTCAAAGCGGCGACAGGTGTTGATGTCACACCGGAAGAGCTTGGAGGTGCAGATGTACATACGCGGATCTCCGGAGTCAGTGATCATTTTGCTCATAATGATAAACATGCTTTGGAAATTGCGAGAAATATTCTTGAAAGCGTAAATATGCCGAAAAAGTTTGAACTTGATACTGAACCCCCTGAAGAACCTTATTATGATCCGCAGGAATTGTTAGGAATTATTCCCAAAGATCTCAAAAAACCCTTTGATATGCGTGAAGTGATAGCCCGTATTGTTGACGGGAGCAAATTCCATGAATTCAAACAGAATTACGGGACAACATTAGTAACAGGATTTGCCAAGATAATGGGCTATCCGGTTGGAATTATTGCGAACAATGGAGTGATCTTCTCGGAGAGTGCAAAAAAAGGCGCTCATTTTGTTTCTCTGTGCTCTGTCAGGAAAGTACCGATAATTTTTCTGCAGAATATTACCGGATTTATAGTCGGAAAAGAATATGAGCACGGCGCTATAGCGAGTGACGGAGCTAAAATGGTGCATGCTGTGGCAACTGCTCAGGTACCGAAGTTCACGATCATTATCGGCGGGTCACACGGCGCCGGGAATTATGCAATGTGCGGGAGGGGTTATTTTCCGAGAATGCTGTGGATGTGGCCGACTTCCAAGATATCAGTTATGGGCGGTGAGCAGGCAGCAGATGTTTTAGCAAGGGTAAAAATTGACCAGCTGAAAGCCCGGGGGCAGGAACTTTCCGAAAAAGAGATCAAAGAGATAAGAGAACCGATACTTGAAAAATACGAGACCGAAGGCAGTGCATATTACAGCACAGCAAGACTGTGGGATGACGGAATAATTTCACCATTTGACACAAGAAATGTTTTAGGATTGGGTATTTCCATTGCTTTAAACAAACCGATCCCGGAGCATAAATTCGGAGTATTCCGGATGTAAATTATTTAGAGGTTAAAAAATGGATTATAAAGATTATCAGAATATATTGGTTGAATTTGAAAACAGTACAGCAACGCTGTATCTTAACAGGCCGGGGATTCACAACGCCTTTGACGATGTGACCATATCAGAGATGACTGATGCTTTTCAGCGATTCGGGAAAGATCCCGATGTGAAGGTTATTATTCTTGCGGCAAAGGGACCATCTTTTTGTGCCGGCGCTGATCTGAACTGGATGAAACGAATGGGAGAAGTATCCTATGATGATAACTTCGACGATGCACTTCGGTTTTTTAAAATGATCTTTACTATATATTCCTGCGACAAACCCACAATCGCAAGGATCCATGGCCTTTCATTCGGCGGTGGTAACGGAATGATCTCTGCCTGTGATATTGCCGTGGCCGCCGATAATTCGGAGTTCAGTGTCAGCGAGATACGTGTCGGGCTTGCACCTGCACTAATCTCTCCGTTTATAATGAAAAAAATCGGAGAAGGATATTCCCGGGAATTCATGCTGACAAGTGAAAGGTTTTCTGCTGAAACTGCGTTCCGTATTGGACTTATCAACAGGATAGTTCCGGAAGATAAGCTTGATGAAGAAGTATCTAATATTATCGGAAAGCTAAAACTGATGGCGCCGGAAGCATTGATAAAATGCAAGAAAATGATCCGTGTTAATGCTGGAATGGACGAGAAAGAGATCGGCACTTTCCATGCAAGACTGATCGCAGACCTCCGGTGTACCGATGAAGCTCGTGAAGGTATAATGGCTTTCTTAGAAAAA
>JBHPLC010000202.1:0-2463 GCA_042564455.1 Candidatus Zhuqueibacterota bacterium | reverse complement strand
TTAATCATAAATAAAATTACAAAATGGAGGATTTTATGAAAATCCAATCTGTTAGGAATGCATTTGTCCTAATTTTAGTGATACTTCTGGTATCACCAGCGCTCTATGCCCAAAGCTCCGCAAAATTCAAAGTGGACGGGGATCTAATAAAAAGCTACATCGAGTTTTTCTCTACTGATGAGATGGAAGGGCGCCAGAGTGCTACCGAAGGGTACAGAAAAGCAGCTGAATATGCCGCTGCAAAATTCAAAGAATGGGGCCTGGAGCCCGCAGGAGAGAACGGAACATATTTTCAGACTGTTCCGCTTGGAGGCAGATCTGTCACCGTTAATAAAGGTGTTCCGAAGATGAACATCGGAGGTACAGAATTCAGCCTGATAGAGAGTGATTTTTCCATGAGTGGTATATCTACTTTGGCGACTTCGGTTAATGCCGAGATCGTTTTTGCCGGATATGGGATATCCGCTCCGGCTAAAGGTCTCGACGAATATGCCGGTGTAAATGTTTCAGGCAAAGTAGTACTGGTACTGAACGGTTCTCCAAATGATGCTCCTCCTTTTTCGGGGAGTTTCAGACCCGGAGATCGGATTGAACCTACAGAACTATGGACCGAAGAATCTACGGATAATGCAAAAATACAGACAGCTTATAATAAGGGTGCAGCCGCAATCCTGTTTTATAATCCTAATGCAGCCTCTACAGGTGGAGGTGCAAGAGGCGGAAGAAGCGGAAGAGACGGTCAGACCGAATTCCAGATAACCCGTAATTTCCTTGCTTTTAATATTACACCACGCGTATTCAACACAATTATGAGACGGGATCCTCAGATGAGTATACGTGGACTGAACACATTAATGGGCGAAAAAATGCGGGATATTAAATATGATCTCAAGTCCCACTCAGAAAATACCGGGGTAATGGCATTCCTTAATGGATATGATTCAGTAACAGTCGTGGAAAATGCCACTGCCCGCAATGTTCTTGCGAAACTTCCGGGTACAGACAGCAGACTCAAGAATGAGTATGTTATTATGGGCGGCCATATGGACCATATGGGTGTTAGAAACGGATTTGTCTATAACGGTGCTGACGATAATGCTTCAGGTACTGCTGTTGCTATGGAGGTGGCACGCGTCCTGAAAAAAGACGGATTTAAACCGAAAAGAACAATAATTTTCTGTTGCTGGTGTGGTGAGGAGATGGGACTGATCGGATCAAATTATTATACTTCAAATCCTTGTGACGGTGTAACAATGGATAACGTCGTTACTTATTTCAACATGGATATGGTGGGTCTCGGTACAAGGATAGGTGCTCCGGGCGCATTGAATTTTCCTTCTATCTGGGAAGTCATTCAAAGAGACCAGGATCCCGATGTTATTTCGGTTGTCGATCCAAGGACCGGCGGCACCGGAGGAAGCGATTATTCGGGATTTATTTCCAAAGGTGTGGAAGCTCTGGGTCTGATGACCAGCGGTGGTCAAGGTCATGTGAATTATCATCAGCCTGAAGATGATACGGTACTGATTGAACCTGAAATACTGCGCAAGACAGGTCAGTTCGTTATCCAGGGTACAATGAATGTTGCCAACGAAACGAAAGTAAAACTGGTCATTGACCAGCGCCTTGAAAAATACAATGCGATGCAGTTGAGCATCACAAATATAAATCCAGGTATTCCCGGCAGCATCTGGCAGCAAATTGACCTTGGTGCAAATACTAAAGATGGTCTGAAAGACGCCCTGATCGACCGTGCAATAAACCGGGCTAATCAACCGCAGCAGCAGGCAGGCAGAGCGGGACAGCGGGGTGGAATGCAGCAGCCGGGTATCAGTAAAAATGTTAACCAGGGTGTCAACAGCTTTACCGCATTCGAACGTGATATGGATTTTCTTATACGTGTATCAAATTTTCTCGGTTTCGGCCGTGTAGATATAAAAGGGAATGAAGGTGCCTGGCTTACAAATGCCGGTTCAATAAGAACTCTGGAGGAAAACAATATTGTCATTCATCTTGACAGCCCTTCCGAAAGTGTACTGAACAGTGTTCTTTCCGCAGCTTCGAAACCGTTTCTTGTAACAGGGAACTATTCGATTACAGGCGGAATGGTAAATGCAATTAACGAGAAAGGTGTTATATTCGGTGTGGATTTCAATCCTTCACAGGTAGATGTTTGCATTGACCAGCTTGAAAAAATGAAATCACAGATGGGTGATGCAAATAACCTTGTACTTTTTGTTACTAATGCAGATGGAATAAATGACAGAGATATGAAAGAAGCGCTATATTTAGGATTAATTAATAAAGGCTGGACACATGCAGATATTGCCGGACAGGGACGCGGAAGAGGTGGACGAGGCGCAGGCGCTGTTGCTCCTGCACCAAGCGGCATTAACGGTGCCGTCCTGAGTGCAATCGGAGTACAGGCGGGTGGAAGAAGAAGATAATTCTGCAATAGAAGAG
>JBHPLC010000201.1:0-2463 GCA_042564455.1 Candidatus Zhuqueibacterota bacterium | reverse complement strand
ATCGGTCTTTAGAACTTCCTCAAACAGGAATTCGAAATCCTTTAAACTTAATTTTTTAGCCTGATCTGCATATTGAGGATACCTGAAAGGGGGTATTCCGGACCTTTTTGAAATTTGATCTTTTGTGAGGCTCTTGTCATTTGCAAGAAGTTTGATTTTTAATAGGATATTCAAATGTCTCGTGATCATCGTTAAAATCCCCGGGACACTTTCATTAAATAAAAATATCTGATTTAGAAGTTTTATAATTTCCTTTCCGGAATCAGCCAGAGAATGAGTGAAATCGAAAATTTTGAAGCTTTTATTGGCTATGAGAATATTTTCAACATCATCAGTGTACAGTTCTTTTTTATCTCCGGTAAAAAGTAAGATCTTATCGAATTCATTAACGTAGTTTTGCAGATTCGGTTCTACTGTCCCAATGATAAGTCTGAGAGCATCATCCGATACATAATACCCCTTCTTAGTACAGTATCGTCTCAACCATGGGAGATGCTGATTTTCAAATAATTGAGGAAAATTATACCAATCAGCCTTATTTTTGATTTTCTGTGGTTCTTTTTTCCTCAGATCGATCTTTTCCTCTTCAATAATTACTATTTTATCCTCGTCAGGTTCTTCAGCATAATCGGAAAGCAATGACCAGTTGACAGCCTTCATCTTACCGGCATCTTTTATTAAAACAACAGTTTTCTCAGAGAACAAAGACGCTGAGGATAATTCCATTTGAAGCTGGTCTGGTTCGACCTCATCGCCAAAGAATTTTCGGATATTGTCCTTTTCGTAACCGGCTTCTTTTGCTTTATTCAAGACAGTTTCCACTGCAGACCGGCGGGAATATTCTTCTGCACCGGTAATTACATATATCCTGCCAAGCGGAGACCGGTAGAGTTTCTTCAAATCCGTAATATGTCCGGGTTCATTTTTCATAATTTAATTTTATAATGGATAATTTTGCATCTCTGAAAATTATTCTGATTTTCCTTTTTCACGTTTCAATGCGATACTTATTGCAAAAATAAATCCTCCCCAGACCAAACCGCAAATCAGTATTAACATTATCAAAGCGGATATATTCATTATTTTTCTCCTTTAAAAGTTCTCTTCATAAGCCATTTATTTAGCGAAATGAACAACACTAATGCCAGACCCCACTGTAATAGGCAGGTTCCGACACTATAAGAACTGAAAATATCCGTCCAGCCTCCGGCTTTAGAGAACCACCACCATATCAGGACAACGAATTGAACGGGAATGAGAAAAATGATATAATCGAAAAATCTTCCCAGATTAATATCATTCCCTTCATGATTTATATATTTTTCCCTGAACTGCCTTACACCGAATTTCATCGCTGCCATTGCAAAAAAGAAGCCGCTGACCAAAAGCCCTACTCCCCAGACCCAGTCCTGGTTTTCAAAAAATCCCATACTGAGAGCTGATGGAACTCCGAGCAGAAATGCAAAAGATCCGACTACAATAATTGCTTTTTTCCTTATCATACCCAGATCTATAAAAATCCTCGTTGTCAGTTCAATCATAGATATAAGTGATGATACTGCCGCAAAACTTAAAGCAAGGAAGAATAATACCAGTATAATCCTGCCGCCGGCCATTTGATTAAACAGTTCTGCAATCGCAATAAATGTCAGTCCTGTGCTTGCCGGACCCGGTTCCTGCACCAGAACAACGGCTTCTTCGGGCCTTAAAGCGAAAACAACCGGGACGATTGCAAGAGCAGCTATCAGAGATATGCCATAATCACCAAATCCTATTATTCCCGAATTCAGCACAATATCTTCTTTTTGTTTCATATAAACTGCATAAGTGAGAAGCAGTCCCCATCCGGCGCCTGTTGACCATGCTGACTGTGTCAGAGCTTCCAGCCAGATCTTATAGTCTAACAAGTCGCTCCATTGCGGAGTAAATAAGTAATTAATGCCTGCTAAAGCACCGTCAAGTGTAACTGAACGTAACATGGCTACGATCAGGAGAAGGAATAAAGACGGAATAAGAAATTTATTGGCTTTTTCGATACCTCTGACACCTCTATAAACAATATATCCTCCGATAAGCATAGCCATGAAGTGGAAAAGAACAGGCTGATACTGAGTACTTACAAACGAATTCCAAAATGAGACGCCGTCCTGACCTAATACCGAACCTGAAAGGGATGAAAAGAGATATTTGAAACACCATCCGGTGACTACCGAGTAATAAAACATAATACCCATTGCGCAAAATCCGACATAAGCCCCCATCCATCCGAATTTCTTACCCATTATCTTACCGAAAGCTCCGATAGTTCCTTTTCTCGCCGCCCTTCCAAAACTGAATTCCAGGATCAATAAAGGAATTGACCAGAGGAAAAGAAAAATCAACCAGGGAATAAGAAATGAACCTCCTTCATTCTGAGCTATTATCCTTGGAAATCTCCAGATATTACCTGTTCCAACCGCCATC
>JBHPLC010000200.1:0-2468 GCA_042564455.1 Candidatus Zhuqueibacterota bacterium | reverse complement strand
CTCTTTCAATGTAGGCGCTGTAAATTTTTTAATCATCATAAGCGCTAATACCTCCCTCAGATTCTATTTGTACTATGGGTGATAATTCATTATAAGATAAAACTACCAATCCGGGAATTATAGGTTCTATAATAGACCTGAAGTACAATCTGATCCCCGGAGATGTAAGTATGATCGGAGAATATCCCTTTGCGATCATATCTTCGACTTTTTTCGATATCTTTATTGCCAAATTCTGCACTACATCCGGCGGCAAAGTTACATTCCCACCGGTTTGAGCGGTTTGTTTGACAGTATCGTCGATCAGCTGTTCCACTTTTGGATCCAATGTCATCGCATGTATTTTTTCGTCTTCAGATTTAAATACCTGTGTAATAGTATTTGCCATCGCCTGACGAACATATTCAGTAAGAATGTTTACGTCCCTTGTTACCGCAATATAATCTGCTAAAGTCTCAAGAATAGTGATCATATCCCTTATCGGGAGTTTTTCCCGCAGTAAATTCTGCAGCACTTTCTGAACAGCACCGACACTCAACTGCGGAATAACCTCGTCTACAACAGCAGGATTTTCTTCTTTGATATTATCTAAAAGTGATTTTGTGTCTTGTCTGCTTAGTATCTTATCCGAATTGTTTCTGATTATCTCCATTAAATGTGTAGCTATAACGGCAGAGGCCTCTACCACAGTATAACCGGCCATTTCCGCTTCTTCATTATTTTCTTCGTTTATCCAGTATGCTTCCAGGCCGAATGCAGGTTCTGTCGTATCAGTCCCCTCGATCTTCTCAGTCGCTGTTCCCGGATTCATTGCAAGGAACATTCCCGGATATACTTCATATCTGGATATTTCCACTCCTCTGATCTTAACAACATATTCATTTGTCTTTAGCTGAATATTATCGCGTATCCTGATAGGCGGCACAATAAAACCTACTTCTGAGGCAATCTGCTTCCGCATGGTTTTGATTCTGCCAAGCAGATCTCCACCCTGTTCAACATCCACTAACGGGATCAAGCCATATCCTATCTCAAGTTCGAGCGGATCAACCTGTAAATAATGTTCTATCTTCTCCTCAGGCTCAGGAGGCAGTTCAACCTCCTCAGCTTCTTTCTTAACTTTCTGAATTTTTTCTTTAGAACTGAAATAACCTGTCACTGCTGCGAGACCGGCTAAAACAAAAAACGGTATCATAGGCAGACCGGGAGCCAGACCGAAAAATGCCAGAGCTCCGGATGCAATAAATAACGGTTTGGGTTGAGCAAGAAGTTGGCTGGTAAGATCCTGGCCAAGATTTGCTTCCGCAGCAGCCCTTGTTACGATTAAACCTGCAGATGTAGAAATTATTAATGCAGGTATCTGTGAAACAAGACCGTCACCGATCGTTAAAATAGAATAAGTCTGAATAGCATCTGTCGCACTCATTCCTCTCATTATCATTCCGATAAAGAATCCGGCAAGTATATTGACTCCGGTAATGATTATACCCGCGATAGCGTCACCTTTTACAAACTTTGCAGCACCATCCATTGCTCCATGGAATTCTGCTTCACGGCTGATCTCTTTCCGTCTTTCACGGGCATCTTCGTCTGAAATCGCACCTGCATTAATATCGGCATCAATAGCCATCTGTTTTCCGGGTAATGCATCCAAAGTGAACCTGGCTGACACTTCCGCAATTCTTCCGGCACCTTTTACAACAACCAGAAAGTTAATGACCACCAAAATGATGAAAATAATGAATCCGACAACATAGTCACCTCTTGTGACGTATGTTCCGAAAGCTTCTATGACATCTCCGGCATCTGCCTGGCTTAAGATCAGCCTTGTTGAAGCTACGTTCAATGCTAACCTGAACATAGTTAAAATAAGCAATAATCCCGGGAAGACAGCAATATCCAGAGGTTTTACTATATACAGAGAAACCATCAAAACCACTAAAGAAAAAGTGATATTGAATGTCAGAAGAACGTCAAGCATCCAGGTCGGCAGCGGGATTATCATTAGTGTCAGGATAGCGATTACCGCAACTGCGAGTGCTATATCACTGTTTCTGGTCAGTGTTGCAAAAACTGAATTTGATGACTGTTCTGCCACTTATTTAACCTAATTTCTTGTTTTTGAGTTTATATACATATGCTAATATTTCTGCAACTGCCTGGAACAGGTTTTCAGGTATAAAATCACCTATATTAACTGCTTTATAGATAGCCCAGGCAAGCGGTTTATTCTGAACAATAGGAATATCATTCTCTTTAGCTATTTCCCTTATCTTTTCAGCTATTTTCTTTCTTCCTTTAGCAAGAACCTGAGGAGCCTCCATTTCACCGGGATTATATTTTAAAGCAATAGCTATCTCGGTCGGGTTCGTTATTACAACATCGGCTTCAGGCACATCGCTCATCATTTTTCTTCTTGCCATTTCGCGCTGAATACTGCGGATCCTCGCTTTAACATGAGGATCACC
>JBHPLC010000020.1:0-40931 GCA_042564455.1 Candidatus Zhuqueibacterota bacterium | reverse complement strand
GAAAAACCGCCGTTATGTTCTGTTCGGATCATTGATAATAGTTACACTTTCGATGGTGTTCTTCAGTTTCAAAGTTATCAGAGCGCTTGATTCCCGGGCAGACATCTTTATGAAAACCAAGATATTTACCGAAATCTTGATGCATGTCTCAAATGAATTTGTTGATCCTATCGATGCAAATGAACTTTTAGACAAAGCGATCTATTCTCTGATACAGGAACTGGATCCGCACAGTAATTATGTACCCGCTGAGGAATATGTTGACATGACAGACAGGATGCTTGGTTTTCAGGGTATTGGCATTCAATTCAGAATGATGGATGAGAAGATCACTGTAATGAGAGTCCTTTCCAACGGTCCTTCGGAAAGAGCAGGATTAAAACTTGGTGATAGAATTACCCATATTGACGGAAAAAATGTTATTGGTGCAATACAGGAAGATGTACCACCGATGCTGAAAAACAATCCCGGAACGAGAGTTACTGTTACTGTTGAAAGACCAGGTGTCAACGATCCTTTTGATGTTGTTATAACAAGAGGACAGGCGTTTGTTGAATCAATAAAGTATTACTATATGATAGACGAAGTTACCGGATATATATTTATTGAAACTTTTTCAAGCACTACATCAGCCGAACTTGCTGTTATCTTAAGAAAACTTGAAGGTATGGGAATGCAGAGACTTGTTCTCGACCTCAGAAGCAATGTCGGCGGTCTATTAACCGAGGCAATCAGAGTTTCGGATAATTTTCTTACTGGTAACAACCTTATCGTCAAAACAAAAGGAAGAAATCCTGTTGCTAATGAAGAACACAATGCGACATCACAAAGAACAGATGTAGACTATCCTGTATTAGTATTGATAAATGAGCAGTCAGCCAGCGCTTCGGAAATTGTCGCAGGCGCATTACAGGACTGGGACCGTGCAATAGTTGTCGGAAAAACATCTTTTGGAAAAGGCCTTGTTCAGACACAGATCCAATTCGAAGACAAATCCGCATTGATCCTTACTATCGGAAGATGGTATACTCCTTTAGGCAGACTTATCCAGAAAGAGTATTCAGATCTTTCGAGACAGGAATACAGAATGCAGGCATTCAATGATTCATTGAACAGAGCCCGTGAAACCGATGCCAGCAGGCCAACTTTTACAACTCCGAAAGGACGTACCGTTTATGGAGGGGGCGGAATAACTCCGGATTTTGAGGTTGAATCAAATCATGTTATAAATCCGAATATAATCGGATTAACTCCTTTTGTAAACAGGTTGATTCTCGACAACAGAGAAGACGATCCATTTTTCAGGTACGCCCAGGAATATGCTCTGGAAAACAAAGACAAATGGGCAAATGTTGAGGAATTCTTAAATGACTATAAATTTGAAGGCAGCGAAATAACAAATTATTTTACTTATCTGAAAAC
Source organism: Candidatus Zhuqueibacterota bacterium (assembly GCA_042564455.1). Taxonomy (GTDB): domain Bacteria; phylum SM23-31; class SM23-31; order SM23-31; family SM23-31; genus JBHPLC01. The sequence continues at coordinate 39,509 of JBHPLC010000020.1, read as the reverse complement.
TGAAAATTTCAATTTTAATGAAAATGGAATGGACGAACCATCCACTGAGATCGTCGAGTGGTATCTGCAGTGGCATATTGCCGAATTCCTGTGGGGCGATGAAGGAAAGATCAAAGCAGCGGTCACTGACTATACTGCCCTGCAAGAATCACTGAAATATCTGCAGCAGGCAGAAGACCTGGTAAAATCAAATTAAAATTAATTAATATAAACAAAAAAAGGGAGGCTCGTCCTCCCTTTTTTTATTTATCGGTAATCTTTATATATTAAACCGGAAATAGATCAGGTCTCCTTCTTTGATGATATGTTCCTTACCCTCTAACTTAAAGCAGCCGTTGTCCTTGCATTTTGCCACAGAACCGAACTTCTTAAAATCATCAAATGTTACCACCTCTGCCCTGATAAATCCTTTTTCAATATCGGTATGCACTGCCCCTGCCGCTTTCTGAGCAGGAGTTCCTTCAGGAATTATCCATCCCTGGGCTGCCGGATCACCGGCAGTAAGAAAAACGATCAGTTTCATACTGCGTTTCAGGAGAGCAGCAATCAGTTCTTTCGCAGGTTTATTTATTCCCATCTCAGATTTGAATTCTTCCTGTTCGTCTTCAGTGAGTTCCATTAATTCATGTTCTGCCTGACAGCATATCGCTTCAAATGATCCCGATTGAGATTTGAAACTGTTATCAAATTTTTCAATCCACTCAGACCTGTTCGGTATTTCACTCTCATCAAGGTTAACTACTGTAATGCCCGGCTTAATGGTCAGGAATTGATAACCTCTAAGCAGTTTTTCATTTTCAGGATCAAGCTTTAGAGTACTCAGCGGTTCCTCATTTTCAAGCGTATCCTTGCATTTTTCCAGTAATTCCACTTCACCGGGTTTGCAAAAATCTTTCTTTTTGCTTAACATCTTTTCGATCCGTTCGAGTTTATTTTCAATTATCGCAAGATCAACAAGGATCATTTCTGAATCAAGAGATATCTTTTCTTTCACCGGATCGATAGAATCCTGTTCAAATGGTACTGCAGGATTTTCGAACTGACGGACGACATTTATCAACGCATCACAGCTTTTTGCTTCTTCAAATATTTTTGTTGCTTCGGTTTCAGCAAATTCCTTTATGGAATGCAGCGGCGGGATATCGATTAATTCAAAGAACGGGTAAACTTTCTTCTTAGCATTATATACATCCTTCAGAAAATCGATCCTTTCATCCTCAATAATTAATACACCGTTCCTGCTTTCTTCTTTACCGGACTGTATATCTGATATCTGACCTGTCAGAAGGTCAAACAATGTAGATTTCCCGGAGTTTTTAAATCCAATAATACCTATCCGCATTTCAATAACTTCTCCATCATCTTTTTCTCATTGACATAAAATTTGAAAGATTTCCGGCCGTTTATAAAAACCACAGGAATCTGTTCAATAAATTTTTTATAAATAGTATCATCCTCTGTGATATCAATTTCAGTATACTGAAACTTAACAATTTTACTGACTTTGTTTATGACTTCTTTTGCCTTAAGACAAAGGGAACAACCTTCCTTTGTGTAGAAGGTAACTTCCGGCATTTCTATATTGTCTTTTTTCATTGTCCTGTTATGAACTTTCTAATTTTAAAGACGGTTCAGTAGAAAAAGAGAGATCATCGCCGCCGTATTTTGTGATTTTCCGGTGTCCGAGATAAGCGATCATAGCAGCATTATCGGTACAGAATTCCATAGACGGGCAAAAAACTTCTATATTTTCATCTTCCGCACATTCTTTGAATCTGGTCTTTATCAGACTGTTTGCAGCGACACCGCCGCCCAGAATTATCTTGTCAATTTTGTATTCCCTGGCAGCCTGGATCGACTTGATCACCAGACTGTCTATTGCAGCCATCTGAAAACTCGCTGCAATGTCATTCCGGTGTTCTTCTAATTCCTTTTCATCAAGTTTTCTTACAAAATACAGAACTGCTGTTTTAAGTCCGCTGTAGCTGAAATTATAATCTCCGCTTTTTAAGATCGGTCTCGGGAATTTATAAAAGTCAGGATCTCCTTTCTTGCTTGCTCTGTCAATTTCCGGTCCTCCCGGATATTCCAGACCAAGTACCTGAGCAGTTTTATCAAAAGATTCTCCGACAGCATCGTCAAGTGTCTGGCCTAAAAGCTTATAATCCCCAAATCCTTTCACCAACCAAAGCTGAGTGTGACCTCCGGAAATTATCAAACCAATAAAAGGCGGGATTAAAGCGGGATTCTCAAAAATATTTGCCCAGAGATGTGCCTCAATATGATTTACACCGATGATCGGGATGTCTAAAGAATATGATAAGGATTTTGCAAAGGATACACCTATTAGCAGAGCCCCGACCAATCCCGGTCCCTTTGTTACAGCAACAGCATCTAAATCGTTTAAAGTAATATCAGCTTTTGAAAGCGCCTCTTTCACAACAGGGATTATCCGGTTCAGATGTTCTCTTGATGCTAATTCGGGAACTACACCACCATATTGTTTGTGGATTTCCTGAGTAACGATCACGTTTGAAAGCAATTTATGACCATCAAAAACAGCAGCAGCAGTCTCATCACAGGAAGTTTCTATACCTAATATTTGCATTTCTGAATTTCTGAAGATTGCCGATCAATACACTTTTACCGTAAAATTTGCCGGCGTGATTTCAAAGTTAATTATATTATCAGGTTTCTCAATGTCAACAAGTACAACATAATCTCCTCCTCTTACCCAGCTTCTGTCATATGTTATCGTAGCTGTAAAATCATCTGCATCAAGATCTTTTATATATTCAACGCCGCCGGTAATTTTTATTGTTAATGTTGAAGGGATCACATCTATAGAGTTATTAGTAAACTTTTGTATTACCCTCACAGGAATATTCTGAATCACATACTCACCTATTTTCTGCACATCTGTTGTCATGACAACTTCGGAGATAGAATACATGACATTAGGATTATCTAATTTTTCAATTTTCAGATCTTCAGAAAACCGCTTATTCTTATCTTTAAAAGATTTTCTTTCCGTCAAAACTGCACTGTAATTATTCAGCATCATTCTCGGACCAATTACGAATACCGTATCCGGGGAAAATCTTACACTGCCTACTTTTGCATAACCTTCCTCTAATGAAATATCAACATTACCGTCTGATACGGGCAATCTTAGAGAATCAAGGTTATCCAGAGTGATCTCAATATTTTCAGATAAAGTAACATTATTTATTGACAGCAGATTCTCAAAGCCTCTGGGAATCGTTATCCATTCAAGATGGTTTGCTGGATCTATTTCAACAAAATTATTAATGTCGCTCAGATCAATGTTGAATTTCAATTCAGATTTCCAGAAAAGGTGCAGCCACAGTATATCTATCCCCTTACCTGTAATGTTTATTTTGATATTTTCAGGGATTTCCGAAGCTATGGTTTTACCGGTTTTTAAATTAACGGGATTCACTTTACAGTCTATTTCATCTGTAAATTGACCGTTAAGCATAACATATAACCATAAAAAACCGGCAAGTATCAGCGCACCGATCTTTGTTTTATACCTGGTTTTTTTTAATGTTCGTTTTTCCTGTGCCATTTACTCAGATGCAAATTTGACATATAATATAAATTTAATTAAAATTCACTCCAAAATAAACACTTTTATAATATTATCTTTTAAAAGGTAAAAGCAATATCCTCAAAATACCCGTTAAGACGAGAACAAAGAAAATGAAAATATTTGGGAATATATGATACCATTTGTTATAGTATTTCCGAAAATATCTATGAAACGCATTATGTGAAGACATAATCATTTTCACAGGATGTTTTTTTATACTGTGTCCTTCTTCATGGTCAATTTTTATTTCAGAACAGAAATATGCGGGTTTTTTTCTTTCCTTGAATCGCCTGCACATATCAACATCGCTGAAAAACATCCTGAATCTCTCATCCAGATAACCTACTTCTTTTTGGTCAGTACTTCTCATAAAAAGGCATGCGCCCATAGGTTGGTCTACTTCCCTGGATCCTTTATGATCAAAGTAGCCCATTTTCCACCTGCTGAAGATTTTACTTTTCGGGAAAATATAGCTTAATCCGGAAATATGACTTAATAATGAAAAATATCCCGGGAACTCCCTGCAGGTTCTTTTGATATTTCCGGAAAAATCCAGATGCTGCGGGCCTAATACTCCATATCCTTCATTATTTTCAAAAAACTCCAAAGATCTTTTGAAAAAATCCTTATGTATTCGGGTATCCGGATTTAATAATAAAAGATATTCACCCCCGGCTTTTACCAATCCCTGATTAACTGCTCTTGTATATCCAAAATTAGTTAGATTTTCGATTAAAATTAAATGTTCATTAATACTTTTCTTTAGTTCACACAATATATTCATTGTATCATCGCTTGATGCATTATCTATCACGATGATTTCGAAAGTATATTCATTTATATCCTCAAGGATAGACCTGATACACATTTCTATAATTTCTGCACTATTGAAAGTAACAATTACACAAGATATCTTCAGCATTATTTTATAGTCTGAGATTACAATAGATCATTTTAAGTTGGCTGCAACTTCAAAGTAAAAACAACCTTATATGGCCGGTATAAATATGGCAGGGAAAACAATAATATATATTTCAGTCGGTTCAGCCTTTTAAAAGCTTCTGAACTTCCAATATTTTTTTATCAATTTTTGGATTATCGGGCTCTTTTTCCTTAAGGATCTCGAATATTTTAAAAGCCTTTTCATATTTCTTCTGTGATATGTAAATTTCTCCCAGAGTCATCGTTGCCAACTCACCTGAAGGTGCTTCCGGATCATCCTCTAAATCAACATGTTCAAGGCCATTCAGGTTTTCTTCTGTCATTTCTTCTATATTTTCAGGGATTACATCAACATCATCTACAGAATAATCATCAAAGTCTTCACCCTCATCTTCAGAGTCTTCATCAGATTCCGAATCATCAGAGTCAAAATCTTCAACAAAATCATCTTTAAGAAATTCGGAAAAATCATCTTCCTTTTCAGATGATTTATCGCTGCTGACGCCGCCTGATTCCACATCAACATCAACATCTTCAGCAGATTCATCAATTTCCACATCAAAATCTTCAGATGTATCATCCTTACCAGGTGCTTCAGTTTCTTCTAAACCTTCATCTCCAATTTCAATCATCTCCGCATCCTCACCATCGACCATTTTTGCCAGTTCATCATCTTCCAGATCCACATCAACATCCTCAGCCTCAATATCCTGATCGTCTTCCACAAGATTTAATTCAACATCTTCCATATCATCTTCTTCATCAGAATCAGTTCCCTCTTCAGTTTCAAGTTCTACTTCAACATCTGCCCCAAGGTCTTCATCTGAAAGTCCTTTTTCAGTCTCATCTTCAATATTCAATAATTCCTCAACCTCTTCTGAAGACACATCAACACCACTCATTTCAGAATCATCTTCTAAGTCAAGAGATTCATCTATTTCAAAATCTTTGTCGAGGTCAAGCGATTCAATTACAGGGGCTTCTAATTCTTCCGCTTCATCCTCTTCAAACTCAACCTCTATATCTTCATCTGACTGCATATATTCTTCAAAAGACATATCCTCTTCTGACAGGCCACCTTCAGTATCAGTTTCAACAACCTCACTCTCTACAGATTCGGTTTCAATATCTTCTGACTCGGGGAATTCATCAGACAGTTCGAGATCAACATCAAAATCCTCAGGTTCTCCTTCAACCGGTTCTTCCTGTGAATCTTCAGGAGAGACAAATTCAATATCCTCTTCATCAATATCTTCAGGAACTAAATCTTCAACTATCTCTTCTTCCGCATCAAAAGATGACTCATCCAAACCTTCTGCATCCGGGAGTTCAACGGCCTCTTCCTTATCCAGGTCAACGTCTTCCAGTGAAACTTCCTCTTCTGGCTCCACCTCAATCTCTATATCTTCATCCATATCTTCTAAAGAGACTTCTTCATCCGTATCTTCCAAAGAAACTTCCTCTTCGGATTCCAGATCTACAGTGATCTCTTCTTCCGATTCGACATCCACATCTTCTAATTTGATCTCTTCCTCTGAATCATCCAGTCCACTGATATCTAAGTCTTCCTCCATTTCAACTACTTCTTCAGGTAATTCTTCATCACCGCTTTCTATTTCGTCCAGATCAGATGGTTCCAGTTCGAGAGTCTCCTCCTCCAGCTCGCTTTCAGGCTCAACAGATTCTTCTTCCAGATCAGCTTCACTATCCATTTCTATTTCTGCTTCTTCCACAACTTCTGCATCCTCCAGACCTGCCTCTGCTTCCACTTCTTCGACTTCTTCTGAATCTAACTGAATTTCTTCATCCAGACCTTCTTCAGCAACCGCCTCTACATCTTCCGTATCCTCAACAGGCTGCGTTAAAATATCTTCCGGAGATTCTACTTCATCATGTATTTCTTCTTCCTGCGGGATATCTAATACTTCAATATCTTCAAGTGCCGGTTCTTCGGCAGATTCTCCTTCAGCAGAATCTTCTTCAACCGCTTCCTCAAATTCATCTTCAGCTTTTTCAATTTCTTCGACAACCTCTTCATCAGCAGAGACATCTTCAATTTCTTCCTCAATTACAGCCTCATCAATTGCTACGTCATCACTTGCTGCCACTTCAGATACTGCTTCAGATTCTAACGACTCCAATGATTCCTCATCTGCTTCAATAATATCATCTGCACCGGCAGATTCCACATCGATAGAACTTATAATATCAGCAGAATCAGGATGCAGTGGATCGGAGAGAGCAAAATTCTTCATATGCTCGTTAACAGAATACTCATCATTTTCTTCTTTGTAAATATCTGAAATAAGTTTGTTACCAATAGAATTATTCGGGACGAATGTTAAGACTCTCAGCAGTTCTTCCTTCGCCTGATCGCTTAATGATGCAGACAGATAACACTTGGCAAGGATAAGATGTCCGGTTATATAGTAGGGATGTTTTTCCAGGCCCTTTTCGCATATTTCAATAGCTTTTTCCACCTCATTCTTTTTTTGCCACATATCTGCTAAACGGGCAAACAGAACAGAATCTTCGTCTTTTGATAAATATTTTTCAAGAAATTTTATATCTTTTTCAATATTTTGTTCCATTTTGTACATCCCTTTAAAAGACTAAAATTAAATATAATAAAATATTTATGGGGAACCAAACATAAAATCTTAAAGTACATGAATTTACAAAAATCTCTTAAAGCTGTTAATTCCATCCGGAAACTATTTTATCTGATATATCCTGAATAAGCTGTTTAACCGCATCCTCAACTGCCTGATCTCTTTGCTGAAGGTCAGTATACAGCCCCATACCAACAACTTTTTCATTAACAATAACTTTTCCTGATTTAGTTACCTCCAGCTTAAACTGTACCGTTATTTTAAGTTCCCATTGCTGAGCCTGTTCCTGTATATTGATAGCTGTAGGATTATCTTCAATATTTTCAATCACACCTTCCAATATTGAATCAGCCTGATTCCTGCTGACAACCTTAAGTATATTTTCGTTCTGAAATTTAGATACAAGAGAATTTTGAAGTTTGTCCCTGATTTCAACTTCATTTGCATTATTTCTTAAATCAAACAAAGGAATTGCCACGGATTCTATACCCGGCAGTGATTTTCCGGAAAATGAATAATACCAACAATCCATAAACATGAACACTGAAAGCGTTACAAACAGTAATACAATTTTATTCAATTTTCTAACATTTAAGATCAAGTTTTTCAAGCCTCCTATACAAGGTTCTTTCACTTATTCCTAATGCTTTTGCAGCTAACCTTCTGTTACCATTATATCTTCTTAATGCCTCTTTGATGGCTTCAGCCTCAATCTTCTCAACCGATATATCCTCTTTTTTCTCATCCGGCATTTCAACAACTTCTGAAACGTCATCAATTGTTCCGTCATAACGTGTGAATCCTGATTGTTTTCTTAGTCTCTGGAGAGTTTCACCAAATAAATTCTTTATATCGGAGATATCCGACTTTAACTCTATCAATGCCCTGTAGATCAACTCTCTTTCTGCCTGATCTGTTGTCTTATTGACAGCTACAGGAAGGCCTCCGATATTAAATGCAGAATTTTTTATCTCATCAGGAAGATCAGTTTTCTCGATCAAACCACCCTTCTTTAACAGGAACAAACTCTCAAGCAGGTTTTTTAATTCCCTGATATTTCCCGGCCACTTATAATGTAAGAATTTTTCCAATACTTCCGGATCAAGTCCCCCGTGCTGGGTTTTGTATTTAATTTCAAGATCAGATATAAATTTTTCTATAAGGAGATTTATGTCTCTGCCCCGCTCCCTTAGAGGCGGGAGATTGATAGTGACAGATTTCAGCCTGTAAAACAGATCCTCTCTGAAATTACCTTTTTGCACTTCATTGTCCAGGTTCTTATTTGTAGCTGCAATTATTCTTGCGTTTGACTTTAATGTCTTTGAACTGCCAACACGGATAAATTCACCGTTTTCAAGTACCCTTAAAAGCTTGACCTGGGTGATCAGACTCATTTCCCCGATCTCATCCAGGAAGATCGAGCTATTGTCAGCTATTTCAAAATACCCCTTCCTCTGAGAAACAGCGCCTGTAAATGAGCCCTTTTCATGTCCGAACAATTCACTTTCAAGAATCCCCTCAGGAATCGCACCGCAGTTAACCGAGACCATATCTTTTGAAGAATGATTACTTAACTCATGAATTGCCCTTGCTACAAGTTCCTTTCCTGTTCCGCTTTCTCCCTGGATCAGAACTGCCACATCAGTATCGGCAACCTGCCTGATTATTCTCCTGATCTCTTCAATTCTGTCAGAGATCCCGATTATACCTAAACTTTCAGTTTCATTATCCATAGTACTCTATAAAATGTTATTTCCTAAGTCTTTTCAAACCTTTTAAGCCGATATCATTTCTGAAATAGGCATTTTCAAAACTAATTGTTTTAACAATTCCATAGGATTCGCTAATTGCACTTTCCAGGTCATTTTCTAATGCATTAACACATAAAACCCTTCCTCCATTGGTAAAATACGCTCCTTCTTCGATTTTTGTTCCGGCATGAAATACCATTCTTGAATCAGATTGCTCTATTGCTTCCAGATTGGAAATCTTCTTCCCTTTTTCATATCTACCGGGATATCCGGCAGATGCCATTATAACGCATACCGAATACTTCTTTGAAGATTTCAGCTCATGATCACTTATTGTGCCTTCCGTAGTCGCCATTAACAAGTCTATCAGATCATTTTCCACCAGAGGCAGAACTGCCTGTGTTTCAGGATCTCCAAAACGGCAGTTAAATTCTATCACTTTCGGACCATCTTCAGTTATCATTAAACCTGCGTACAATAAACCGGTATACGGCATTCCCTCCTGTCTCATAGCATCAATAGTCGGTTTGATAATTTCTTTATTGATACGTTCTGCCAGCGCATCATCTATCAAAGGAGCAGGTGAATATGCACCCATACCTCCGGTATTCGGTCCCTTGTCACCGTCATAAACCGCTTTATGGTCCTGGGACGACGGAAGAGTAAGAAAATCATTTCCGTCAGTTAATACAAATATTGAAGCCTCTTCACCAAACATGCATTCTTCAATGACGATCCCGTCTCCTGCACTACCGAAGGCCCTTTCACTGAGTATCAGATCAACTGCGCTATAGGCTTCATCAACTGTCTGACACACAATTGCCCCCTTACCGGCAGCCAGACCGTCGGCTTTGACGACAATGGGCGCTCCTTTTGACTCAATGTATTCTTTCGCATTATTTATATCGGTAAATGTATCAAACTCTGCAGAGGGGATATTATATTTTTTCATCAGTTCTTTTGCAAAGATTTTACTACCCTCTATCGCCGCTGCATTCTTTACCGGCCCAAATACTTTTAGTCCTTTTTCTCTGAAAATATCTACAATTCCGAGGTTCAGAGGAACTTCCGGACCTACTACCGTAAAATCAACCAACCTGGATATTGCCAGTTCCAGCAATCCGTCAATATCATCCGCTTTTATATTAACACATTCTGCGATCTCCGAAATACCACCGTTTCCGGGTGCACAGATAATATGATCAACTTTTGATGACTGATCGATTTTCCACACAAGCGTATGTTCCCTTCCTCCGCTGCCGATTACCAGAATTTTCATTATGAGTTTTCCTGTTTAAAATTTTCTTTTGATTGCCTGAAATTACCGAATTATTAATTAATGCAATTTATATTCTAAATTTCAATTAATTTTTGCTGTTTTTTAATCTGTCAATTTCATCCCGCAGATCTGCAGCCCTTTCAAACGCTAAATTTTTTGCTGCATCCTTCATTTCTCGCTCCAGTCTTTCAATTAACTCCTCTGCCTCCATGGCTGAGGCATAAGACACTTCGGACCTTTCTTTAACCATCTGCGGCTGAAATTTAGAATCAGCAATCGCTGTCGAGCCCATAACTTCATCAACGGTCTTGTATATTGTTTCCGGCTTAATATTATGCTCCTTATTATAATTATTCTGGATTTCCCTTCGCCTCTTTGTTTCATCTATCAGTTTTTGTATCGATTTCGTAATAACATCTGCATATAATATTACTTTTCCTCTGATATTCCGGGCAGCTCTTCCTGCAATCTGAAATAAAGACCTTTCGGAACGTAAAAATCCCTCTTTATCCGCATCCAGAATTGCCACGAGTGAAACTTCAGGGAGATCCAGTCCTTCTCTTAAAAGATTTATTCCCACAAGTACATCAAATTCTGCCAGTCTCAGGTCCCTTATGATTTCCACTCTGTCGAGAGCATTTATTTCCGAATGCATATATCTGACCTTAATATCCAAAGAAGAAAGATAATCAGCAAGATCTTCCGCCATTCTTTTCGTCATTGTTGTTACAAGTACCCGCTCTTTTCTGTCAGTACAGTTCTTAATTTCATCAATAAGGTCATCGATCTGTCCCTTCACAGGACGGACTTCGATCTCGGGATCTATCAGGCCGGTCGGCCTGATTATCTGCTCCGTAAAGACTCCTCCTGTTTTCTCAAATTCATAATCACCCGGTGTAGCAGATACATATATCATCTGGTTAACCATTGAATTGAACTCATCAAAATAAAGTGGCCTGTTATCCAAAGCCGAAGGCAGTCTGAATCCAAAATCCACTAATGTTCTTTTCCTCGAACTGTCACCTGCCGACATTCCTCTTATTTGAGGAACGGTAACATGCGATTCATCAATTATCAGTAAAAAGTCGTCAGGGAAATAATCAATAAGAGTGAATGGCCGTTCACCCGGTTTCCTGCCAGTGATATGTCGCGAATAGTTCTCTATCCCGGTGCAGTAACCAAGTTCCTGCATCATTTCAATGTCGTAATTTGTTCTCTGCTCCAGCCTCTGAGCTTCAAGAAGTTTGTTCTGTGACCTGAGCAGTGTAAGCTGCTCTTCTAATTCAACTTTTATCTTTTCAACAGCTCTTTCCAGTTTTGGTATTGTAGTGACAAAATGTCTTGCCGGATATATAAATGCTTTGTCCTTATCTGCTAATATTTCACCGGTCATATAATCAATTTCCGAGATTCTCTCAATTTCATTATCAAACAATTCGACCCTGATCACTGTTTCAAGGTATGCCGGATAGATATCAATAACATCGCCGCGCACCCTGAATGTACCCCTGTGAAAATCAATGTCATTTCGTGTATATTGGATATCGATCAGTTTTTCCAGAATTGTTCTTCTGTCCGTTTTCTGCCCCTTAGAAACACCTACATGCATATTTGCATAATCTTCTGGGGATCCCAGACCGTAAATACATGAAACCGAAGATACGATGATAACATCTTCACGCTCAAGCAAAGCGCTGGTCGCTCTTAATCTGAGTTTATCGATCTCTTCATTTACCGAAGTATCCTTTTCAATATACAGATCCTGCGCAGGAACATAAGCCTCCGGCTGATAATAGTCATAATAACTTATAAAAAACTCAACGGAATTATTAGGGAAATAACTTCTGAATTCACCATACAACTGTGCAGCAAGTGTCTTATTATGTGATATGATCAAGGTTTTTTTACCACATTTTTTTATAACATTTGCCATAGTAAAGGTTTTTCCAGATCCCGTCACACCTAATAATGTCTGGTGCTTTAAACCTTGTTCAAGTCCGTCTGAAAGTTCCTTAATGGCTTTCGGCTGGTCGCCTTTTGGTTCATATTTTGTTGCTAATTCAAATGTTGACATATTAATTAGATTTTTATCTTAATAATTAAAAGGACAAATATGTAGAATCATAATTCAAATCGTTCCTGATCAGTTTACCGAAATAATATTTGTTATTATCCAGGGCAGCAAAACATGATCCTTCCGGAATGATGAATTTCTCATTAAAAAAACTTCAATATAATATTTGCCGGGTACGGTTATTCTGTGTTCAAGATAACCGGTATCCTCAACTGTTTTGACAACACCGTTCTGTGACTTCAGATTAATTTTCATTTGAGTATCACATGGGATAGAAACTTTTAATACCGGATCGGCGGCGGCATTAAGATTATCGCCAATCGTATAAATACTGTCTTCAGTTTCAACAGAGAACGAAAAACTGTCCGTACTTCCAAAAGCGCCAAAACTTATATATGAATTTCCATTTTTAAGTGCGTTATATACAAGTTTTGCATCATGAGAATAATCTCCGTTAAATTCTTCCGTTACAACAACATTTGTCTGTAATAGTTTAAAAACACTCTCGTAAGACGGGAAATTAATGCTCCAGGAGTCTGTTATCTCTATATTAGCATGAGCATCAACACTTCCCAGGATCACACTTTTTTCATCTCTTAATGTCAGCAATCTGTTCCACATAGTCATCGATTCTTCTGGATAATGCAAAATAAGATTCATTGAATGATCACAAAATATTGAGGCAACTAATGCTTCAATAAGTTTAAATTTAGATACTTTTCTCCATTGAACATCAGCATTTACAAATTCAATACCATCCAAAAAGAATTCGATACCGTCCAGTACAGGGCGTTTAGGAAGAAATGGATGAGCTCCTGCAATAAAAGCCGAATTTTTGAGTTCCAGTATATTTGATCTGACATAATTCAGATTGTAAAATACAGAATCCGGATGAGGCAAATAAAGAATGTGTGCCTGCGGCAGAGATACTTCTGATCCGGCAAGAACCAGTATTCCTTCATGATATCCGGCATCCTCTATAGCTATCGGTCCGGCATCATGATCAGAAATAACGATAAAATCTATATCTGTGTTCTTTGCTGAAGCGGCTATCTCACCGATCGTTCCGCTTCCGTCCGACCTTGTAGTATGTATATGGACTGCACCCTTATATACAGGATAGAAGGCTGTACTTCCTGTTGATGTAAATTCAATCGGTTTATAAATATTCAGATCTTCATTCAATACAAGAAAAAATAATACAGCGCCGGCAATCGCAATATAGGAGAGTGCTTTTTTTTTATTCAATCGGGAAGCCCCTTGATTCTATTGATTATATTTGTTGTGGATCTACCGCTTACCAGTGTAATTGTTTTAACATCTCCTCCATTATTCAATACTTCTTTACTGCCTACAATATCATCAATTTCATAATCGGAACCTTTTACGAGAACATCCGGCATCAATGATCTTATCAGCTCAAGTGGAGTGTCTTCTTCAAATAAACAAACAGCATCAACAAACCTCAATGCAGCAATAATGAAAGCCCTGTCTTCTTCACTGACTATCGGTCTCCCCGTATCTTTAATCCTCCTGACTGATTCATCTGTATTTATCCCTACAATCAGCACATCGCCTAATTTTGATGCCTCGAACAAATAATCAATATGACCCCGGTGAAGTATGTCAAAACACCCGTTTGTGAAAACCACTTTCCGGCCTTGAGACCTGGAAATTTTACGGAATTCTATTGCCTGATCCTTAGATAGTACGTTCATAATTATATAGTCTTTTTTTAGTCTTTCAGTATGTCATCCTGAATGTATTTCAGTAAAGTTCCCGGCTCAACAGGTACAATTCCTACTTCACCGCAAACCACACCGGCTGCATAATTTGCAATAACAGCAGATTCATAGATGCTTCCTCCTGCTGTCAGGATCAATAATAATGTACTTATTACCGTATCACCTGCTCCGGAAACATCATGTATTTTTCTTGCCTTTGTTTGTATAGTCTTTTCGGATTCGCCCTTAGTAAACAATGACATCCCTTTAGAACTTCTGGTAATAAGAACATTCTCACAATTCAGCTTGTCAAGTAATAGTTTACCGGCTATCGACACTGTATGAGATGTATCAAGTGCAAATCCAAGAGCATTTTGAGTCTCGAAAATATTAGGCTTGAACAATGTAACATTCTTGTATTCTAAAAAATTATTTAATTTTGGATCAACAGCAATTGGAATATCATTTTTCCCTGCCATCTCGATGACTTTGTGGATAATATCTTTCGTGATCACTCCTTTATTGTAATCCTGAATTATTATCCCGTCAATATTTTTGATCACATCCGATAAAGTCGACAGCAGCTCATTCGACATCTCGTAAGTTAATTCATCCTTCTTTTCGAGATCAGCTCTTACTACATGTTGATTATTCGCTATTATTCTCGTTTTTAATGTTGTCGGCCGCGACTCATCGGTATGAATTCCTACAGTCTCCAGATCATTGGATTTCATTAACGTCAAGATATCTTTCCCGGCAGCATCACCACCAACAATCCCGAAAAGAAAAGGTGTTCCGCCCAGACTTCTTATATTATTTGCTACATTTGCAGCACCGCCTAATTGATTATTTTCTTTGAACACTTCAACAACCGGGACCGGAGCTTCCGGTGAAATTCGGGAAACTTTGCCCCACATATACCTGTCAAGCATCACGTCACCAAAAACCGCGATCTTTTTGCCTTTACTTTTATTCAATAACTGCTTTATCTTCCTTATTTTCAGTTTATCCATTTGAAATCAGCCTTTTCCTTTAATTTATATGTATAATCTTGATATCTCAGTTAATAGAAACCTGTCTTAATCCGGATTAAATAATTTAAGATTCTAAAATTTTCTTGTAAAATTGCTCATATTCAGATACAATTTGATCAAAACTGAATTGTGATCTTACTCTTTCAATACATGAATCCGAAAAATTTTTATGCAGATTCTTATCACCTAAAATTTCACTCGCCGCATTAATAAATACATCAATATCATGATCCTCAATAAGATATCCATTCTCACCGCTGATCACTACCTCCGGGATACCCCCTACTCTGGGTGCAATAACAGGAATACCACAGCTCATCGCCTCTAAAACTGATAAACCGAAGCTTTCAGTTTCGCTTGCACTAATAAACAGATCAGATATTGACAGATAATCCTGTATCTGTGCCTGTTTACCCAGAAAAACAGTATGTTCGCAAATTCCCAATTCACGGCATAGTTTTTCAGCTTTACCCCGTTCAGGCCCATCTCCTATCATAAGCAGCTTTGCTTTGAATCTTTTTAATATACCGGCAAAAACCTCGATTATTATCTCAATATTTTTTACAGGCCTGAAATTTGATATGTGAGACAATATTTTTTCACCATCCGGTGCATACTCTCTTTTTAGCTTTTCTGTATCCTTCATAATATTAAAATCGGGACTGATAAAATTATGGATCACTTCTATTTCCCGGTCTATATCAAAAGCCTTTTCAGTCTCTTCTTTCAGATAGTTAGAAACAGCCGTAACTCCATCGCTCTCATTGATACCGAATTGTGTTACAGGAATAAAACAGGGATCATTACCCACAACTGTAATATCTGTCCCGTGAAGAGTTGTAATGATCTTTACCGGTTTCTTCGTTATCTGCCTTGCCAATATCGCACTGATCGAATGCGGAATAGCATAATGGACATGTAAAATGTCAAGTTTCTGATATTCAATTACTTCACTCATTTTTGCGGCTAAATTCAACGCATAAGGCTGATTAAACTCAAATAACGGGTAAGTAACTACCTCAACCTCATGAAACCTGAATTTTCCATCAAATGAACGAAGCCTGAAGGGTATATCGAGCGCAATAAAATGTATATCGTGTCCTCTTTCAGATAATAGCTTCCCAAGCTCAGTTGCAACAACTCCGCTTCCGCCAAATGTCGGATAACAAGTAATACCGATTCTCATCAATAAGTCTCAACAATAAGGGTTAAATTAAAATTCTAAAACATCCGGGATCAAACTTTCCCATTTACCGGATTTCTTTAGTAAATTAACATTTTGTACAGAGATCACATCAAGATCTAAAAGTCTATCAGGGATCATTATACATTTCATATCGGATATATTAAGAAATATTCCAAAATTCAATCGTGATTTTTTTCTAACAACTTCATTAAGATCAAATTCTTTGATAGTCTTAATAAAAACTTCACTGTTCTCTATAAACATCATATAATCGAACAGGGTTTCGCACTTTTTCTCATTTTTTTCAGAATATTCACAAACCATAGAAATATCCTGAACAGAAATCCCATAGATCTTATTTGAATATTGGAATTTCATTACAACCATTTTTTCAGTTTTTTTGATATTATACAAAGATTCTTCAATATTTTTCACAAAATCACTTTTAAATTTTTCATTCACTTCATCCAAATGCCATGAAACACTCTTATCGGTCAATTGTATTTTTTCTGTAAAATTCGTGATCAATTCATAAGGATCCAGAACATAAGCAAAATTCCCGTCTGCTAATAAGGAAAATCCTGAAACAATATTATAATTTGAGATCAGTCTTGGTTTAGGTTTTACTACAATTTCATGATTCTCAATAATATCATCCACTTCCAGTGCAATTTTTTCTTTCCCTGTTTCAATAACAATGATCTTTGTATCTGATATTACGCGCTTTTCCTTTTCAAGGTTTAAGAGATCGCCCAGGTACGAATATTTTACAATCTCACCATTTATTTCTAACGATTCAAATTTTTCATCGGGTTTTTCCGCTTCTTCTGATACCCTTATAATTTTGTCAATCATACTCGATTGCAGATAAAAATAAAAGCTGCCCAGTTTAAATAATAATGCGTCAAATGCAGCTAAAGTAAATGGTATATTGATAATTAGTTTGGTGCCCTTGTTTTTTTCTGTTTCAACTCTTATATCACCACTGAGATTCTTAATATTTGTTCTAACTACATCCATCCCGATCCCTCTTCCGGATATTTTGGAAACATCTTTTTTTGTTGAAAAACCGGGATGGAATATATAATCAATTATCTCATCTTTCTTCTTATTGTCAATATCCTCAATATCTGCGAGATTTTTATCCTTTACAATACGTTTAATCGCATTAATGTCAATCCCCTTTCCGTCATCAACAACAGTAATAATGATCTGGTCACCGGATGGAAGAGCATTTAAAACAATTTCCGCTTCCGCTTTCTTCCCTTTTTCGTCTCTTATTTCGGGATCTTCTATACCGTGATCAATAGCATTTCTGATAATATGAACCAAAGGATCTTTTAAATCCTCCATTATTGCCTTATCCAGTTCCGTTTGAGCACCAGAGAACTTCAATCTGACTTTTTTATCAGATTCTTTGAGCAGATCTCTGCTTGTTCTCTTTAAGAACTTATAAAGATAGTCTATAGGCAGCATTCTGGATTTAAGAATTTCCGATTGTAATTCTTCAACAATAAATGACTTTTTCTCTAATCTTTCCAGATACTCTTTGGAAATATCTTTGATCTCTTTATCTATTATATCTGTGAGGATATCAATATTTTCTGAGATATTTTCTGAATTTTTATGATCAAGTTTCCCCAGAAATTCGCTTTTGGTTTTTTCAATTAAATGCCGGATAGCATTAATTCGTTTCAAATGCTTCATCTCAAATCTTTTATGCACTTTCAGTTCACTGCTTAATGAGATCAGTTTATTTATTCTGGAAGATTTGATTTTAATATAATCCTCAGATTTCTTTTTTGTCTCTTCCCCGATCTTTTCACGGTTATCAGGATATAAAGCTTTTTCAGGCTTTTTTGCTTTTGGTGCTTTTGGTGCTTTTGCAGATTCCAGAATCCGGGATAATTCTAATAATCTTTTCTCTAAGGATTTTGTGGATTTTCTATCCTTTATCTCTTCAATCAGATCGGTAAAAACCTCATTTATCCCCAGCAATTTATCTGTAACATCAGCATTTAGTATTTTTTCCCGGTTCTTTACCTGGATAAAAAAAGACTCGATTATATGCGCTGAATCACTTATGATCGGATAATTAAACGTACCACCGGTACCTTTAATGCTGTGATATATCTGAAGCACATTGTCGATCAATTCGATATTATCCGGATCTTCTTCCAGACTCAGGAACATCGATGAAAGCTCACTTAGTTTTTCCGAAAGATCTTCATAAAACACTTCTATCAATTCCTGGATATCTTCTTCTGATAATCCTTCGAAAGGATCAAATTCCTGTTTTTGATTATCTTCATACATAATTTCAGATCAATTCATTCATTTGTTTTGAAAGTTCAAGAAGGTCTTTGCTCGATAAAACCGTTTCACGCATTCTTTCTGCACTGTTCTTCATATTTGTATTAACTTCTGACACTGAGGTATTTATCTCATGTATCGAATCGCTCTGAGTAATAACAGATGAACTGATACTTTTTATCTGTTTTACTGCCTGCGAGGAAAAATCAACCATTTTATTTATCGAATCCTGAATCTCTTTAATAATAACTGCAATGTCATCAGTAAATCCTCTTGTATTTTCAGCAAGTTTTCTTATTTCAATCGCAACTGCAGAAAATCCTTTCCCCTGCTCGCCTGCCCGGCTTGCTTCTATCGATGCGTTTAAGGAAAGTATATTTATCTGTGCAGTAATATCTTCTATCGTTGATGAAATACTGTTGATCTGGTTTGTTTTCTGCCTGAGACCAACTATCGTATCTGCTGAATTCTCCATTTGTTTAAATACATTACCTGCATTAACGGCCATATCATTGGATGTTTGTGACAGATTCTCTAAAGTACTTGCCGTCTGATCAACTGACTCAGACCTGTCTGAAAAGTTTATTTCCTCATTTCTTGCAGTATCGAGAATGTTTTTTGATGCACTGAACAATCTGGCTGAAATATTCTGAATCCTGCTGCTTATTTTGGTAGCAAAAAAGAATCCCAGAATGATACTTATAAGAGTTATTCCAAAAAAGTATGCAAATGCCAACATATCATTTTCCCTGAGTTTAGCAGGTATATTCTGCACTTCTGCCTGCAGCAGCTCCTGAGACAGAACGGAATGAACAGCTTCAAATTCCAGGCTAATCGTATTTAAAATATTATCCAGATCTATGTACAAATCAATAAGTCTACCGCCGTTGATTTTCTGTTGTTCCACTGGAAATGCTTTATACGTTTCTAACGCAGATCCCAAAAGACCAATAATTTTATTCAGGTGTTCACCACCTTGAGTCGGGATCGAACCTTTAATGTTGATTATCTTTGATTGCATTTTCTGCAAACTGTTTTCCAGTTCCAGCAGTCTATTTTGATCTGGATTTTTTAAGAATTCATGATGTTTGGAATCAATCTCTCCCAGATCATATAGCTGAATGGATTTGACTTCATTATCAGCGCTGATGAATGTCTGGATATTTTCGCTCATCGTCCTCACACCCTGAGTGTTCTCCCCGCTGAAATATATAAACCATAAAACCATGAAAAAGATGATCAAAAA
Organism: Candidatus Zhuqueibacterota bacterium; assembly: GCA_042564455.1. Lineage (GTDB taxonomy): Bacteria > SM23-31 > SM23-31 > SM23-31 > SM23-31 > JBHPLC01. Next base: position 19,732 of record JBHPLC010000020.1, on the reverse strand, counting down.
ATATCCGAAGAAAATCACTCTTTTAATCTTTAGTTTCATAATGTTTGTCCTATATTAAAAAACTATATTTAGATTTTTATTCCTCTTTAAACCACAATTTCCTAATATCTTCATAAAGGAGAATCTTTTCTGGTGATAATACCGGAATATATGTTTTTCTTACCTGGCAAAGACTTTCCGTATAATTCTTTATGCCTTGTCTTATTCGGTCGGGCGGAACCAATTTTTTGGACGACACTGCTCTGGTCTGTAATATCTTTTTTACTAAAATACCAAATTTTATGTCGTTAAATTCAAGAATTATAACTATATTATTAGTATCATTTTCCTGATTTGAGATCAATTTGTCTAATTCAATCAAACCAACCGGACGGCCCTGGTCGATAAGCATATTTTTTATTACTGGAGAAACTGGAAGAAATGGTCTTAGTTCAGGCGCAAATACTACCTTTTGGATGAATTTTGTCTGTATACCGGCAATTAAATTGCCGATCCTGAAAAACAATATTTCCATAAAGTTTAAATATATTTAAATAAAGACATAAAATCAATAAATATATAACTCCTCTGAAATTGATCTTTGATAGAACCGGTCTGTTCTAATCATTCTTTTGCCTGTTTGATCAATACATAATAAATCCGACTATCAAAAACATAATTAGTGAAAGAGTTCCGGCTATAAGCGCATATGGCAGCTGTGTATTAACATGGTCTATATGATCAGATGCTGATGCCATAGAGGATACGAGAGTTGTATCTGAAATAGGTGAACAGTGATCGCCGAATACTCCCCCGCTGACTAATGCACCGATAAAAGGCAAAATAGAAATACCTAAATTCTGTGCAATTCCAATACCTATCGGGAACATTATACCCCATGTTCCCCAGGATGTGCCGGTAGAGAACGCTATAATACCGGTTACAATAAATAAAAGAGCCGGCATTATTTTCGGAGTTATAAATTGACTTGAGATGTCAGCAATATATTTTCCTGTCTGAAGCTGGTCACAAATTGAACCAATCGCAAAAGCAAACATCATTAGAATCGCTATCGGAATCAATCCGCCGACACCTTTAAAAAACAATTGCACTAACTCATTAAAATTCATTATTCTTGATTTTAATATTAAAAGCCCGCTGATCGAAATTGCTGAAATAACCGCACCTAACACGGATGTGGCCCCCTTGCCGCTTGTAATATTTCCGTCACCGGTTAAAATCATGAAAACGATCATCATTACAATCATCGATATTACAGGTATTATCATATGATAAGCCTTGGGTACTACGTTTTCTTTTGGAGGGATCGAGATCACATCCGAAGAGATCAAAGGAACTGCGCCGTCACGCAGAACTTTTCCTTCAATTTCTGCTCTCCTCTCAGCTTTTTTCATCGTAAAATAATCTTTTTGTGTAAAGATCAGAAATACCACCAGTAAAATGGCGAAAATTGCGTAAAAATTCAGCGGTATTGACATTAAATACAGCTTGTACGGATCTATCAGCTCCTTCTTCGCTAATAGACCGGCAATATATGCTCCCCATGCATTTATCGGTATAAGACTGCAGATAGGAGCTGATATCGAGTCACAAAGATAAGCAAGTTTTTCCCTGGATATTTTAAGGTTATCAAAAATAGGCCTTGAAACCGTGCCGGTAATTAATACATTTATGCTGGATTCAATCGGAATTGCCGCTCCAATACCAACAGTCATGAATTGTGCTTTTCTCCGGCTTGTTATCAGTTTGCGTTTTGTAATTGAATCAATAAAACCCTGTACCCCTCCCGAACGCTGTGTAAATGCTATTAATGCACCTATAAAGGCTGAAAAAATTATTACTCTGGTCATATCCGGATCCTGAAAAACAGTAATACACTCATCAATAGAAGCTGGTATAGCTGTTATAAAGTTTCCATTTGCGAGAATTATCTTTCCTGACCAGATCCCTATTAAGAGCGCTACATAAACCTGTCTGTATTTTATTGCAATTGCAATGGCAATCAGCGGTGGAAGAATTGACAGCCAAGGATATGACTCAATCATTTTTATTCCCTTATTTTTTTAGAATAATTATATCTATCTTAAACCTAAAAAAGGTATTGCAAAGTAATAGACCACTAACGTAATTACCATTGCCCCGACAATATTAATTATGAAACCGGCTTTTGCCATTTGAAATATGGAAATTCTTCCTGAACTGAAGATTATCGCATTAGGAGGTGTGGCCACAGGCAGCATAAACGCACAAGAAGCAGATAACGCAGCAGGAAGCATTAATAAATAAGGATGAATATTTATCCCTACTGCCAGACTGCCTAAAAGCGGCATAAACAATGAAGCCGTAGCTGTATTCGAAGTCACCTCCGTTAAAAACGTTACCAGCAAAGTTATTACAAGAATTATCAGCAATATGGGCATACCTTCTAATATTTTTAGATTATCGCCCACCCATAACGATAAACCGCTCGACGAAAAACCTGATGCTAATGCAATTCCTCCCCCGAATAATATTAAAATACCCCATGGTATTTTTTTTGCTTCTTTCCAGTTCAGTAAATGTTCACTTGAACCATTCTTTTCAGGGATCAGAAATAAGATCAGTGCCGAAGTAATTGCCACTGTCGCATCATTTATATACTCCGGATGCGGAAAAAGATCCCCCCATCCCGGAATTGTGACAACTCCAAGAAAAATATCCTTTCTGAATATCCAGCCTAATGCAGTACAAATAAATACAACAAGCACTTTCTTTTCATTTGCTCTTATACGTCCAAGTTCCTGTTTTTTCAGCAATATTGATTCTCTGATCCCGGCAATCCTGCTCCCCGGTATTTTGTAAATGATCCTGGTAAGCAATATCCACGTAAAAAACATTAGAACAATCGTTACTGGAAGAGCCACTATCATCCATTGAAGGAACTCAATTGCAGGCCGGTCGGGATATAAAGTAGCCGCAGAACTTGAAAATACAATATTCGGCGGTGTACCTATAAGAGTTGCAATTCCCCCTATGCTGGCGCTATATGCAATACCCAGCATCAAAGCCGCTCCAAAACTCTTAAGGCCCCCATCCTCGGATAAATCAAGTTTCTGCAGCGCGATAATTGAAGCTATACCAATAGGAAGCATCATCAGAGTAGTCGCAGTATTTGATATCCACATTGAGAGAAAACCGGTGGCACACATAAAACCTAAAATTATTTGCCTTGGATTCCTGCCGATAACAGATACTATCGAATATGCCATTCTGAGATGAAGTTTACTTTTTTCCATTGAGGCGGCTATCAGGAAGCCTCCAAGGAACAGGTAAATATTTGTATCACCGTACGAAACAGCGACCTGTTTCGCTTCATTTATACCAAGTAATGGGAAAAAAGCTAATGGAATTAATGCAGTAGCCGAAATTGATATGGCCTCCGTAAGCCACCAGACGGCCATTAATAAGGCAACTCCGGCGGTTCTTTTGGCCTCAATACTCATACCCGGTGCTGGCGGTAATATCAATATTACGATAAATAAACCTAAGCCGAGAAAAAGCCCTATTCTTTTTCTCAGAGGATAATCATGTGGATTTTCAGAATGTTCCGTCATTGAAATTTAAGATAATTATTTTAATGAAATAAATCAATCACAAAAAAAGCAGGTGTATACCTGCTTTCTATGATGAAATATATAATATCTTTATGAAGAATATCTTAGAGTATTCCGACTAACATAAAATCCTATTTGTTATTTCTTCTAATTATCTCGCCAGGAAATCTATTATTGAATTTCCCACTTTCATACACAGGATATCCATTTACCAATACAAAATGAACACCGGTTTTATAGTTCTTATCCACAACAGGTGAATAATCGGATGAAACTTCGGAAAGATCAATTACCGCAATATCTGCTTTTAGACCTTCTATTAAACGCCCTCTATCCTCGATTTTCAGCAGGTCAGCATTCATAGATGTCATCTTTTGAACCGCCTCTTCTATCTTCAGCAGTCCATTATCCCTGACAAAATAAGCAAGTGCAGCAGGAAAAGCTGCATATGATAATAACGAGAAATATTGATCATTTTTTTCAGCAAGATCAGGAATAGTTGGTGCACCCGAGGAAAACTTTACCCAGTCTTTCTTAACAGCTTCTTTAATAAAATCAGGATTCAGAGTTTCATACTGCGTTTCTATACCTATCGGTTCACTTAATATCAATTCTGCGATCACATTCATGAACTCGTCGGAGCTGCCGACTATTTCAGACAATGTTTTTCCAATATATTGTTTATTTTGATTTTTATTAACTCCGATTATCCTGATTTTTTCAAAAAATCCAAATAGCTCCTCTCTGGACCCATGGTCATTTATCATCTGTGTCTCAATATTTTTCAAAATCTCCGGAGATCTCAGACCTGCACTCAGTTGATCCCATCCATCTTTTTTAAAACTATACGGGATTATTTCAGAGAGGTCCTCCAGATAATATGGAAAAGGACTAATATCACCCTGGATTCTGTTTCCCAGGCTTTGTAATTCATTTACCGTATCAAAATATCTATTAATTATTTCGGGATCGTTTACACTTTCAAGTTTCATTTCCTTTAATTCAAACAGGAAATCCGTATGTTCATTAAACAATAATATTTCCTTAATCCACCCGGGAGCCCTTTCATCTGAATATCTTATTGAATTAGCTATAACTGCATTTTTATTTGAATTGAATTCATTTGCCATACTGCTTACATCATAATCAAATATATTGTTTTTACTGATCGAATTGAAACTGACACTAATACCTAAGACACCTTCGTGAAGCTCTTTATTTACAACACTGTAAAATTCATCCTTCCGATAACCTTTTAGCATAACTCCGGCAAATCCGGTATAACACCCCAGCATCTGTCGTACACCAATAAACGATCCGACATTAACCGCAATTCCATTTGCTTGAAGATGATCCAAATATTCATAGAGATATGTCCATTTAATATCCTTGTTATATTTTGATAATTGAAGCTCGGCATATTTTATTGATTGATTGTAAACCGGACCGGGTGAGTGATCATTCCCAAGTATTATCGTAGTAACTCCCTGTTGAAGCTTTGACATAGCACTTCCGTCTGCTAATATGTCATACTGCGATCTGCAGTTCAGATCAATAAAACCCGGCGTTACAATTTTACCTTCAGCATCAATTACCGTTTTTGCTTTTGCCCCGGTCAGATTACCTATTTTTGCGATTTTGTCCCATCTTATTCCAATATCATCCTTATACGCCGGTTGTCCGGTACCGTCAACAATTGTACCTCCGGAAATTATCACATCGTAACTGTTTATTGGGGAGCAATAGACCAAAGCAAACATCAAAATTAATATCATGGATAATACATTTCTCATAGTGCACCTTATCTATACTAAATTATCTATTTATTGAAACAATTAATATAATCTCATAATACAAATTTTGCAAGAAAAACCTTATGGAAATATTTGACAAACTTAAGTATTAATAAAAAATGCAGCAAGCAAGCTGCATCTTAATTACCAGAAAATAATTTGAAAATGTATTTTCAGTTTGGAAAATCTATAGGGATAAAGCTAAATCGTAAACTTATATTTTTGCCCAATTACTCTTTAATGACCTTCGCCATTCTTCAAAAAGAATGTATAAAACAGGGATCACCGAAAGAGTCAATGGAGTAGCGCTTAAAAGCCCCCCTATTGACGCAAGAGCAAGCGAATACCATATCTTCGTGTCATAACCTCTTGACTGACCTGCAATAATTAGAGGCAGCATTCCCATAATGGTCGTTGTTGATGTCATCAGAATTGGTCTTACCCTGTCTTTACAACCCTGTACAACAGCCGGATATAATTCCATTCCTTTTATTCTCAGTCGATTGATATGATCAACGAGAATAATTGAATTGTTAACCACAATCCCGCATGCCAGCAATACCCCTATATAAGCAGAATCATTAAATGATTTTCCCATGAAACAAAATATCAGAAATACTCCGATAAGTGCCAGTGGAACCGTCAGAATTATAACTAATGGATGTATCAGTGACTCAAACAATGAAGCCAGAACCATATAAATCAGAATGACTGCAAACAGGATTGCAGCCCATTTGTTCAGTTGCTCTCTAAAAGAAAGTAAACCATAATTGCTCCTATACCCTTCTTCGAGTGAATAACCGTTCGGCAGAGACTGAGCTTCAATAACTGCATCGACTATCTCTTTCCCTTTCGCAGAAGGTCCTCTGTAATCCAGACCTACAATTCTCTCGTACTGCTGATTATTCCTGGTGATACTGCCGATTATCTTTCGTTCATCAAAATCTGCGATCTGACTTAATCTGACAATTCCTCCGTCCGGTGTATTGATAAGAACATTCTTAAGGTCTTCAAGCTGAAGTTCTTCATAGTCTTTTATTTTAACTGCATATCTGATATTCTCATCATTAATGATCATAGTATTTGTTAACAGTCTGCTTCTTCTAACATATCTGCTGATAATGTTTATGACTGTTCTTACGTTCAGATCATATGCAGCAAGATCTTCTCTTTTAACCTTGATTATAGTATCCGTTCTGTCGGATGATCCCCAGAAATTCGTATCAACATTCTGGAACCTCCCTCCTATGCGCCTGAAAGTCTCACCAACATCCTCTGCAATATCTCCCACTTTATTATAATTATAACCGTATACCCTGACCTGGAATGAGACACTCGAAGAAGTCCCGAAACCACCCTGTGAAAAATAATCCCCGACACCCGATACGGTTATACGGACTCCTGCAAAAGTACTGCCGTAACTCGTCAATTCATCCTTAAGAACATAAGGAAATGCCGTATCCAGAGCCGCATCGGTAAAGTAAATAGTTATGGTAACACTTGTTTCTGAGACATTTGTAACCACCTTCCTTATATATTCTCTTCCTATAACCATTTCTTCAAAGCTCTCGGCGATCTTATTTGCTCTATCCAGAACCGAACCCTGTGGAAGTGACACTCTGATCCCGATATATGTTTCCTGATCAGATGACGGCATCCCTCCATAGGAAGGTACTGTCTCGGTAAACGCCCAGAAACTCAATAAAAATATTCCAACTACAGTACAAAGCGTCCAGTATTTTCTGGCAATGACATACTCAATGAACCGTCCATACAGATCTAAAATATAACTTACGATCCTGTTCTTTTTTATGCTTTCCAGGATTTCAGCTGTGTCCTTTGGAAAAATTTTCAGCGAGAATGTGGGAATAAATGTAAATGCGACTAAAATTGAGGCAAAAAGGGAAAATACAACAGCTAAAACCATCGGTATATAGTAACTCTTATTATCACCCATCATATACAAAACCGGTAAAAAAACAATCGATGTTGTCATTACTGAAGCTACTATAGGCAGAAAAACTTCACTCGCTCCTTTATCAGCGCTGTTAACCGGTCCTTCCCCTCTTTCACGATATCTGTAAATATTATCAACCACAACTATTGAGCTGTCGACAAGCATACCTACCGCAAGCGCCGTACCTGCGATCGACATTACATTGATCCCAACATTAATAGAATAAAACACTGTTACGGTTATCAATACAGAAAATCCGACAGCAAGCATTATAACAAAAGGAACTTTTAAATTTCTGAGAAAGACATATAGTATTGAAAAGACAACTAATATACAGAATGCAAACCTTGCTGTGATATTATCTAGGTCTGATTGAATTGTAATACTTGGATCATTTTCCTGGATGATCTGCAGGCCCGGTGGGAATTCTTCCTGTAATTCCTGAATTCTCTTATCTACGGTCTCAACAAAGGAAATAATATTGATCCCGTCTTCATGATCAATGATAACAGTTACGGAGGGATTGTTGTTTATTCTGAAATAACTCTTGGGCTCTTCGTGACTCATTATAAAACTTGCGATATCTTTAAGTTTTATAAAACGTCCCTGGTTATTAACAACAACCAGGTCTTCAAGGTCACTCAGATCATTTGCCGTATTCTCCACATAGACATCATATCTGGTACCGCTGCGCATAAGATAACCGATGTTCCTTTTTGCAGTAATACTGCTTATTACAGATGATACTGCGCCTTCCTGAATATTATACATTTCTGATTTTATCGGATCTACCTCTATCTTGAGGACAGGATCCTGTCCGCCTCTTATATCCACATCTCCAACACCCTCAAGAGAAACCAAAGGTGTTCTAATATTTTCCAGAGCATATTCTCTGATCCATTCAAGTGTATAACTCCCTGTCAACGTATATCTCAGTGGTTCAGGGCGTGTAAACTGCCTCCTGAAGTTGCTGGGAACATACATTCTTACCTGCGGCAGGGGAACATCTGAAGGAAGATCCGCTTTAAGTACTGACAGTTTCTCTTTCAGCTCAAGCATCGCAAAATCCATATCAGTATCTTTAAGCATTGTCAATGATACGTTTGAGCTTCCTTCATTAGAAGTTGACGATACTTCAGTTACGCCTTTTACTGTCCTGCATACTCCTTCAATCGGAGACGTGACAAAAGCCTCAACCGTCTCCGCACTCGTATTGGTCCAAACTGCTGATACGGACATTTGAGGAACATTGTCAGCCGGAAGCTGTTCAAGAGGAAGCTTAATTAAAAAGTATATCCCTAAAGAAACGATCACCATGTATAACATAGCGACCGCTACAGGTCTTCTGGTACATGATCTGATTAAACTCATTCTTTGACCTTAAATCCTCCAATATAACTGTAAATTACCGGTATAACCAGGAGTGTCAGAAAAGTTGAGGAAAGTAATCCGCCTATTACAGCAACAGCCATAGGGACCTGAATTCCCGCCCCTTTCCCTACCAAACCCAAAGCCATCGGCAAAAGTGCCAGAACCGTTGTCGCTGTGGTCATTAAAATAGGTCTGAATCGTTTTCTTCCCGCTTCCTCGATCGCCTGCCTTAAAGGCATACCTTTTCTGCGGGCCTGATTAATAAAATCCACCTTAATAATTGCATCGTTCACTACAATTCCTACCAGGATTATCATACCTATTGCTGACATAATATTTAAACTGTTACCAGTGATATATAATGCAAGAGCAACACCTATTAAGGCTAAAGGAACAGCGAACATTATAACAAATGGCTGAAGCAGTGATTCAAACTGTGCTGCAAGGATCATATATACAAGTGTTATCGAAATAAGCATTGCAAAGAATAATGAACGGAACGATCTTTGCATTTCCTCATTTTCTCCACCGATCTCTATTGAGTATTCGGGACTTGGCATTTCTATTTCCCTGACCTTTGCCGTAAGGTCTGAAATCACCTTTTTATAATCCCGCTCATGGATATTTGCAAATACCTGTATCTGCCTTACCTGATTTTCACGCCTGATCTCATTTGGCCCTTCGGTAAATTCAAAGTTTATCAACTCTCTGATTGGAATATAGGTATTACTTCTGGGGATATAACTGCCCAGAAGATCATCAAATTCATCCCGGTAAGCTAAATAGGGTCTTACAAGAACATCGATCTTCTTGTCAAAATCCTGGAAATGTGTTGCGATTGAACCACCCATCGAATTTGCAATATAATCTGATACCTGCCTTACGGACAGACCGTATCTGTCCGTCTGATCTCTCTTAACAGATATCCTGATCTCAGGTTTTCCCTCTTCATAACTTGAATGAATATCTTCGAGCCCGTCTATCTCTCTCATTTTATCGATCATTTCATCCATCATTACCAGGGTTTTTTCAAAATCCTCACCCTTGATATTAACCACTATATCAGACTCATCGGTACCTAATACCTGCTGCAGTGTCGTTTCACCGGCGCTGAAATTGACCGTTGCATTCGGCAGAAGATATTCTTTGTCTCTTATCTGCTGGATTACAGCCTCGGAAGTCAGCACTGCCTCATCCTTTATCCTGACAAGCAGTAATCCCCGGTTCAGGCTGGAAGAACGCTCGGACTGGAGGCCTCTTTCCTGGACGATCCCGGCGCTTGAGAAAACACTTTCGACATCTTCGATCTCCATTAACCACGTTACAATATTTATTACTGTCCCGTCTGTTTGCTCCAGAGTTGAACCGACCGGCAGAAAAACTTCGATCTCGAACTGATTCTGATCAACTTTGGGCATTAACTCTCTATCCAAGGTCAGGGCAAGAGAATAGGCAAAAACCGTGACCAATAATGAACAAATAAGCACTACCGGCCTGTTGTCCAGAGCCCAGCTCAACAGTTTTTCATAGAGCTTGATTATTATTTCAAAGACCTTATCAAATGTATTAAAAACAGGAGTGAATATCTTGTTAAATACCGGCGGCAATAAAAATACCCAGTATTTCAGGAGATTCAATATTAAAAACAATGTATAATAAAGAATGATCTTAAATATCACACGCCAGATAAAATAATAAATAACAAATTGCCATATAATCAATTTTATGATCAGCCGCCAGAAGAAATAATAAATTATATATCTGTATATAATATTATAAAACAGAAATTTGAACGGTAAAAACAAATACCATAATAAAGAAGCCAGACCTCCCCGTTCTTCTTTTATGATCTCTTGCCTGTCAGTACCGTTTTTATCCGTCTTTGATACCGGTATCAAGGGTGTGATCGGTTCTAACACCTTCTTTTTGAACACAAAGAAATGTGATGCAAGCATCGGAAGCAGTGTTAAAGACACCAATAGTGAACAGATCAGAGAAAATGTAATGGTCAAAGACTGATCCCTGAATAACTGCCCTGATATACCCTCCACGAATATTATCGGGAAAAATACTGCAATAGTGGTAAAAGTTGAAGCAGATACTGCCATACTGATCTCTTTAGAAGCATCTATAGCCGCGGTTATAATATCTTTCCCTTCCTGCTTATGCCGGAAGATGTTCTCCAGAACAATTATTGAATTGTCCACTAAGAGACCCACACCCAATGCCAGACCGCCCAAAGACATGATATTGAAACTGACATCCGTAAAGAACAGAAGTGCAAAAGTAGCAATGATAGAGAACGGAATCGCAATTGAAATATTTATCGGATTTCGGGGATCGTGCAGAAACAAAAAGAGTACAAGAAAGGCCAGTACTCCACCGTATACTATGGAGAGAACAACATTCCATATTGATGATGATATAAATTCTGCCTGATTATAAGCAATAGATATGGATACTTCCGGAAATTCACTTTTTAGCTGATCCAGAACTTCCAATATAGATTCTGAAACCTGGACAGTATTGCTGCCGGCATCTTTCTGAAGAATCACACCGATGCTTTCATCACCGTTGAATCTTGTTATATTATCACGTTCACGGTATTCATCCTCTACGGTGGCAACATCTCGAAGATAAATGATCCCGGCATCGATATTACTTCTGCCGACAACGACATCATAAAGCTGATCTATATTTGTAAATTCCCCGAGAGTTCTGATAGAATGGCGGTATTCTCCTATCCTGACAAATCCTCCCGGTCTGTTCGAATTAGCCGCACTTAATGCATTTGCAATATCCCCGGAACTTACACCCAGGGCAAGAAGCCTGTCCGCATCGAAATCAACATGAATTTCCCTGTCCAAACCGCCCGTTACCGTAGCAAGGGCAACTCCGTCAACCTGCTCAAGCCTTCTCTTTACAATTGCCTGAGCATATTCCTTCAGAGTTACAAGATTGTCCCCGGATAATGATAAAGACATTATCGGCTGGCTTGAAGGATCAACCCTTATTATTATCGGTCTGTCAGCATCAGGAAAACTGCTGTAATATGTCCTGTCCAATTGTTCTCTGACTATCAGGGTAGTGAAATCCATGTTGGTACCCCACTCAAAATCTACCCTTACAAGTGACAGGCCTTCCTGAGAGATCGAAGTCACTGTTTTTACATTTTTTACTGTCAGGAGTGTATTTTCTATATTTTTTGTGACCCTTCTTTCAATCTCCTGCGGTGGGACACTCGAATATCTCGTCCAAACAGTTAAACGGGGATAACTAAGATCGGGAAGCAGGTTTACAGGTATTCTAAAATATGATATTACACCGATCAGAACAATCGCTATAAAAAACATAAATGTTGTAATCGGTCTTCTTACTGCTACTTCAGATATATGCATATCGCGTTCGTTCTTATTATTATAGTTGCCGGATTAATTACTTTTTGATTGTATTCACAGGTTTTACAGGAACATCGTGACCAAGATTTATATGTCCGGAGGTTAATACCAGATCACCCGGTCTGATCTCATCCTGTTCAGTGGATAATATCTCCCAGTAATCATTGTTAAATAATCCCAACTCGCAGTAATTCCACTTTGCCATTCCCTCTATTACAACAAAGATCACAGGCCTGCCGCTGCGTGGTGTGACAGCTTCGTACGGGACCATTAACCGGTCTTTGTATATTTTTGCATCTATCTCCGCCATCGCAAACATTCCTGTTTTTATACGCCTGCCGGGATTCTCAACAAGAATGGAAACATCGCACGTTTTGTTCTTTATCAATGGACTGATCGTCTCAACATATCCCGAAAACTCCTCTCCCGGGAATGCACTGAATGTAACTTTCGCCGGCCGGCCAAGTTCAAGGTCCGCAACTTCGGGCTCCAGAACACCTATCTTCACCCGGACTTTTGTATCATCTATGATCTTCAATGCTTCAGTACCGGATCCTATCTGCTGTCCATTCTCTATAGCCAGATCAGCTACTACTCCATTTATCGGTGCGTACATTTTTGTGTTCTCAAGATCAAGCTTTGCTCTTTCATAATTGTTAAAAGTCCTTGTGATCCCGAATTTGCTCAATCTCAAAATTCCCGAATTCTGTTCTGACAATGCCTGAGCAATATCAAAATTCTGTTTTCTTAGCTCGTAGTCCTGTTTCTCGATCCTTCCTGACTTTAAAAGCTCTTCAGCTTCTGCCCATTCATTCCTTGATTGCTCAATGAACCGTTCAATCGCAGTATTATCAGAAGCCACTATTCTATCCGAATCATTAGACATTATTCCGCTGTCGTAAATGTACTGTACTGACGCCTCAATTCGGGATGTTTCACTTTCCTTGAATGCTGCATATTTTTCAGCGCTGTCAATAACAAATAAAAGTGAACCTTTCCTTAATAACTGTCCTTCATGAACAGGAACAGACAGAAGTTCTCCCGATGTCCTTGAACGGATCGGTATCTCGCGGTAAGGTGAAGCTATACCGGCGCCATTGATCCTTTTGACCAGGTCACCTCTGATCACTTCACCGACCTGCACGGAAATTGTTGATTTATCCGGTGTTTCTTCTTTCTGAGTCATTTCCGGATCTTCCTTCTGGAATATTCCGAATTCAGGCAAAATTCGTTTATATGTAAAATAGCCCAGAATGCCCATTACAATGATAACTGTAATTGCCTGTAAAAGTTTTTTTGGTAACTTCATAAAATCCTCATTTATTTATCCCTTTATACTTATTTACATTTTTCGATATAATTCACCTTGACAACTGAAATGTTGTATATTTATTAAATTATTTACTGTTCACGAGATTGTACTACCTACTTAGGACGACAAACAATACAAAAAAGTTCAAAAAAAATTGAACTTCTCTTAGATTATGCAAAAAACAGTGATTTATTAATGAAATAACAAGAAATGGTAATGCAAATAGCTTAATACTTAATTATTGTTTGAAATAAAATTCAATACAATATTCTGTTCTTAGAGAATTTATATATCTCTCTTTTATTACCGGTCGGAAAGTAAACTGATGAATCTTCCAGTGAATATGCAAATGCCTTATTTTTCCATGAATAATTATCCGATTCCTCAAACATGATATTAGGATCAAAGAACAAATGTTGAAGTAAGTTCAATCTGTTATCAAGGACAAGCAGCTCGCCTTTCCAGAGATGTACATAGAACCTGCTATCCTTAAAAACTATATCCGGAAGAAATACCCATAATTTCATATTGTCTTTTGTTAAATCACTCGGAAAAATAAATTTGTCATGCGGTTTATGCAGAAAGAACTCTTCTTTCTGAACACCGACTGAATTATACTTTTTTACCATAGGCATATGTTTCAGAAATATAAAATAATCTCCTTCTGCATCCTCAAAAGGGAATCCTTCTGCAAATAAGCTGTTTACTGAAGGTAATATAAAATTATAAACCGGTATTTTACCAATATTCCTGACAAGTCTTCCTTCTTTGGATATCACTGTTATGTAATAACCTTTTGCAGGAATATTTACTACCAGCTGGTCTTTATAATTTATTGAGAAACGGGAATTATTCGGAAGATGAACCGGTATCATTCCGGAAAATGATCCGTTCGGATTAAATATGGTGATCCTTTTTTTCCCGTTATCATATACATATATATAACCTTTGGAATTGATGTCAAAATATCTCGGAAGTTTCAGCTGACCGGGATCATCAATTTTATCACCTATTCTCCTCAGGAATTTTCCCTCCTGCGAAAAAACATAAAGACAGGAATTTCCCATATCCATAACCACGATCTCACCAAAGGGACTGATCCTTACTTGTGAGGGATATATTAAATTTTCATTTCCAAGATCCGAAAATCTGTCAACAAAAACCTCACCGCTGTATTCATATTTTACCGTATCAGCGACTACTTCTTCTCCGGAAAAATCCCCAAAAATAATAACGACCAGAAGACAAAGAATAACAAAAATAAGTAATGGAACTTTATTTGATCTCATTAACAGTTTATGCATTATTTTCCCTTATATATCAGCGAAATATCAAACCATCAGCTTAGCCATTATCCCTTTTTGGACATGCAAACGGTTTTCAGCTTCATCAAAAACAATCGAATTCGGACTGTCTATAACTGCGTCAGTTACTTCAGCACCCCTGTGAGCGGGCAGGCAGTGCATGAATTTATAGTCAGGTTTGGCATTTGAAACCAGTTTTGAATTAACTTGAAAATCTTTAAAGTCTTTATCACGTTTTGCCTGTTCTTCTTCCTGTCCCATGCTTGCCCAGACATCCGTATAGATCACATCTGCATCCTTAACTGCATCAAACGGATCATAATTTACCTCAATTGATCCTACTCCCTGATTTCTGGCGTTTTCTAATATTACCTCATCAGGATCATAACCCTCAGGGCAGGCTAAAACAAAATTGAACGGGAATTTACCGGCCATATTGATCCAGGAATTAGCAACATTATTACCGTCTCCCACAAACACTATCTTCAGATCGGACACTCTGCCGAAATGCTCTTTCACTGTAAAAAGATCCGCCATGATCTGACATGGATGAAGCAGATCTGTTAAACCGTTAATAATTGGGATCGAGGCATATTCAGCCAATTGTAGAATATCATGATGGCCGAACAAACGGGCCATTACAACATCGTTATATCTCGAAAATAACCTGGCAAGGTCTTTTGTGGATTCTCTTTTACCCATCTGAATATCATTTGGGGATAGATAGAGCGCATGACCGCCTAATTGAAACATACCGATCTCAAAGGATATTCTTGTTCTTGCCGATGGTTTTTGAAATACCATTGCAAGTGTCTTGCCCTTCAACGGATGATAAGTTTCACCATTATTAAGCTTATTTTTCATGTCAGCGCTTAATTCAAATACTCCATTGATCCATTCGGTAGAATGATCAGCAATAGAAATAAAATCATCCTTCATATTTTCCTCATTCATTTTAGTTTTAGATTATACAACTTTAATTACTTATTATTCCCTGGTTCATTCTGAAATAGAGATTCGGACAGAATATCAATAATGTGAACGACCTCTATCTTTTCACCATTTTGCTCAATACCCTTTTTCAGCTGGATCATACATCCGATATTTGCAGTTACAATTGAAGATGCTTTTGCCTTTTTTATATTCTCCATTTTTCGATTCAGGATTCTCTGAGACATTTCAGGCTGTGCCAGGTTATATGTTCCGGCACTCCCGCAGCACATATCGTTTTCTTTAAGTGGCAGGATATTCAAACCGGGAATTGCCTCCAGTAATTGCCTTGGCTCCCTGGATATCTTTTGTCCATGAAGCAAATGACAGGGATCATCAAAAACAATATCCCTGTTAACCTCAACAAATTCCAGCAAAGAAATATGTTCGGCTAAAAATTCTGAGATATCTTTAACTTTTCTTGAAAAAGCAGTGGCTTTTGTTGAATATTCCTTGTCATCCTTCAGAAGATCGCCATACTCCTTCATCATGGTCCCGCATCCTGCTGCATTACTTATCACATAATCGACTTCAGCCTTCTCAAATGCATCTATAGTATTTCTCGCCTGCACTTTTGCCAGTTCAAACTCTTTATTATGCAGGTGGACTGCACCACAGCAATGCTGTTCTTCCGGAATAACAATCTTAAATCCAAGATTAGTGAGTATTTTAATGGTATTAATATTCGTTCCCGGATAAAAATAGTCCATTACACAACCTCGCAGAAATCCCAGCACCTTCTTTTGTCTGACCTCGCCCTTTTCAAGGTCATTTATATTTAACAATTTATTTCCTGCAATTTTTGGAAGGCTCAATTCAGCATTATATAAATTCCGGGAAAAAAGTTTCAGAAACCTGGTGCCTCTTACAAAATTCTGTAATCCCGAGATCTGATATATCTTTAACAATCCAAATAACACTTTCAGTAAACCGGGATTTGGGAATGTATTTACAAGAATTATCTTTTTAAGAATACGGATTAAAAAACTACTGCCGGTTTTCTCTGCAATAAGTTTCTGAGAGTTTTCATGAAGCGGATGATAAATTACTCCGGATGGACATGAGGTCTCACATGCCCGACATGCTAAACAGAGGTCAATATGTTTTATAAATGAAGAATTAACATCTATTCTTCCGTCCTCAACCGACCTCATCAGGAACAGCCGTCCCCGCGGAGAATCAGCTTCTGAGCCGGTAACAACATATGTCGGACACTTGGTCAGGCATAAACCGCAGTGAATGCAGTCAAACAGACTGTCGTAGTCAAACATTTTTTTATTTTCAGTTTTACTCATTTTTATACTTCAGTAAACAAAATTATGAATGAGTACGGATATATCTTTCCGGATTAAGAATATTATTAGGATCAAATTTGGTTTTTATTTTCTGCATCAGAGAGTAACCATTAAATTGCGGCCATACATGCATCTCTTTCTTCAATTCTTTAGGGATCTTTTCCAATACACAAAAACAATTGTCATTATCCAATAAGGATTTAATTTGTAAAACTGTATTTTTCAGTTCACCTGATTCAGGATAATCATTACTCCCGGATATTCTTATATACATTACGCCGCTTCCGGGATAAGCCAGGACTTCCGGTTTTAAAATAAAATCATTTTGAGAGTTGTTGATCACCTCAAAAAGATTCAGTATCCCCATTCTTGTTGATAATATCTTGATTATTATCCCCGAATATTGCGAAGAGTTAAATTCTGAAATATTATTTCTTAGTGACACAGATCCATCTTCCGAAAACAGTTTCGTATCAATTACATTATTTTCCTTGCATACCTTGTGAAATCTATCGACCATTTTATCAACATTTTCCTTTATCCCATCTGCTCCGAATATAACTTTTATCTTATCTGAATTTTGATCCACAGACGTTTTGATATTACTTAATACAGCCGTAAAAACAGGCGAATTACAGGAATCCTGCAGCAAAATAATAGTATTTGCTGCATCATTAGGAGATAAAAATTCTGCAGTGAAGGTCTTTTGAATATCCGGAAGTGAATATACTCTTATTGCCGCTTCAGTAATTATACCCAGCGTTCCCCAGGATCCGGTCATCAATCTCTGCAGGTTATATCCGGCAACATTCTTTGCCACTTTTCCACCGGATTTGATCAAAGTACCGTCTGCTTTTACAAATTTCATTCCCAGAACATTATCTCTCGGTAAACCGTAAAACTCTCTAAAATATCCATAAGAATTTGAGGCTAAAACTCCACCCAGAGTTGCCTTTTCGGTTTCCGGAGGATTAAATCCGCAGAATTGTCCATTCTCTGCCAGAACTTTATTCAATTCACTTATTGTTATGCCCGCTTCAGGAATAATTACGAATTCGGCAGGATCATAAAAGATCACCCGATTCATCCGTTTTAAGTCAACTGCTGCGAAACTTCTCTCACTATATTCAAATGTATTAACTCTTGTAAAACCTCCGAAAGGAATGACCGGGAATTTTTCCTGGTCGGAAGCCTGAATAATTTTCTGAAGTTCCGCAGTATTATGGGGATAACAAGCCAGGTCAGGAACAACTCCGTCTATTGCATAAAATTCCAATCCCTCTGAAAGTATTATATCCTCAGAACCAGTTTTCTTCAGGATATTCTCTTTTAATGCGTCTGTTTTATTAGCAGTCATTGTTCTTTGTATATTTACGCAGCTGAAAATTTCATAATTTATTTATCAGGAAAAATTTTACCCGGATTCAAAATCTCATTTGGGTCGAAAACATTCTTCAAGTCGACCATAAATTTCAGATCATCCTCATTAAATAATAGGGACATATAGTTATTCTTTTCTGATCCAATTCCATGTTCACCGGATATCGTACCCCCCAGTTCCAGGCAGGCTTTCAGTATTTTACCGCCGGCTTTTACAACGTTTTCCCTATCACCGCTGATCCTTTCATCATACATCATAAGGGGATGAAGATTTCCATCACCGGCATGAAAAGAATTAGCAATTTTTATATTATGCTGTTTACCGATCTCATATATCCTTGCAAGAATATCAGGCAGACTCTTTCTCGGTACGACACAATCATAGGTATAGTAATTTGGACTCAATCTTCCCACTGCACCAAATGCAAGTTTACGGGCACTCCATAATTTTAGTCTTTGTTCTTCGTTATTTGCCGCTTCTATGCTTCTTACTCCAAAAGATTCACTGATTTTTCTGACTCTCTGTCCAAGCGCATCCATTCCTGCTTCCTGACCATCAAGCTCAATTATCATGATCGCAGCCGCATCTTCAGGAAATTTCATATCGAACGCTTCATTTAAAGCCTTTATAAAAACATTATCTATTAATTCCATTGCTGCTGGTACAATTCCGGCGCTCAGGATACCTGAAATGGATTTTGTCGCCTGTTCAACTGAATCATATATTGCACAGAATGTCAGATATGATTCAGGTAATGGAGTCAGTTTCACCGTGATCTTTGTTACTATCGCAAATGTACCTTCCGAACCGTTTAATATACCTGTTATATCATACCCGGGAGTTTCCGGAAAACAGCTCCCATAGTTTACGATCTTCCCATCTGGCATAACAACTTCGAGAGCAAGAACATTGTTTACCGTAACTCCATATTTTAGAGTATGAGGCCCTCCTGCATTTTCGGCAACATTACCGCCAATAGTACAGGCATGGCCGCTTGATGGATCCGGGGCAAAATGCAGACCGGCATTTTTTACCTCTTCAGATATCCATTGATTTATCACTCCCGGTTCAACTACTGCATACCTGTTATTTAGATCTATTTCATGTATTCTGGTCATTCTGGTCAGAGATATTACGATCCCGCCTCTAACCGGCAGACATCCGCCGCTTAATCCTGTACCTGTGCCGCGAGGAACAAAAGGGATTCCTGCCCCGGAAAGAATCTTTACAGTTTCCGATACTTCTTTTGTATTTTCAGGAAAAACAACAGCCCACGGAACAGCCTTCTTAATAGGGAGGGCATCACTTTCATAGGTAAGAAGATCTACCGGATCCGTC
>JBHPLC010000002.1:0-99658 GCA_042564455.1 Candidatus Zhuqueibacterota bacterium | reverse complement strand
AACCTTTTTTGCATATTTTTCCACATTTAAGAGAGTCTCTTCGACGGCATTAAAACCGTATTCATAATATTGGAGATATACTTCAGCCATGCCCTTGTAAAGAAGAACATTATCACCTACAATCTCCAATCCTAATTTCAGATCCTGAAGTGCTCGATTCAATCCTTCTTCTGTGCAGAGATAAATTCCGTGACGTGCTTTCAAGTAACAATCATAAGCTTGAGCATTTTCGATAGATCTCTCTGCAAGGTTATCATCCTCTTTAGCAGTTAATTTAACTTTAAGAGCATCTACAATTGATCGAGATACTTTCTCCTGAATGTAAAATACATCATCGAGTGTACCGCTGTACTTCTCAGCCCAGAGATGAGCATCGGTTGTTGCATCAATTAGCTGTGCAGTGATACGGAGATTATTGCCTGCTTTGCGTACACTGCCCTCGAGGACATATTGAACATTGACTTCCCGTGCGATCTCCTTGATCTTTTTGTCTTTGCCCTTAAACGTCATAGCAGAGCTTCGCGAAATCACCAGAAGGTCATGGATATGCGAAAGGTCGGTTATGATCTCCTCGGTCAATCCGTCGCTGAAATACTCGTTATCCTTATCCGGGCTCATATCGTCAAACGGCAGAACGATTATGGATTTTTCCTGACTCTCTGACAATTCTGTTTCCTCCTCTTCAATAAACGGCGGAGCATTTTCAACTCCAAAGTTCTCCCATTCGTGTTTGACACGCTCCATGAGCTTCTTGAACCGTGGCTCGCTGCGGATATTTTCGAGGAAGGGAGCATGTTCGCTCAGAAAGGGATAATTAATAAAGCCCTT
This sequence comes from Candidatus Zhuqueibacterota bacterium, assembly GCA_042564455.1. Classification (GTDB taxonomy): domain Bacteria; phylum SM23-31; class SM23-31; order SM23-31; family SM23-31; genus JBHPLC01. The sequence goes on along the minus strand of JBHPLC010000002.1, from coordinate 98,830 downwards.
ATCTATTATATGCTCTAACCATTTAAAAGCCTCTTCTTTTTCATCTATCAGTGCATAATTGCATACACCAAGCCACATTAACTCAGGATCATTCCAGATATAAGTCTCTGTATCCTCAGATATTGTTTTCAGTGCTTTTGTTTTGTCTCCTTTTAAGGCATACTTAAAAAACAAGCACCATTCTGCAAAGATATCATGCGTCCGGCTCAGAGATTTCTGATTTACCATTTGGTCAACCAGTACATTAGTTTTATCATACTGATTTTTCCAGGCATAAATATAGACTCTGAAAAGATTCGCTATAAGATCATCTTGAGCTAATTTGGCAAATTTATGAAGAGCAGATAATGCATCTTCAAGTTGTCCTGCATACATTTGGAATATTCCCAGTACACAGTAATTTAAGGGTGTGAGAGGATCTAATTCCAACAGTTTTTTACACATCTGATCTGCAAGAGAAGTGTTTCCCACATGTATACCGTAAGCATTACCAAGAAACAGCAAAACATCCGTATTCTCAGGATTAATTGCATATGCTTTTTCAAAATATTGGGCGGCTTTAGAAGTACTTCCCCTGAATCGTTCAATTCTCCCTAAAAGATAATAGCTGTCATCAGAGTCGGGCTGGTCTACCATAAACATATTTGCATATTTTTCTACATTTAAGAGAGTTTCCTCATCTGCTTTCACACCATATTCATAATAGTGGAGATACACTTCAGCCATTCCTTTGTTGAGAAGTGCATTTTCTCCGACAATCTCCAATCCTAATTGCAGGTCTTGAATAGCTCGCTTTAAACCTTCTTCTGTACCTCTATAAATTTCTCGTTTGGCATGGTGGTAATATTCATACGCCTCAACATTATCTATTGGCCGTTCAGCAATCTGCTTGCTCTCTTTATGTGTCAATTTAACCTTAAGCGCATCAACTATCGATCGCGATACTTTCTCCTGAATATCGAATATATCGTCAAGGATGCCGTCGTATTTCTCAGCCCAAACGTGATCGTCTGCAGGCGCATTAATAAGCTGGGCGGTTATCCTCAGGTTGTTTCCGGCTTTGCGGACAGAACCTTCAAGTACATACTGCACATTCAGTTCTTTTGCAATCGTCTTTGTCTCTTTGCGTGAACCTTTCAGCATCATTGCAGAATTACGTGAGATAACTCTAAGGTCATGAATATGTGAAAGATCGGTGATGATCTCCTCTGTCAAACCATCACTGAAGTATTCCTGTTCAGGATCGGAACTCATATTCTCGAATGGCAAGACCACTATCGATCTTTCGGTATTGGGTCCGGGTTCTAAAATAGTAAGAGGGGATGGAGCTTTTAACTCTTTCAGTATCTCCAGCACATTCTGATATCTCTTTGCCGGATCCTTTACAAGGCACATTTTAATTATGTTGTCAAAATATTTTGGGATATTAGGACGCACAGATGTTGCTTTTTCCGGTTCAGTATTAACTACCGAGTACATAACAGCCGCTTCGTATTCACCCTGAAATGGTATCTTTCCTGTCAGCATCTCGAATAACACTACACCAAATGACCAGATGTCTGTACGGTGGTCTATATCTGCAGCTTTGTACTGCTCGGGAGACATGTATTTTGCTGTGCCGACCGTTGATGTTTCTATGGTTAACCTCGTCATACCAATCATCTGGGCAAGACCGAAGTCTAGGAGTTTTACACGCCCGGAGTTATCAATAAGAATGTTTTCCGGTTTGATGTCGCGGTGGGTGATACCTGCTTTGTGCGCTTCACTGAGCCCTTCGCATATCTGTGTAGCAATATCGGTCACCCGGTCGACAGCTATTTCTCCTTCCTCCATAACATCCCGAAGAGACTTGCCGTCCACATGCTCCATAGCGATGTATGTTTGAATCCCCCCATTGGGGGCGTCGTGCTCACCAATCTCATGAATAGTCACAATATTCGGATGATTCAGCTTCGCAGCAGCTCGTGCTTCACGTTTGAATCGCTTGTTTGCTTTCTCATCGGCAGTATAGTGGGAAGGAAGGAACTTTAGAGCAACTTTCCGTTCGAGTTTTGTATCTTCAGCTTTATACACCACACCCATTCCGCCGGAACCGAGTTTGGAGAGGATCTTATAATGTGCTATCGTTGAACCGATCATGGTTTTAATCCTACCTTGCTCAGCGCTTCGACATATCGGGAATCTGATTTAATATTGTCCCACATCTGCATTTTCAGGGTTAACTGTGGAAGTCGTGATCGTTCTTCAATGGATTTTTCCAGCCATTCAAATGCCTTATCAATCTCACCCAACAAAGAATAAATAAGCCCGATTGAAAATGATGCATGGTGTTCTTCTGTACACTGTAAAAGTTTCTTCAGGCGGCGCTTTACTTCCTCAATTTTTCCGCACTTCATGTATGCAAAAGAAACCCAGCCCATAAAGCCGATCACATCTCCAGCTATTGTTTCCAGTTTATTTGCCGCATCCAAAGCATCGATACAATTATCATTTTCTGCATGAATTTGTGCAAGGAATATATATGGAAAGGGAAGTTCCTGATTAATTTCAGCAGCTTTATTGCCCAGTATGACAGCTTGTTCATACAAGCCGCAAAAGTAATGATATATTCCATGGTTGCATACTGTAAGTGCAGACATTGGATTGAGGCTAATAGCCGTTTTATGCAGCTCTAATGCTTTCTCAAACTCTCCTTGCAAGAATATACAAAAAGCGTAATTATCATATATCTCATGATTGCCGTTGTTTAAACTGAGAGCTTTCTGAAAATGTTGCTCAGCAATTTTTATATTAAAATCATATGTTAGGCTTATTATACCAAGAGATTGGTAAGCTTCCGCCAAGTTATCATCCAGTTCTAAGGCTTTTTGAGCATATTCTTTTGCTTTCAGGAGGGCAACATTCGGAGGTAAAGTTCCCAGTTCGGAACCCATACCCCAATAGGATTGAGCCAAACCGGCATAAGCAGGTGCATAGTTTTTATCAATTTTAAGTGCCTGTTCAAAATAATCTATACTTTCCTTCATACAATCAGCAGTAAAATGCCAGTACTGAAATCTTCCTTTTAGACATAAATTATATGCTTCCATGTTATCAGTAACTTTTTTTCTTATCTGATTTTTTTGTCCTTTTAGAAGTTTCACTTTCAGTTTATCCACGATTGTCAGTGATATTTCATCCTGTATTTCGAACACATCTTCCAGCTCCCGGTCATATTTCTCTGACCAGAGGTGGCTTCCGTCAGATACCTTTATGAGCTGTGCGGTTATCCTAAGTTTATTGCCCGCTTTACGAACACTGCCTTCAAGTAGATGCTCAACATCAAGTTTTTTACCGATCTCCCGCATGTCCTCGTGTTTACCTTTGAACATGAACGCGGATGTACGTGCAATGACTTTCAGGTTTTCTATATGCGTCAGGGCATTGATGATCTCTTCAGCCATTCCGTCGCAGAAGTATTCCTGCTCCGGATCGGCGCTCATGTTTGCAAAAGGGAGGACGGCAATCGACGGCTTTGGTTTTTTGGATTCGCTGCTTATTTCATTCATTGTTGTTTCAATCTCTTTTTGGGCAGTTTGTAAGTCTTTTAATATTTCATTGGCTGACTGATACCTTTCATCAGAGTTTTTTATTAGAGATTTTAAAACGATATTTTGCAACTCTTTAGGGACATTATCCATCGGCTCAGGGTCGGTGTTTACAATGGAATACATAACGGCGGATTCGTATTCTCCTTTGAAAGGACGTTTGCCTTCGAGCATCTCATATAACACAACTCCAAGAGACCAGATATCCGTTCTGTGGTCAACTTCTTCACTTCTAGCTTGCTCTGGCGACATATAGGCAGCAGTACCGAGAGTAGTCCCGGTTTTGGTGATGGAGACATCTACAGCTTTAGCCAGTCCGAAATCAAGGATCTTCGCAGTACCGTCATCAGCAATAACTATGTTTGCAGGCTTTATATCCCTGTGAACAATACCTTTCTCATGGGCTTTTGAAAGCCCCTCTGCTATCTGTATTGCTATGTTGAGAGCTTCGTTTATCTCTATCGGACCGGAATCTATTTTATCCTTAAGGTTCATACCTTTTACATACTCCATGACGATAAATGTCTCACTGTCGGCTGCTTCTATTGAGTAGATAGTCGCTATATTGGTATGGTTTAACGCAGCAGCAGCTTGAGCCTCTATCTTGAATCGTTCAATAGTCTTGTCATCATCCGAGATATGACGGGGTAGGAACTTCAACGCTACGTCGCGTTTTAGCTTGGTGTCCTCGGCTTTGTAGACGACACCCATTCCGCCTTCGCCAAGTTTCTCGAGTATCTTGTAGTGTTGTATCGTTTTGCCGATCATATGAAACCTCTTGATAGGAAAGTGTTACGTGAAAATTATCACTATTTAAATGATAAAAATCGTCTTATCAGGAATGCCCTTAATTTCAGCTCAATTCAATTGGGCGTAATAAGAGTTCTGTATCGGATTTTAGAATGTATTTTTGTGATGAATGATTTGCAGAATAATATAATCTTGAAAGATAAGCAGATTTGAGCTTAAAGTCAAATAGATATTGAATATACGTGAGAGGGCTGTTTAGACAGCATAACATGTAATATTGGGTATAAATACGTACGGAAAGCCGGTATTCCAGACAGTTCTATTGTGATGGGTATAAAGTTAACGGCAGGAGAGAAAAGAGTAGAAGAGTCGATTTTTACTTGTGCGTTTCAAAAGTCAGTCGAGTATGGAACCTATGCTGGTCTGTTCAGACAGTCAGGCGATTCTTCCCTCTTGTACATTATTCCTATATAATATCGGAGGAGAGGAGAAGCGGGAGTCGGAAAATATATATAATAAAAAGTTGGATGTATAGCTGACATTGTATTCAATATAAGGATTCAAAAACTCGGTATTTCACTTGTGATTGACAGAGTCGTATGTTAAATTGATATCGGATTTAAAGAATAAAAAATACCCGCTTTTTGATAACCTTATCATTGCTAATTTAAAGGTGAATATTGGTATATAAAAAACATAAAGACAAACAGCTGCTCTATTTTGCTTACGGTTCAAATATGCTCCATCAGCAGATGAAAGAGCGATGTCCAGGCAGTAAATTCATCAAACAAGCATTTTTGATAGGGTATAAATTCGTTTATGATGGCAATTCGAAAAAGTGTGCTGGGGCAGTAGGGAATATTGTGAAATCTAAAAACAGTAAGGTATATGGCGGATTATACGAAATAAATGAAGAAAATCTTATTGCTTTAGATGGATATGAAGGATACCCGAATAATTATGACAGGATGGAAGTTGAAATTGAAGATAATGAAGATAAAATATATGAAGCTAAGGTCTATTTTCGAAAATGGAAACGAAGAGGGAAGCCATCTTCATTGTATAGAAAGATAGTGATTATGGGCGCAAGGGAATGTGGAATATCGGATGAATATATTTCAAAGTATCTTTAAGTTGATGAAATACTGAATATCTGATTTCAGCAAAGCCCGATTCTCCAGACACTCACAACCGTCAGCAATACAAAGTATACGATGAGCATGAAAACTACGTTAGCGGGGAGATTTATAGAGGCATTTACACCTTGTTTTTCTTTTTCCTATAAGTGGGTAGTGGATATTAATATGGCCTCTTAAAGCTTTGTTGATTCGTACATTAATTTGTAGCGGTTCAGAACAAGTTGGCCTGATTTCTTTGTTTTGAAAAGAATTGTTCGAAGCTAAAGTTTTCTTAGGTATACTAAAGATTTTTCCTAATTATCTCTGTAGAGTTCAAGTGTTTTATTTAAAAATGATACGATTGTTTCTAAGTCATCTGTAAAAAACTCATAACCTGATGCAAGAAACACATGCTTTTGGGATTCGTCATTAGTTTCAATAATTATTTGTGGATATCTCATTAATTTAGATATAAGATTTGACCTTTGCTTTGCTTTTATCTTAATTATATCATCGTACAGAAATTGCTCAAATACTAAAATTTCGTATTTTGAAGATTTCAGAAATATTAATCTATCATCCGTTCCTATAAATAATCCGCAAATCAAATGTGGTTCGGCATTTTGTGATTTAGCCTCAAACAAAATGTTGATTTTTTCATTATCAAGGAGAATGTCAGGCAAAAAGGTGACTTCTTTCTTGTGTGAAAGGTCGGAGCCTATTTTGCAGTTAACAATTTGTTCTTTTATATCCTCTAATGGAATCATATTTCTCCCGTTAAAATAAGTATTCTCATTGTTAGACATTGTTTCCAAATATTATTCTAATTGAAAATATTATTTAAAGTTATTGAATATAGGTTTTTGTGAAGTATTTTACAAGTTATTAATTTGTGATGTTATTCAGGTTGATTTATGTATAAGTATTCCATATATTTATGAATATTTTTCTACTTTCTGAGGTTGATGTGAAAAAAAGCGCAGTCAGATGTGAGAGAAGAGCTTTTTTCTGTAATATTGTGCTGTTTTTACTTTTCCCCTCAATGTTATTTGCACAGTCATTATCAGAAAAACTATATAATTTTACTCCAACTCACTTATCAAACGACCAAATCGTAAAACACTCTGCATTTATACTCAAATATAACGAAAAGTATGAACAGGCTGAATGGGTAATACATTTCTTGTCGCAAGAAATGCTCGAAGGCACTGCTGAACGCAAAGATAATTTTCGAGCCGATAATGCTGTAAAAAATGGCTCTGCTTCTTTGGCTGATTATAGACGTTCGGGTTATGATAGAGGTCATTTAGCTCCTGCAGCTGATATGAAGTGGTCAGAGACTGTAATGTCAGAATCTTTCTTTTCTGATGTTTGTCGTTAACAACTGGCAGCATAATTCTTTGTTGGCATTCTCTATTGAAAGTGTTCCGTTATAGTATTTTGCGGCTTCATCTAGTCATTCGTCCCCGCTGAATCCTTTTATTATAAATTCACCGTCATATAAATGCTGTATTATTTCATTTACAGTATCTGAATAAACGTGAGGGCAAAAAAATCATTGGCATTGATCTCATAATAATTCTTGCTTTTTTCAAGCTCATTTATCAACGAATTAATTGAGAGCAAATGTTGATTTCTATTTGAGGATAAACTATTCATATTATTTGGTTTTCAATATGGACTCCATAAGTTGTGTTTTCTTAAATACTGTTATAAAGTAGTTTTATAATTTCTTCCGATGAATAATCCTTGGCTTCATCCCATCTGTAAATAAATCTCCCGACATTACCTGTTCGATAACTTTTTTGCCCCGGTATTTTATCTGCTATATCTTGCGAAAGAGATATACTTCCTCCTTTTTCAATTATAGCGATGTGTTTTGGATAATTTGGGTGATAAACTTTCAAATAGCCAGAAGCAACGTACTCAGTTTCAAATCCTTTTTCATGTAATTCATTCTTTGATGGTGGTATAAATATATCCAAGTCAGGATAATCATATTCTTCAGAATTATTTTCATAATTAATACTTTCACTATTAGCAGTTTTACCTAAAACAATAAATAAAATTATGACTATAATTGCTAAAACTAATAGGAAGGGAAGAACTACTGTGACAAAAAGCCAAAGTAACCACAATACTCCAACAAGAAGAATTAACCAGCTTGATATTATCAACAAATACTTAAGTATGCTAAATATTGTTTTCATAATGACCTAATAACAATATATCTTAAATTTCCTTTGAATAATTTAGTTTCACACCAAGACATTCTGCAATCTCATTTAGTGAATACCATCTGTCTTCCATATGAACAATTTGCTTTTTTAAAATATTAGAATCAATATACTGTCTAATTCGTCTAAATTCAAGCAAATATGACATTGCATGGTACAAAAACATAAACACACTCTTAACTATATATATTAAATATTGTGTGACACACAAACTTGGTTAATCCTACATACAAAATGGAGGTGTTTTTTATGTTAAATGTTATTACAATTTCCGGCAATTTAGGAGCTGATCCTGAGATCCGTTATGATTCAGATGGCAACACAATCGCCACTTTGAATCTAGCATTTTCTTGCGGAAAAGACAAAACAGGCTGGATACAGGTTACAGCATTCCGTAAGCTGGGGGATGTTGTCCAGCAGTATTTACACAAAGGAGCAAAGATAGCCGTCTCAGGCAGACTGGTACAAGACTCCTGGGAAACAGATTCTGGAGAGAAGAGAAGTAAACTTCAAATCATTGCACAGTCAATCGAGTTTATTAAAGTAAACAAACAACCTAAAGAAGGAGAATCACAAAATGATGATGATCTACCTTTTTAAAATTTTACAAATGGGGAGGCTTATGAAAGCAAAGGACTTTTCAATAATTGCTCGCACTGTGCTTGAAATAGCAAAATTCGTAGCGAGTTTATTTAACAACAAAAAGAAGGACGGTAAACATGGCAGAAAACCAGGCAAAAAAGAGAAAGACGACGGCAAAACAGACGCCTAAACTGGAAAAGAAGTTCATCCAAACGATTGAAGGACGGGATTTTGTATTGTACGCCGGGCTTCTTGATCTTGCAACGCAGATTGGACTTTCAAAGATGGAAGTGGAACTGGTAAAAGAACCTGACTCAAATAATGGAAATACAGCTATCTGTAAAGCTACAGCTATAACAAGCGATGGGAAAGTTTTCACAGATTTTGGAGACGCAAATCCACAAAACTGTAATTACAAAGTGGCAAAACATTTGATTAGAATGGCTTCGACCAGGGCAAAAGCTCGTTGTTTGCGTGATCTCACTAACGTAGGAATGACTGCCCTCGAAGAACTTACAGATTACTCGGAAGTAATTGGCGCAGAAACAAAAACTGAACCAGTAAAGCCGGCGGCTTCAACATCCAAAAGTGCTAAAAAGAGCGAGACGAATAAGAAAGAGACAAACAAGAAAGAGACGAAGTCTCCTCCTGAGATTTCACAGACACAGAAAAAAGCCATACTTAACCTGGCTAAACGCCGTAATATTGAAACAGAAACGCTTGAAGAGATGTCGCTGAAGCAATTTGACAAGTCTATTTCAAAATTGAGCGCAAAAGAAGCGGCTTCTTTTATACACGACCTGCAAAAAGCTGCGTAACACATAATTACATATATATAATACAATTCACATACGAAGGGATTGGACTGAAAAGTTCATTCCCTTTACCATTTCTTGGAGGAATTTTTATGAATTCAATACAAAAATTAAGAAAACAACCACATCTTAGTTCATCTGGAATAGGGGATTATACGGAGTGTTCCTTATCATATATGTTTGGAAGAATTGACTGTTTAAAATCAGAGTTCACATCAGATGCTATGTTATTTGGCACAGCCATCCACAGTGTTTTGGAATCTTTCTACTCGTCACTTGAGGCTGGGATGACTATGACATTGAAAGAACTTCAAGTTCTATTCGAAGAAATCTGGCAAAGTATCACCGAGATACGGGATGATATACAATATTCAAAAGGAAAGGATTACAATATACTTCTACTTGAAGGCAAAGAACTGTTGTCAGTGTATTGTAACAACCTTCCTGAGTACGATTATACAATTCTTGGGATAGAAAAATCCTTCATTTTTCAGATTGAAGGCGTGCCGATAAATATTATCGGTGTAATGGATCTGGTAATTGAAGATGATGAAAAAGTAATTACGATCATTGATCACAAGACATCTTCCCGGGCATTTTCAATAGAGGAAGTCAATAAGAATTTTCAAATGTCCCTATATAACCTCGCAGCACAACAGACCGAATATACAGGAAGTGAAATTCTATTACGTTTTGACACACTTATTAAAACACGTAAACCCAAGTTTGAGTCATATTATACCAGCCGTTCTGAGGAAGATGACAGAAGAACAATAAAACAGGTGCAGGCGGTATGGGAAGGCATCAGTAAAGAAGTGTTTATTCCCAATCCCAATTCATGGAAGTGTAACTACTGCCAGTTTGCCAATGCCTGTAATGACTGGTTCTTAAGTGAAGCAGCTTAGAAAGGAGGTATAATATATATGATAGAACTGAATGAAGAACAATCTGAAGCCGCTCAAATTTATACTGGAATCATTATTGTAGAATCTCCACCAGGAGGAGGAAAGACAAGGACGTTAATCGGACGAATCAGTAATCTTGTTCAAAAACATGACGTTGATCCCACACAGATACTTGGACTCACTTTTACCAATAACGCCGCATATACAATGAAAGAAAGGCTTGAACCAGAACTTAAGGAACAGGCGCAACATGTTAAACTGATGACAATACACAGTTTCTGTCTGCATCTACTTAAACATTCCGGACGAGTCTTTGAGCTTCTCACAGGAAAAGAACAGATAATATTCATTAAGACCATATTAAAAAGATTAAGGATAAGAAATATTTCAGTTGGATTGGTTCTCAGAGAAATTTCACTCGCTAAGAACAACCTTATTAATGTCGCAGAATTTAAGATACTCCATGCAGGTGATAAAACTTATGATAAAATCGCACAGGTTTATGAGGAATATGAATCAGACAAACAGAAGAAACTGAGATATGATTTTGACGATCTGTTGCTTGAGGCTTATAAATTACTTTCAGAGAATACAGAAATAAGACAATACTACCAGAAAAAATTCCTTCATATTTCTCAGGATGAGGCTCAGGATGCTAATGTTGTACAGATGGAAATACTGAAATTAATTGCCGGGAATACTGACAACGGTTCAAGCCTTTTTGTTGTAGGCGATCCTGATCAGTCAATTTACGGATTCACCGGGACACGCCCAGATTTGATGTATGACGTTCAAAACCTGTCATCCCATGTTAAACAATACATTCTCAGCTTAAACTACAGAAGCACTCCCCAGATATTGAAAGCCTGCCAGAACCTTATTCAGCACAATGAGAAACGGACAGAAAAAGAATTCCGCACTGAGAATAAAGATGGCGACGATGTAATCATAATTGAATCATCATCAGAAGAAGGAGAAGCGATCAATATTGTGAATGAGATAAAAGAACTTCTGGAGCGGGGATTTAAGCATTCGGATATAGCCATACTGTATAGATGTAACTTTCAGTCCAGAATTTTGGAAGAATACCTGTCGCAGAATCAGATGCCATATGTAATTGAGAATGGAATGAATTTCTATCAAAGGCGGGAAGTGAAAATTCTGTTGGACTATCTTACTGTAATTAACAATCCTTTATCTGATGAGGGTGACGAATCATTATTACATGTTCTAAATGTACCCACAAGATACTTAGGTCGCAAGTTTATCAAAGAACTTGAACAGTATGCCTCCGAACAGAATATCTACCTGTATGAAGGTTTAAAGAGCATGCCAATTACACTCCCTTATCAGAAGAAGAATGTCAAAGATTTCATTAGACTGATTGAACCTCTGGTCAAAGATGTTGGCAAGCTTGAACCTGCGGAGACATTACAGATTCTACGTGAAGTATTGGATTATGACGCATTTATTTCTGAAGATGATATTCCAACTCCTGACGATTCCAAGATAGATAACATCAATCAGTTGACTCTTGCGGGAGCAAAATACAATTCTATTGAACTGTTCTTACAGTATGTTGACACATTCAAGGATGTTTCAGCTACCGACACTGACGGAATCAAGCTAATGACAATACACAAGGCAAAGGGTTTGGAGTTTCAAGTGGTTATGATCCCTGGCCTCGTTGAAGGGATCATGCCTTCAAATAAGGGAGATATTGAGGAAGAGAGAAGGATTTGTTTTGTTGGATGCAGCCGCGCAATGACTTTGCTGTACCTCAGTTGGACACATACGTATCTTAACCAGCCAGCGAAGAAAAGTCATTTCCTTGATGAAATCACCGGTGACAGTTAGGTGTCAGTTAGGTGGGTAAGGTTGATTCAGGTTAGGTGGTCATAAATGTGAAAGGATGAGTCAGCCTCCAATCAAACTCTTCTGCTTCTGAACGAGTCAGTGCTCTCCTCTGGAAGCGTCAGCCCTCATAATTGTATACAATTCAACATTTTACCAGCAGTAAATAATTAGAAAATCCAGAAAATTAATGTCAAAAGGAGAAAATTACATGAAAAAACTAACAAAATTAGGAAAAGTCGCTGAACAAGTCAGAGATTATGCTAAAGATTGCCGAGATGAAGTCATACCTGTAAGGAGCCTGTCGTTCAATTCCATTGACTCAATTAAGATTGGATCAGAGACTCATCCAATGAAGACCATGGCTCAAAAATCTATGGCGTATAGGTGCAACGTTCCACACAATTACATTTCACGGTGTCCTGAGGAACTCCAGAAAGAGAATCTGGAATATTGGCTGCAGAGTGTTACCAATGAATCTTTACTGTTCCGGTTCAAAGGTGATTCCGTCAGAAGTATATTTACTGAGAAATATGTTCCATATAATAATACTCAGATTATCGAGTTATTGGAAAAATATGGACTCAAAAATGATGCACCAGTTGAATTTATGTTTGATGACAATCTCATGGCCATCAATATTCCCGATCAAGAGAAACAGTTTCAAATAAAGAAAGATAAGTACATTCCCGGAACCTCAATTGTTAATTCGGAAACTGGGATCAGTTCCATAAAAATAACATCATACACCTACCGGATTGTTTGTCAAAATGGGCTAATTCATAAAACACAGGAATCATATTCGCGCAAGCATCTATCTGAGAAAATCAATGAAGAGTTTCCAGAAGTAATGAATAGAGTCCTGGATAATCTAAACGTGCATAAAAAACAGTTTAAGATAGCATTGGATACGCCTGTAGATAATCCGATTGAAACGATTAAAACTTTTAACAGACAATTTCAACTTTCAGAAAATGAAAGAGCAGCAGTGTCTTGGGGATATGAGACAGAGCCTGGAAATACTATGTTTTCTGTGATAAACGCATATACTTCTGCACCCAAATTTCAGGGGCTAACTGCCGCTGCACAATACAATTTACAGAAAACAGGAGGACAGATTCTCGCATTGTTAAATTAACAAAAGGAATATCTTATGACACGACAATTTGAAATTTACTATCATAACCTCAACACAGAGGCGAAGGCGGATTTATTGGCAGAGTTTGATACGAAACCTGATGCCGAGAACTGGGAAGCCATCCCTTTAACGGTTATAGAGAGAGAAGACTTTGAACCGGATAATGGTCACACCAACGGCAAGGAACCAATTGACAGAGTTGAAGAATGGCGGAAGTTCTCTAAACACATGGAAAAGTATATTCAAGAGCGAACGGTGCAGAAGTATGGGATGGATGACGGAGTTGATTTGATGACGATGACAGATATAGAGACATGCCTCTGGAACATTCTTAAGTATGCAATCAGGCTACACACAGGGAGTAATAAGGAGCACGATCTAGAAAAAGTGGCGCACTACGCCTGTTTTGCGTGGTCGAAGCTGAATACAGATAACGGAAATTCAAAAATGAAACTTGTTAAAAACGGTAATAACGGAGGTAAATAATGTCTGGAAGCAAATTGATTGAAAAGTTTTACCATTGGCTCATTAAATGGCGATTGTTTCCACCGGGACAACGGAGAAGGGAACGACCTGGTGATTTGAAAAGACGGCGTGCTAGATTGGATGATAATTAGGTGAAATACCTGATATTGAAAGGCGGTGAAAAAACCGTCTTTTTTTTGTCGGATACTGTCAAGTTTATATTTATTATTTAATCAATCATGAAAAATTGGCAGTATATTAATCATCTTTCTATGTCGTCAAGAAAAAATATTTGAATTTTCAATGGGAATCATTAAAGATACTGATATTCATGCCGATAATAAATGACTTACTGTTTCTACTCATTATAAAACAATATAATACAATTCTTGAGGTTAATGTGAAATTAAGAATAGTAATATTGCTGTTAGTTTTATTTCTTTCTAATAATACCTATGGGCAATTTAGTCTAGTTGGTGATATCTATTTTGTCAAGGCTGGAAGTATTGTAAAGATGGATTTGGCATCTCGCAATGAGAGTACAATCTATACACCTTCCTCCGGTGGAGTTGGATATCCAGTATTATCTCCAGATGGAACAAAAATAGCTTTCATGTCCAACGCGACTTCCTCTAGATATCAAGTGTGGATAATGGACGCAGATGGAACTGATGCGGCTATGGTGCCTACCTCTCTCGACCTAAGCTTGCCTACAGCCTGGCATGGAGACTCTTTACTTGTAACCGCTTTTGAACCCTGGGGTTCTGGCGGTTCTGCTTGGATGTTAAATACTAACACCTTGACCTATTCGTTGTTCAATCCAAACCCAGTATCAAGTTCCTACGATTATGCTTCAGGAAGCTTTATAGATTCCGATTGGGCAATTACAGCACGAAGCAACAGAACATCCTATGACTGTTCACTTTTTAAAGTGAAGACAGATGGTTCGCAATCTGAGACGCTTTGGAGTTCCACTGCAGGTACACTTTATGAAAATTATCCAACTGTCTCTAACGATAAATCAAAAGTACTGTTTACCTTTGGCTCATCGTCATCACTAAACTTATTCACGTATGACTTAAATACTACAAACGTTGCACAATTAACAACAGATAACGGTTCCACTAATGGTATATGGTCTCCGGATGATAGTTTTATTGTTTTTAGCCGTGGTGGAAATATTTGGGCACGAGAAGTTAGCACTAGTAATGAGGAGCAGATAACTACAGCCGGTGGTTACGGTGCTGTTAAAACATGGTCAACAGGTGTCAAAACTGATTCACTTGCTCTCGTTGCTTTGTATAATTCAACTGATGGCGCGAACTGGACAGATAAAACAAATTGGCTTGCAGGGAATTCAGTAGCAGACTGGTCTGGAGTAACTGTAACTTCTGGAAGAGTAACTATGTTATTTCTTTCATCTATTAATCTAACGGGTACCATGCCTTCGGAGATTGGCAACCTTACAGCATTGGAAACCTTATATTTAGGTGGCAATAATCTTATCGGCTCAATTCCACCAGAAATAAGTACTTTAACAAATTTGACCTATTTAGGTCTAGATCATAATAGTTTATCAGGCTCAATTCCACCAGAATTAGGTACTTTAACTAATTTGGTCAGTTTAGATCTTAGTTATAATAGTCTAACGGGTTCTATTCCACTAGAGTTAGGTAATCTTACGAAATTACAAAGTCTATCACTTAGTGATATTAGTCTAACTGGCTCAATTCCACCCGAGCTAGGTAGTTTAACAAATTTGACAAATTTGTGGATTCAAAGTACTGGAGTAACTGGCTCAATTCCACCCGAGTTAGGTACTTTAGACAGTTTACAGACATTATATCTAAACCTAAATAATTTATCGGGCACTATACCCATAGAACTAGCCAGCCTTGTAAAATTGAAAGAACTTTGGCTTAACGGCAATGACCTTAGTGGTTCAATTCCTCCGGAATTATATAATCTCACTAATTTAACAACATTTAACCTCAATAGTAATAGTCTAACTGGTCAAATCCCACCTGAAATAGGTAACATGACAAGTTTAACTAATTTGTATTTGTTTTCAAACCAGTTTACGGGCACTATCCCAAAAGAAATTGGTAATTTGATTAATATCCAGATTTTATATCTGAATAACAATAGTTTCATAGGTCAAATTCCTCAAGAAATTGGTAATTTGATTAATATGAAGTTCCTTTTTCTGAATAATACTGGTTTAAATGGTAGTGTTCCAGTTGGCTTTGCTAATATGTCTGATTTAATAATTTTTGAAGTTCAAGATAATAGATTCGATTCTCTACCTGATCTATCAAGTCTTGCCAACTTAACAACAACAAAAATTTATAATAACAATTTCACCTTCGAAGATATAGAACCAAATGTCGGAATTACAGGTATTAATTACTCTCCTCAGGACAGCATTGGGGCTGCAAAAGATACGTCTGTCACAATAGGAACCAATCTTTCTTTAACTGTGTCAGCTGGAGGTGCTGCTACCCAGTATCAGTGGATCAAGAATGGCTCGAATATTTCTGGTGCAACCAGTAGTACCCTGACAATCGATTCTTTACAATCTTCAGATGCAGGTGTTTATATATGTAAGGCAACCAACACAATGGCCACTGATTTAACACTGTATACCCGTCCTGTCACTTTGAGTATAAACAATCATCCGGTAATAGTAAATATACAGGACCAGACAGTTAATGAAGGAGATACTCTGAATTTAACGGTTTCAGCAACAGATGTAGAATCAGATTCTCTGTTTTTTTCAATCTCTGGATCAAAACCAGATGGTTTAACATTAGACAGCACGACTGGTGATTTAAACTGGA
Source organism: Candidatus Zhuqueibacterota bacterium (assembly GCA_042564455.1). Taxonomy (GTDB): domain Bacteria; phylum SM23-31; class SM23-31; order SM23-31; family SM23-31; genus JBHPLC01. Next base: position 82,539 of record JBHPLC010000002.1, on the reverse strand, counting down.
CCCCATCATTTTTGCAGAGCGGTGATTATTCTTTGATTATTAAGGCAAATGATATTTTTGGAGGTGAAGATGCAGATACTCTGGATATTACAGTGCTGCATGTAAACCAGCCTCCGGAAATTGATCCTATATCAGATATAACTGCCGGTGTTGGAGAGGCAATTATAACAGTGGTTACTGCGTCAGATATTGACGGAGATTTATTTAAATTCTCTCTGACAGACGGTCCTCTCGAAATGAGTATTGATTCATTAACGGGAGAGATAAATTGGAAGCCAAACATCTCTCAAATGGACACACACAGAGTTGTAGTTTGCGCTGAGGACACTTTGGGAGCTGCATCAGAATCCTCTTTTAAGATATTTGTTCTGGAATACTATGCTACCCTTGAACTTAATCCAATTGGAGATAAAAACTATACAGAGGGTGAGAAAATCTCATTTGATGTAACTTCTAATTATGATGGTATTTTGTCTCGAAGTTATTCAAAATCATCTGAGAATTTGCCACAATCAGCCGGAGCTTCTTTTAAATCAAACAACGACAAAACTTTAGCTACTTTCAAATGGAATACTCATATTGGATCTGCTGGTGTTTATCAAGTTACTTTTACCGTTAAAGACGGTTATTATTCCGATTCAGAAACAATTACCATTACTGTGGTAAAGGCTGATTTTATCAAAGGCTTAGCCGCATCTAATACAAAGAGTTTCAAAAAAGAGACTGGTGGCACAATTAGTGTTGACACTACTGGATTTTACAAAAAGCATAAGGTTGAAATTCCTCCAAATGCCTTACCTGAAGATAAGATTATTATTGTTCAGCCCCCTAATTTAGATGACATACCTTTAGAGGAGTTGGAAAATTGCCCATCAGCAATAGATTTTGTTGTTCAGGGAAGCGAAAACGGATTTACTTTTGAAGATTCGGTTGAAATTACAATTGAATTCAAAGACTTCGAAGTTAAAAGTGATAAATCTAATATGCGAGTGCACGAATGGGACAAGACGAAACAGATGTGGAAACGAGTTCGCGGCAATCATATAATAGATTGGATCAATAACACCGTTAGAACTAAAACAACGCATTTCTCAATATATGGAGTGGCGGAAGTATCAATAGCCGAAGAGGAGACTACATTGTCTCCCGGTTGGGGAATGGTGAGTCTGCCGGTAACACTTGACGTTAGTACTGATCCCGTGTCACTATTCAGTGACGATATCTACCCATTCAGATATGAGATCAACAATTCGAGCATATATTCTTATGATGAATCAGCGGGAGATTGGATTATACCCTCATCAGTAAATAACGGTACGGGGTATATTCTGTATGCTTTCGATCCATCTAATATTGATCTTGACGGACTGGTGGAAACAGCAGATATCACACATTCATTAACATACACTAATTCGAATGGTTGGCATCTGATTGGCAATCCATTTGGAGTTGATATCGACTGGGATACAGATGTAACATTAGACCCGTTAACAGATAATGTTTATTACCGCTGGACAGGCTCAGAGTATGAGTTTTACCCGGACGGAGGCCTGACTTCAACCATCTCAACATGGCAGGGGTTTTGGGTGCACACTACGATGGATGCAGAGGAACTGACCATTTCTTATCCGGGACTGAACAAAAAAGGTGTTTCAAAGCCCACGAAGCCAGACTGGAGAATGAGGATAATCGCACAGAGCGGCTATGTTAAAGATTCGCATAACTATCTCGGTGTTGCAGAGAATGCAAACACAGGTTTTGATGGTCATGACATTTATGAACTCTCACCTCTGAATGATGAGTTTATCTCGCTTTACTTCCTGAATAACTCGACTAATCTGACACAGGATATAAGACCGAATTCTGATGAAATCTCATGGGATTTTGATGTCGCAACTAACAGCTCAAATGATCTTGTGAGTCTGAACTGGGAGATACCGGAGGAACTTGAATCTGATGTCAATGTCTACATGAAAGACAATACATCAGGTGAAATTATTGACATGAGGTCAGTAAATATTTACTCTTTCAGCAAACCTGCTCTGCAGAAAAGCGGCGAAGCTGCACCGGAGAGGGTGGAAGATCCGACCAATTTTACTCAAAAAGTATCGGCTGATGATGTAACATCGCGGAATTTTACGATCACTCTCTCTAAGGATTCAAATAAATTAGTCCCAAAAAGTTATTTTCTGAATCAGAATTATCCGAATCCGTTCAATCCTATAACAAAGATCGAATATGGAATACCCGAATCAGGACTAACAAGGATTGTGATATTCAACTCATTGGGGCAGAAAGTCCGAACACTCGTCAATACGGAAGTTCAGGCGGGTTATCATTCGATAATGTGGGATAGTAGGGATGATCTCGGAACTGAAGTTTCAACAGGAGTTTACTTCTACAGAATAACATCAGGCAATTATTTCAATACTATGAAATTATTATTGATCAGATAACAGAGGGGCAAAATTGAGAAATCTTATTAAATATTCAGTTATCAGCACAGCTTTATTATTAGGCATGGCATTCACACTGTTTGCCCAAGCTCCTCCAGGCCCTCCTGTAAATCCTGTTGGAACAATCCCATGGGGCAATCCCGGAATATACGGAGTTGTACTAATGGGATACATGCTGTTCCGAACATTCAGAAAAGGCGGGAAATAAATACCAATTCTGCCACAAAATCTTTAAGATTGCCGATCCATCCTCATTTACAGTACTTTATTTACAGATATCACAAAATCACTCCCTATTACCACAAAATAATATAAATTTTCTAAAGTATTGTCAAATTCTGCCGAAAATAAAATATCAACTATTAAATGGTGGAGGGAAGCGTCTGTTTTTGATATAATTTTTCTACCTTAAATATGTTAAGCATTTCTGTGTGATATTTCCAAATTTTGAACTTTAAGGTTCTGATTGCATTCCCCCATTTAGCTTCACTATATCAAGGATGAATACAAATTAACGGATTATTTATCCATATATCCGAATATGAAATATATTATTCCCTTTTATGTAAGGAACAAAGATATGTTACATGCAAGATCTTCCTTTAGGATAATTCTATTCATTTTGGTCAGTTTACTGATTACAAATTTTGCTATATTCGCCCAAACCGATAAGGGCAGCCTTCTAAAATTCGTCGAAGTCGAAACAGGCGCCGAGATCCATTCGATTCCGGGTCTGGATGGTGCTCGTAGTATTGTAAACAGTTCGGATGATAAGTTTGTTTATATTGCGGGATATGTGTCTGATGATATTTCTGTTTTCAGCCGTGACCTATCAAGTGGAGATTTAACCTATATAGCGAGATATCAAAATAACACTGGTATAATAGCTGGATTGGATGCTCCAAGATATATTGCATTAAGCCCGGATGGGAATAATCTATATGTTGCGGCATATGTTAGTGATGCAGTTGTTGTTTTTGATAGAAACTCTAATACAGGAGAATTAACGTATCTGGAAACTCATTTTAATGACGACATCTCACTTCCAGGTCTTAATGGTGCTTTAGATATAAAAGTCAGTCCGGATAATGAACATGTCTATGTGACTGGTTATGTTAGTGACGCAGTAGTTGTTTTTGACAGAAATACTTCAACAGGAAGATTATCATATGTTGAGACCATAGGCAATGATTATAAATGGAACACTTTTGAATTGCCAACCAGTGGAAATACTGCTTTTGCTGATGTCTTCAGTATTGATGCAAATACTGTCTGGATAATAGGTGAAAATGATCTTCTAATTAAAACAGCTGATGGCGGCGGCAGTTGGGAATCTTATTCAATAGGTACAGGTCGTAGTCTTAATGCTGTATTTTTTGTTGACGCTGATAATGGGTGGATCGTAGGTTCGGATGATACAATAATTAAATCTACTGATGGCGGTAGTTCATGGGGTTCACAAAATCCTAATTTAGGGAATGATTTCTATGGAGTACATTTTTTCAACGGCACTACCGGTTGGGTAGTCGGCAGCGGTGGTATTATCCTCAAAACAACCGATGGTTCTTCCTGGAATACACAGACAAGCAACACTTCTGAAGACCTTTTTGGCGTATTTTTTACTGACGCTAATAACGGCTGGGCTGTCGGGAATAACGGGACAATTCTGGCAACAGTAGACGGAGGCGACAACTGGGCGGTTAAGACTAGCGGCACATCCGTTGAACTTCGTGGAATACATTTTACGAGTTCTACCGTCGGATGGGTTTCCGGCAATGAAAGTACAGTTCTTAAAACAACTAATGGGGGAACAGATTGGACCGCACAAACCATACCTATTGCAAGTGACGGTAAATTATGGGATATTTATTTTGCTGATTCTAATAAAGGTTGGGCGGTTGGAAACGTCGGTGAGTTTAATAATAGCATACAAAGCGCTATAGTCTACACAGCAGATGGTGGAACCACCTGGACTACTCAGATACATCCTTTTGATAGAGGGCTTAAAGGAGTTCATTTTACAGACGCAAACAACGGCTGGATTGCTGGCGCAGGAAATTCTGTATTCAGTACTACTGTTGGTGGTGTTGGAGGCTCCGGTGGCATAGAGGGGCCACGTGGTTTTGTAATCAGTAATGACGGGTCTTTTATTTATGTTACTTCAGCAAATTCTGTTATTGCATATAGCAGAGATAATTCAACTGGCGCCCTATCTTTTGATGATATCTATCAAGAAGGTATTAATGATTTTTTTGGTTTGGATGTTCCAAGAACTTTGGATATTAGTCCGGATGACAAACATCTATATGTATCAGATAATGGACGAAATGCAATAACTTTATTTACAAGAAACACCAGTACAGGTAAACTGACATTTAACAACTACATTTATACCAATAATGAAGGTGGTATACACGGACTAAATACAATACCTTTTCTAAAGGTAAGTTTGGATGGTAATTATTTATATGCGGTTGGCCGGTTTGATGACGCATTGGTAGTATTTTCCAGAAACTCTTCTACTGGAGAATTAACTTATTTAACTTCATATTACAACAACCTCCAGTCAATTGCAGGTATGGATAATCCATATGAATTTGCTATAAGTAATGATGGCAATAATTGTTATGTATCTGGTTATACCGATGATACAATAGTTAAATTTATTAGAAATTCTTCAACAGGAACATTAACATTCAGTAATGTAGTAAAGAAATTAACTTCCGGTATAAATGGTACAGGCAAAATAGTCTTTAGTTCTGATGGCAAACATGTTTATGTTACAGGAAATAGCGAGGATAACATTGCCTTCTTTACCCGGAATCCAGGCACAGGAGAACTTACCTATATTGAATCTTATCAAAATTTAGTTGATGGTTTTCTCGGTATTAATGATATCTGGGATCTTACTTTAAGCCAGGACGGTAAGAATATTTATGCCACCGGACTGTCAACAAATGAAAATGCAGTAGCTGCATTTACAAGAGATGATAAAACAGGTAAACTCACTTATTTAGAAACTCTTTTTAACGGTCAGGATGGTATTTCAGGCCTGTCAAGACCACATACTAGCAACTTGAGACCTGATGGAAAGTTTTTATATATTTCTAATTATGGAGGATCAGGCTCTATGGCAGTTTTTGAAAGGAATCCAGCAACAGGCAGATTAACTTTCGTAGAGTCTCTTCTGGAAGGTCAGAATGGTGTATCGGGTCTAAGAGGGGGTGGTTCTAATGAGATTTCTTCTGACGGTAAATTTCTTTATCAGGCAGGTTTAGCAGGGGATGCTATTGCAGTATTCAGAATAGATGAAGAAACAGGCAAATTGACACAGATCCAAGTTGTTATTGACAATACTGACGGTGTTGATGGATTGGATAATGTAACCGACCTTACAATTAGTCCTGACGAGAAATTTCTTTATGGCGGCAGTCAGAGGGATCATGCAATAGTTTTATTAAAAAGGGATCAGACCACAGGTCTGCTCACATTTGTTAAGTCATATTTTGACGAGCAGGATGGCTTGACCGGCCTACAGGGAGCGCGTGGTATAAAGGTCAGTCCCGACGGTGGAATACTAATTGTCGGAGGTCGTACTGATGACGCTGTAAGTGTATTCAACAGAAACAGAGAGACAGGTGAATTAGATTTTATAGAGATGTATCGTGATGAAGTTGATGGATATACTTATTTAGACGGACCGGTTGATGTTGAACTTAGTCCGGATAATAAGCATGTTTATGTTGCTACAGAAGTGGATGATGCAATTAATGTATTTTCAGTCAATTTTTTATTTAATCATATAGGTGATAAAACAACTAAAGAGGGCGAAGAAATAGAGTTTCAGGTAACTTCACCGTTGGGCAATTATCGCAATTTATCCTTCTGGGCGGACTTGAGTGGACTTCCTGCGGGAGCAGTAGCTTCTTTTAATGTCAACACAGGCAAATTCCACTGGAATCCTTCATTTTTGCACGCCGGAACATATACGGTAGTGTTTTATGTGTCCGATGGTGTTCTAACCCTGGCGGAAACTCTTACGATCACGGTAGCCGACCGCAATTTAAAGAACGAAAAAGTATTCAATGATACAACGATAGCAGTTAATTCATCATTAGGGGGCAGAGTTCAGATATCTTCCGGAGGTGTATTCACAAAACATGCCGTTGATATCCCGCCGGGAGCGATTATAGGCAGCAAGAGCATTATTGTGCAGCAGCCGTCCGAAGCTGATATTCCAATAACGGAACTCGAAAAGTGTCCGTCAGCAGTAAGCTTCATTGTTGAAGGATCCGAAGGCGGATTTACCTTCAGGGATTCTGTAGAGCTTACGATGGAGTTCCTGGATTTTGAGGTCAAGAATAAAAAGGAAAATATGCGGGTGCATATCTGGGATATCGCAAAACAGATCTGGCAGCGTGTTAGAGGCGACCATGTCATAAACCACGTTGACAATACCGTCAAGATAAAGATCAACCACTTCTCGATCTACGGTGTCATCGAAGTTAACGATACGACTTCCTCCTCCATAATGCAGCCGGGGTGGAGCATGATAAGCCTTCCTGTCTCTCCTGAAGACGTGGTCAATCCCGTATCGATCTTCTCAGACGACATAGCCCCGTTCAGGTACGAAACCAACAATTCCAATATATATGAATATAACGAAGCATTGGGTGAATGGGTCATACCGACAGAATTATCAAACGGTACAGGGTACATACTTTACGCTTTTGATCCGTCTAATGTGGACGTCACCGGCCTTCAGGAAACAGCGGACATCACCAGCACATTAACCTATACAAATTCCAACGGCTGGCATATGCTCGGCAATCCCTACGGAGTTGACATAGACTGGGATGACGATGTGGCCGTGGGAAGCGGAATGGATAACGTATATTACCGCTGGACAGGTTCGGAATATGATTTTTACCTGGGCAACGGACTCCCCGGCGGCAGTCTGACTTCGACCATAGCTCCCTGGAGCGGCTTCTGGGTGCGCACCAACCAGGATGCGGAAGAAGTGACGATAAGCTATCCGGGTGTCGGCAAGATGGGCGGCGGTGAATTATTAGAGCTTGATTGGCGGATGAAGATTTCCGCAGAAAGCGGTGAAAATATTGACACGCACAATTATATCGGAATGGCTGACTGGGCTGATCCAAGGTTTGACCGTGGAGACGTGTTCGAACTGGTTTCGCTAAACGATGAATTCATCTCGCTGTCATTTCCGCATAACGGCTGGGAAACCAACCCGGGATATTACACACAGGACATCAGAAAATCCAGTGATGAAGGCTCTTCATGGGATTTTATTGTGATGACCAACAGTTCATCCAGTCAGGTTACTGTGAACTGGGATATTCCTGATATTGATAATAGCGAGCTTGGTTTTATGCTTATAGATGAACTGACTGGTGATAGAATTGATATGCAGAAAAACAGTTCTTTCACATTTAACGTCATTCCAAGAACATCCAAATCTTCACCGGGTCCAGTTCTTTTTGCAGATGATCCGACAGATTTTACCAAAAAACTTGCAGATGACGGACTGGAGCAAAGAAGATTCAAGATCGTTCTCAGCAAAGACACAAGAACAGAAAACGATGTTATTCCGGATGACTATACACTGAAACAGAATTTTCCAAATCCATTCAATCCGAAAACCACGATCGAATTCGGACTTCCGCAGACCGGACATGTTAAGCTGGCTATCTATAATTCACTGGGACAGGAGTTGAGAACCCTCGTGAATACAGAAAAATCCGCCGGTTATCATAAAGTAGTCTGGAATGGAAAGGACAACAGCGGCATGGATGTTTCGAGCGGAATGTACTTTTACAAACTGATCTCGAGCAGCAATACAAAAACAATGAGATTAATTCTCTTAAGATAAATTGGGAGTATATATAAATGAGAAACCTTATAAAGTATTTAGTTATCGGCACAGCTTTGATATTTGGGTCAGCGTTAATGCTGTTCGCCCAAGCGCCTCCCGGCCCTCCGGTAAATCCGGTGGGAACGATCCCATGGGGCAATCCCGGAATCTATGGAATTGTGTTAATGGCATACATGCTCTTCCAGACATTCAGAAAGGGCGGGAAATAAGAAATGATGAGTAAATACTCATTTTCTGTCTGCGAATGTCCGTAATTGTCCGTAAATACATGTTTTGAGCAGGGATTGTTTGTATTTGAGTTAAGATATTTAGTATATAATTTTTAATAATTTATAGACGGTGTAAGAACCGTCTTTTTTGCGTGATTAAACAATCTCTGCATTGAAAGAAGAAATATAGGTGTAGATATAACCTGAAAGAGGAAGGAACTTAAAAACACTTGTATAGGATATATGTTTTTCTTAACTTTTAATCCAATCACTCCAACAATTTCAAAACGCAAATCTACGGGATTTAATAAAATGACGTTAGAAGAATTTATCATAAACAATATGACGAAATACTGGTCCACGGTGTTGAGTTACTCAGAAGAACAGCGGAATAAAGACGTTGAAGAATTTGGAGAAGGAGAAGAGCGAATGCAGGCGACTGTATCGTACTTGGTTGCCGAGCAAATTGCCAAAGGGAGAGAGTTGGAGATTCGGGAAAAGATGGATTTTAAGAGTGAGACAGAAAAACAGGAGTTTCTGGAAAAGATAAAACACAAGTATCCAAAGCACCCAGTAACTCATCAGTATCAAGGAGACCGAATAGCTCAAGTTAAAGATGTTTTCAAAGAAGAGATAGAAATGCTAAAGGAATTTTTCACCTTAGTGAAATCAGGTTGCAGCACCGAACATGCTGCCAGGATAGTAATCGAGAAGTATGCAGATAAACATCATAAAAATTGATGGGTTGTTCATATGAGGGTTATCACAAGTGAGAGAATTTTTGAGGTATGATTATAATAATCAAAATTGTAACTATTTACTGTCCCCGTATGTTCATACATGTCCGTAAATCCACCTTTTGAGCAGGGATTGTTAATGATTATTATTCTTTATTTCCTTCGTTTACCGCCACCTCTTTTAATAATATCTCCAGCCAAATCTGCCGCTTTTTTCAGTGCTTCATCCGGTAGGTGGGCATAACGTTAAGATGTTTGCCGAGAACTTCAAATAATTCTATTGAAGTTTTCTATATATCAGTAACAAATCTTTATATGTTTCAGCCGATGGATTTTTTTCAGGCCGAAAGAAAATACTCTCTAACCACTCTTCCTCATCATCAGAAATATTGGCAATCATCCAATCTTTACTGTTTTTAAAATCAATTAATCCTTTTCTTCTAATATTAACTTTAGAATGTGTACTTTTGAATAGCCTATAATTGGCGGGCATTTTTTTAAGTTTTAAAACCTCTTCAGATTGTGCATCCCATATTTTGGCATCCCACTCATAATCATCTTTTCCTTTCTTCATTATTGTATAACCAAATGCTGCTTCAAGTTTCATTCTGTTATCTGGAGAAGGCTCTTTACCCTGCTCTAATACATTCAAAGTAGATCGGGACATACCTGCCATATCAGCTAATCGTTTCTTATTGAGCCCGACTTTATCCATCTCATCAGATATTAATTTCCAGAATTTCATGATTTCCTCTTATTTACAGATGTTATAAATGTACAAAAACTGTACTATTTTTGCGATTAACCGTAGATTTTACTTGACAATAAAAACGGGCTTTCCTATATTGAGTACATAAATAATGCTTAAATAATACACATATGGAACTTTATTTGAATTAAATACGTTTACTGATTAAAGAAGCGCCTGTATGATATATGTACAATATATGTATTTTTATAAATGATGTCAAGAATAATTTTCATGTGGGAAAATGATCTAAAAAATGACAAAACTTAATAAACGTGCATCTCAATGCACAAAACCCTTAAAAGTAATATTGAAAACTTTTAAAGAGAAAGATAGAAAAAGCACTGATAATACTTTTGCAGCTTTTTCAGGCTCTGAAAGACAGAAGGAGTTTGTATCAATAGCTGCTGATATCTGGGCTCGAAATTGTCGGGATTTGCAGAAATGACATTACATTTAAAAATATGCTTGATTTTGATGCAGAATAATAATATAATGGTATTGACAGTAAAGAAACACAATCGTACGATCTAAGGCTTATGAAAGAAACGAAGAACGTAGCAATATATACGAGAGTTTCATCTATTCAGCAAGCTAATACTCCTGATGGTTCGTTAGATACTCAGGAAGATATATTGCGGAAATATGTTGAAGTTTGCCCATCACCACCCGAGACTTGGGAAGTTTCTGATGTTTACAGGGAAGAAGGAAAATCTGGCAAAAACTTAGAACGCCCCGAATTTAAAAGATTAATAAATGATATTAAACATGGTTTGGTTGATGTAGTATTGGTCACAAAAATTGACAGAATTACTCGTTCACTGAAAGATTTTTATGATCTATGGGATCTTTTTGATACAAATGGTGTAGGATTCATCTCAAAAAATGAAAAATTTGATACAACAATTCCTATGGGACGGTTCGGTTTAAAAATGATTTTACTGTTTGCTGAACTTGAAAGGGAGATCACTGGGGAACGTACACGAGAAAAAATGCAGTGGAGGGCTGAGCAGGGTTTATGGAATGGTAGCCGTGTTCCTGGCTATGACCTTTCTAATGATCGTAAAGGACTTCTTCTTGTAAATCCTGAAAGCAAAAAACTGATTAAGGAAATCTTTAAAGCCTGTATTCGGTGCGGATCTGCTGGAAAAACAAGAGACTGGCTTAATGAAAAGGGGTATCGTACTCCTGAATATATTTCAAAGACTGGCAAAAGGCACGGTGGAAGGATATTTAACAAGCAGACCGTTATTAATATATTGTCCAATCCTGTTTATATTGGCATGATAAGACATAATGACAATATCTATAAAGGTAGACATGAGGCGATAATTCCAAAGAAGACATTTAAAACGGTACAATCTATTCTCGAAAAGAACAGAGAGACGAGAAGAAATCCACTACTTGGTGGTGATAGAGTATATTTATTGAAAGGCCTTCTAAGATGCGGGAAATGTGGGGCTGCTATGGTGCCCTCTTCAGCTCATGGACGTGGCGGATTAAAATATGATTATTATCAATGTACTAAGAAAAATCACGTCGGGAAAATTGCTTGCAATCAAAAAAATCTACGTGCAGAGACTACAGAAAAAGCGGTGTTTGATTGGATTAGACAGTTAAGTGTTAATAGAGAGATGTTAGATAAAATAGTTTCAAAATCAATTGAAACAAATAGCGAGGTATTGAAAAAGCTCGCATCTGAAAAAGTTACTTACCGAAAACGTATCAATGATCTGACAGTTAAAAGAGATTCCTATGTCGCATCAATACGTGAACTTGGGGCAGAAGGAGCAAAAATTGTAGCAAATGAGCTTGAAAGTGTGCAAAAATCATTAAATGTAGTAAAACAAGAGTTTCAGGAAATTGAGTTAGAGGAAGAACAAATCAAAACGAAAACATTAAATGCTGATGTGATTGCGAGAACCCTCAAAGATTTTTCACAGATTATAGATTCTGCTGATCCCACCGAATTGTTTCGTCTATTACCTACCGTTGTTAAAAAGATTGAAATAACAGAGGATACAAAAACAGGTGAAGGCGTTCTTGAAGTTATTTTATGGGAAGAAGCGCTGGAAGTTTTTGATTTATCAGCTGTTAATAACAAAAAAGAAGGCGAAACGGTTAACAGTTGTTTCGCCCAAGTGTCAAGACTGGCTCCTCGGGTAGGACTCGAACCTACAACCTAGTGGTTAACAGCCACCCGCTCTGCCAATTGAGCTACCGAGGAATACTCAATTTCTTAAACCTCTAAAATTACTTAATTTTGCCGCAATTGTCAACACTAAAATAGTGTTTTTTTGCCTGAATACTTTATGATAATAATGAGATTATATTCTGTATATTATTAATTTATTAGTGATTCACTATAGCAAAGTCTTCTATGCCTAAAATTGCCGCGATCTTTTTCGGGATGTCCGTATTTTCATACCAGCCGGTGAACTTTTCTCCCTGCGGCCCGAACGCGAAAACCGGAACCGAGACTCCCGTATGTCCTGTAGTAGTCCATTTTAGATTTAGACGATCCCCATTCAGTCTGCCGCCATTAATGGTCATCCCTCCGGTTTCATGGTCGGCAGTAACAACAACAAGAGTTTCTCCGTCATTCAAGGCAAAATTAACAGCTTTTTCAATAGCCTTGTCAAAATTCAGCATGTTTGTTAAAGTCTGTTCAGGAAGGTTGTCATGAGCTGCCCAGTCGATCTGGCTGGCTTCGACCATCAGGAAAAAACCGTCCTCATCTCCGCTGAGTTTTTCAATTGCTTTTTCAGTCATTTCGGCAAGTGAAGGTTCCGAATCGATCAGCTGCATGGCATCCAGCTGGAACAGCGCAAGAATTTTACCGGACGTTGAATTCTGCAGTTCAGATTTTGTACTGATGACTTCGTAACCGGATTCTTTAGCCTCATTAATCAGGTTCTTTTCATCCTTTCTTTTGCTTCCTTCTGTTGACTGTGGTATGAAAAAATGTCTTCCGCCTCCCATGATAACATTGATGTTGTTATTTACAATATCCTCAGCGATCTCTGTTTCATTTCCTCTTTTTAAATTATGTGCGCTGAATGAAGCCGGTGTTGCATGGGTAACAGATGATGTGGCAACTATTCCGGTTAATTTTCCTCTCAATTTTAACGCTTCAAGAATGGTCTGCAATTTTGTACTGTCAGGTAAAATACTGATCATACCATAATTTGTTTTATAACCGGTCGCAAGGGCGGTCCCTGATGCGCCGGAATCTGTTACTAATCTGTCAAGACAATATGTATTTTGAATTCCCGTAAAGGGAAACCTTTCTAATGTCAATTTGCCATCAGCTCCATAGGCACTTATCCTTGCCGCTGTAATAGTGGTGATCGACATACCGTCACCTATCATAAAAATGACATTTTTCACTTTATCCGATTGAAATACCGGTAGAGTTGTCTTTTCTCCCTGTGACAAATTAATGTCACCTAATGACTGCATTATATCCTGTGAGGTACAGAACATGAAAATGGAAGAGAGTAATAGCGATATTACTATAAGAGTTGTAATTGATTTTTTGTTTAACATAACGGCCTCTCTTATTTTATAATTTGTTTAGTGCCTGATCGAAATCGGCAATAAGGTCATCTGGATCTTCAAGCCCGACCGAGATCCTTATCATTGACTGAGTTACTCTGGCGTTTTTCAGTTCATCAGGTGAAAGCCATACGTGTGAAGTGATAACAGGGATACTGACCAGGGTTTCCACTCCTCCAAGGCTTGTAGCATTCAGCATTAATTCAAGATTGTCGACAACTTTCATTGCTTCATTCTTGCCGCCGTTTATATCTATGGCGATCATTCCACCAAATCCTTTCATCTGAGATTTCGCAAGGTTATGAAAGGGATCCTTTTCTAATCCGGGATAGTTAACGGATCTTACTTTCGGGTGTTTTTCCAGGTATTTGGCAATTTTCATAGCAGTTTCATTCTGACGCAGTACACGAATTTCCAGGGTCGCCAGACTTCTTAGTAACAGGAATACATTCTGCGGACTGATGGTTGGTCCGTAGATCTGTGAGTGTTTGCGGGTGCTTTCGACAAGTTCTTTTGTGCCCACTACAACTCCTGCGAGAACATCACTGTGCCCGCCAAGGTATTTTGTAGCACTATGAACTACCGTATCAATTCCCATTGAGATCGGGAGCTGGTTGATCGAAGAAGCAAATGTATTGTCTATCATTGTGTGTAAACCGAGTGCTTTTGCCTGTTTAACGATCTTCTGTATGTCAACGACCTGTAAATTTGGATTTGTCGGTGATTCGAAATAGATTAACTTTGTCTTTTCGGTCACAACCTTATCAAGCTTATATAAATCATCTATTGGTACGAGCCTGCAGCTCATTTTATATTTCGGCAGTTCCAGTTTGAAGAAATTAAGGGTTTGTCCATACAGAGCCGGTATGGACAGGACTTCATCACCCTCATTAAGGATAGAAAGTATAGCTGATGTAATAGCCGCCATTCCGGATGCAAAGAAAGCGGCATCTTCTGCACCTTCCAGGAGCGCCATCCGTTTTTCCAGTATATCCTGAGCCGGATTACCGTACCGCTGATATATATAATGTTTTCTTTCTCCGCGTGCCATATAGCCTTCGACAGAATCAGAATCAGGAAATATAAATGTGGAGGTCTGAAAGATCGGAGGGGCTACCGGTTCGCTTTTCCCTTTTTTTGTTTCATTTCCATGTATAGCTAATGTTGCCGGTTTACGGGGAATTGCCATGATGTTCTCCTTAAGATAGATTAATAGCGATTAGCAGTATGAACATTGATGTATGTTTTAATAAATTATAAAATGTTGGATAAATAACCAAGAAAAAAACATATTACTAATAAAAATAACATTTACTAAATTATTTAGGTAGATTATTATATGATCATATCTATGTTTCGCGAAGAATGGGGAAAATGATATTATGAAAAATAACAGGGTGCTGGGGTGTCATGTGTCTGCTGCCGGTGGTGTGAGCAGATCTTTTACAAGAGGTGTGGATATCGGCTGTGATACGATACAGATATTTTCAAAGAATCAAAAGCAGTGGAAATCTAAGGAACTGGCAGAAGAAGAGGTGGCAAAGTTCCGTACTGAAAGAAATGAAACGGGGATCGGGCCGATAGTTATTCATGATTCATACCTGATAAACCTCTGTTCAATAAATAGTGAAAATCTTAAAAAATCAAGGGACAGTTTTGCCGATGAAATTATTAGGGCTGATCTTTTAGGAGTTGAATATTTGAATTTTCATCCCGGGGCTCACCAGGGTAATGGAGAAGATCGGGGTATAAAAAAAATAGCTGAGAGTATTAACGAAATGTTCGAAAGAGTGCCTGACTTTAAAGTAAGGCTGCTGCTTGAGACAACCGCAGGACAGGGATCGAGTGTCGGGCATACCTTTGAACATCTGCGGCAGATCATTGACCTGACTGAAAAACCGGAAAAAATGGGAATTTGTGTTGATACAGCACATATTTTTGCAGCAGGTTATGACATCCGAACGAAAAAGACATATATGAACACTTTTAAAATGCTGGATAATATTGTAGGCATTGACAATGTATATGCGTTTCACATAAATGATTCAAAGACCGATCTCGGATCACATGTTGACCGCCATGAAAATATTGGTGAGGGCAAAATAGGGCAAAAGGCATTTGAACTGTTAATAAATGACAGGAGGTTTTTTGGAAAACCAATGCTTCTCGAAACACCCGGGGGGGAAGAATCATTCAAGAAAAACCTGAATCTATTAAGGTCCTTGATCAAATAGGTATGAAAATATTCGTTTGTTTTGCATAATATTTAGGTTTTTCGGCGAAACTTCCTGCGGAAAAAATTATATTTGTATATATAATTAAATATTTGTAACTTTTCCATTTCATACCCTTTCTAATTAATAATATAAAAGTATTCCAGATCACTTTGTAATTCGTAATTTTTTGTATCTTTTACTAATAGAGTGATAATATTGGTAAATAATTCTATGGATAGCGACAAAATATCAAAGTTGGAAAACCGAATTAAAGAACTTGAAAAATCTGAAGAACAGAGGCTGAAAGCTGAAGAAAAGTTACGTGAAAGTGAAGAAAAATACAGGGTGATCGTTGAGAACTCACCAAATCTTGTGGCGATCATTCAGGATAACCGAACAGTTTATGTAAATAAAGCTATTGTGAATAAATCAGGCTGGTCCGAAAAAGAGATCTATTCTAATGATTTTGATATTTTTGAAAAACTGATCCCTGAGAGGTATCATGATGTGGCACGGCGAAATATTGAATTGAGGTTAAAAGGGGAAACCGTTTCTCCATATGAGATACCGTTAAAGAAAAAGAACGGAGAAGAGTTTTTAGCTATTGTTCATGGTCAGAAGATCATGTATAAAGGAAAACAGGCTTTAGAATTCATTGTTATTGATATTACTGAAATGAGGGAAACTGAAGAAGCTCTTATAAGGACAAGATATTCTATTGAACAGGCAATTGACGGAATTTTCTGGATAAATTCCGAAGGTAATATATTAGATGTTAATAAGCAGGCATGTACGCTTCTGGGCTATTCCAGAGAAGAATTGCTTTCAATGAAAGTTTTTCAGCTCGGAGATGAATTTCCTCCAGAGGTTTGGAAACAGCATTGGGATCTTTTAAAGCAAAAAAGAAACCTGCTGTTTGAAGGTATACATAAAAGGAAAGACGGAACCAGATATCCGGTAGAAATAAATTCAAATTTTGTCGAATTTAATGATGTTGAGCTGGTATGCTCCTTTGCAAGAGATATAACAGAAAGAAAACGGTCTGAAAAAATCCTGAAAGAAAGTGAAGAACAGTTCCGGTAGTTGGCTGAGAATATTAATGAAGTATTCTGGATATGTACTCCTGACTGGGAAGAAATATTGTACATCAGTCCAAAATTTGAAGAAGTTTGGGGGATTTCCTGTGATCATTTAATGAAGAATCCTATATCCTGGTTTAATTCTGTTTTGAAGCAGGACAGGGACATAGTGCTTAAGGAAATCAAAAATAAAGCATCAGGTAATTTTGAAGACCCTAAATTTCCGGAATACAGGATCAAAAGACCGGATGGGAGTTTAAGGTGGATATTTGCCAGGGCATATCCAATAAAAGATGACAATGGTAATATTCAAAAAATTGCCGGTATAGCTGAGGATATTACAGAGAGAAAGAAGTTTGAAGACCAGATCAGGATCAGGCAAAAGATCGAATCATTAGGGACTCTTGCAGGTGGAATAGCTCACGATTTCAACAATATGTTAGTCGGAATAATGGGCAGTCTCGATCTGTTGGAGTATGAGTCAACCGGTTTATCCATTTCTCAGAAGGATTATTTGAAAAATGCCATAGTTAATTGTGAAAATGCGGCAGAATTGATAAGAAGATTTCAGTCTTTATCTGATGCAGCAACAACTGCTAAGGAAAAAGTGGATGTGTTTGAGATCATCTCGGAATCCTTTATGATCCTCAAAAGTTCTTTTGACTTTAATCCGGCTTTTAATGTAAAATTCAAACAGGGTGAATATTTTATCCAGGCTAACAGATTTGAGATGGTAAATTCTTTTATTTATCTTGGAGAAAATTCAATTGATGCATTAATTAGTAATAAGGAAGAAACTATTCCCCGAATAAATGTATACTGCAGTACGGAGAAAATATCCCAAAAAAACAACATGGGAATATCTGATGGTGATTATCTTCATATTATTTTTGAAGATAACGGCGCGGGAATGACAGAAGATACTATTAATAAAGCATTTGATCCATTATTTTCAACTAAGGAGAAAAGCAGTAAAAGAGGGCAGGGATTAGGATTAGCCACAGTATATAATGTAGTAACAAAATTACATGGCGGTACTGTTTATATAGAAAGTGAGTTGTCAAAAGGAACCAGGATCCACATCTATATTCCGGCAACAGATGAACAGGCCGAAGATAGATCAGAAGATAGTAGTATTGATCAAAGGGGTGCGGCCACGATCCTGGTAGTTGATGATGAAGAAATTATTCTGAATATGACAGAAATTATGCTTGATAAATTAGGATATAAGGTTATTTCTGCAAATGGCGGTTATAAAGCAATAGAACTCTTTAAAGATAACCGGGACAAAATAAGTGTCGTAATTTTAGATCTGTCAATGCCCGAAATATCCGGGGAAGAAGTTCTGAAAGAGATGATCGCAATAAACAGTAACGTGAAAGTAGTCATCGCATCCGGAAATGATAATATCATAGATACCAAAAAGCAGTTTCCAAATATAAGATCAATAATTAATAAGCCTTTTAAGATTTCAAATCTAAATAAAGCTATTCAGGAAGCGCTGTCTTCTTAATATTCTTTAGAGCAATAAATATCAATACGGATAAGTTCGTCGATGGAAATTAATGTTATAGAAGTAAGCCCGTTTTTAACCAATTGTTTTATCGTTTCCTGTGAGAAAACTCAGAAAGGTATTGTCATTGATCCCGGGGATGAAGTTGATATGATAATTGATGAGATCGAAAAGAAAAAGATCATTGTTGAGAAAATTGTTAATACTCATGGACATATTGACCATGCCGGAGGGATAAAGGAACTCCAGCAGCGGCTTGACATACCTTTTTTCTTACATAAAGACGACCTTCCCTATATTAACCACTTAAATGAAATTGCAGATATGTACGGGATGAAGATTCTTGGTATTCCTGAAGTTAACGGTTATTTAAAAGAGGGTGAAGAAATCACGATCGGGGATGGTAGTCTAAGAGTAATACATACTCCCGGTCATACTCCCGGCGGAGTATGTTTAATGGATGAGGAAGTATTATTTTCCGGTGATACACTTTTCCGGGGATCGATCGGCAGGACCGATCTGCCGGGAGGAGATTATGATGTGTTAATAAGATCGATTAAAGAAAAGTTGATGGTTTTAGACGAAGAACTTACAGTACACACCGGTCATGGCCCTTCAACAACGATAGGCTTCGAAAAACATAATAATCCATTCCTATAAAAGTTGACCAGAAACAAACCTTATTTCAATAATATCATCAATCTTTACACCGACTTTTCGTTTCTCCGGGAGCAGGAAGTAACATATTTTTTTTATAATATTACTATATCCTGCATTTGTAACTATGGTTGTAAAAATTAAAATATTACAATTGATTCTGTGAAACTTTATTGTTTTTATATTGTTAAACACCTAATTACTATTTAAATCCCACTGTGTGTCACTGCTGTGTGGAGAAAATTAAGCAATAAAAAATACAGAAATACCGTATGAACTTACATAAAAAATCTTTGAATATTCAGCAGTTGGAATACTGTTATTTGTGTTTTTTCTAACATGCGGATGCAGTAATCCGTACGAAGGAGGAGCTTCTTATCCACCTACTCCTGTCTTTCCTGATATCCATGAAAATCCTGTTTTTCATCCAGATGGGCAGCGTATATTGTATCAGAACAATGCTGTTGCTGAAGTAGATGAAGGGGGAAGTCATACTGTTAATTTTGATTCAGTTGGATTATGGATATCTGATAAAGATGGCAGCAACTCAAAAATGCTGATTAATAGATATGGGGATTTCAGAACAGATTTCAGTCCGGATGAGGACTGGATCGTATATGCTGTTGACACTCAGATATACAAAGCCCCCTTCACTGGAGATTTGATAGATGTATCACAGATAGTAAAACTTACTCCCGGTGGAAGAAATTTCTTCCCTGACTGGAGTTATGACGGTGAAAGGATAGCACATGATCGTTCACTTAGTGATAAATACGGACCAAGCGGTGTTTGGATCATGAGGAAAGATGGATCAGAGTGGCACTATGTTTTCGGTGGTGGAAGTCCTTCGTGGCATCCAAATGGGGAATCGATAGTTGGGGAAATTGCAGGAAAAATTGTAAATGGCAAGCAGCAGGGACATCGTTTTATCCGGTATTATTTTTCCGATGTTCCTCCCGATACGCTCGATGCGGTCGCAGGTAAGAACAATCGTTATCCAAAAATATCACCTGACGGAAATTATATTGTTTTTCAATCGAACATGATCATATACGTAATGGATATAGACGGTACAAATATTAAAAGACTGAGCGACGGATATCATCCCTCATGGTCGCCTGACAGCAGACAGATTGTTTTTATAAGGTCATCTCCGAATGTGCAACGGGGATTAGGAACTATCTGGATAATAGATTAGGATGGCAATAACCTCAAGCAGATAACATTTGTTCCTGGATAAATAGGGATAAAAAGGGTCAGGTCTTGCAATGCAATATTATTTTTCATTTTTATGTCCATACCCGCATGTAAATGTATCTTCAATCCTTATTTATTATGTCCGTCAACAAAACACTTATACAAGCCTTTCATATCTTATTATTAAAAGTTATTTGTCTTTTCTAAGAAAATTTATTAAATTCATTATTTACGGAAAACCATAATCCTGGTGATCCGCATTGATTGGTACCTGAAAAGAAATTAATGTACTGCTGAAAGACAATGAGGTGATTATGTTAGATCTACTTTCACGAAAGATAATGCTTGGTGTAGCAAAGAATCAGTTTATCAGAAAAATTGTAACAAAATACGGGATGGCTTCCGAGAACGGATTTGCACGAAGGTTTATTGCTGGGGAGACTCTGGAAGAAGCTATTTCGGCAATAAAGGAGTTAAACAAAAAGGGTATAACTGCCACACTTGATCTTCTCGGTGAAAGTGTTTTTGACAAAGAAGGCGCAGAAAAGGCAAGAGATGTAATTATTAATATGTTTGATGTTATTGAGAGTTCCGGCGTAAATTCCGCTGTTTCCGTCAAACTGACCCAGCTTGGTCTGGACATAAGTGAGAAACTGTGCAAGGACAATATGAAAATGATCCTTGAGCATGCCGCAAAATATGATAATTTTGTCCGGATCGATATGGAAAGTTCCGAATATACTGAAAAGACCTTAAATGTATTTAAGTATCTATACAGGAATGTAGGAAAGAATGTAGGTATTGTACTTCAGAGCTATCTTTACAGAACAGAGACGGATGTGCGTGCTCTGAATAAATTGGGAGCCACTGTAAGATTATGCAAGGGCGCTTATCTTGAACCGGAGATTGTAGCTTTCCAGAAAAAGAAACTGGTGGATGACAATTATGTCAGATGCCTTGAGCTTTTGCTATTAGAGGGACATATGCCGGCTATTGCATCTCACGATGAGGATATAATCATCAAAGCAAGGGAAATAGCAGAAAAAAATGAAATTTCCCCGGATAAATTTGAATTTGAAATGTTATATGGTATAAGGCGAGACCTACAGGAACAGTTAGTGAAAGACGGATACAGGATGAGAGCTTATATACCGTTTGGTACAGAGTGGTTTCCTTATTTTTCCAGACGTCTTGGTGAAAGAATGAGCAATGTTCTGTTCATTTTAAAAAGCATGACAAGAGAATAAAATTTAGAATTCTAAATATTTTTGATAATCCATAAGAAAAGAAGAGGTAAGCCTCTTCTTTTTTTTATCAGTGAATTATATAGTTTTTCCTTGTAATTATTCATTATAATAATAAAATTACATAGGTTATACTTTCCAGGTCCATATATGAACGAAGTGGTTGATATTACAGAAAAGTTGAAATCATTCGCTGAGAAGACCGGTTTTGATAAGATCGGGATTTCACCGGTTTATAAAATAGACGGAAAATTTCTTGAAACATGGATCAGGAAAGGATACAATGCTTCGATGGCATGGATGCAGAGAACTATGGAAAAAAGGATCGATCCTGATAAATATCTGCCGGGTGTCAGGAGCGTGATTTCCACCGCGGTCAGTTATTATTCTCCGGATGAGGATAGGCCATCCAACAGCCTTCAGATATCAAGATATGCATCAGGTTTAGATTATCATGACGTTATAAAGAATATGCTGTCTGACCTGGATCAATTGATAAAAGAACTGATTCCCGGAGTAAAAACAAAGATCGCAGTTGATGATGCTCCGGTATTAGACAAGATATGGGCTGCAAACAGCGGGATCGGCTGGATAGGGAAAAATTCAAATCTGATCACGAAAGAAATGGGTTCGTATGTTTTTTTAGGCGAGATACTGACTGACTGTGAACTGCAATATGGCAGCCCGGTTAAAGATTATTGCGGTACTTGCACTGCGTGCATCGATGCCTGTCCGACTGAAGCTATACTCGGAAACAAAATTGTCGACAGCAGCAGATGTATATCATACCGGACTATAGAATTCCGCGGGGATTTTCCGGGGGAATGGGGAAATGAGAACAGGGACTGGATCTTCGGATGCGATATCTGTCAGGAAGTATGTCCGTGGAATAAATTTTCAAAGACCACAAAGATAGATGATTTCAAGCCTCAGGAGCAGAACAGATTTCCCAACATGGATTATTTTGAGAAAGTATCAGCCGAGGAATTTCGGGAGAGATATAAAAACAGCCCGGTAAAAAGAGCGAAATGGGAAGGTTTAAACAGAAATATAAAAGCCGCAAAACAATATATTGAGGTGATATCGTGAATTTCAGAGTTAAAACAGGCAGGATCAAAAATGTCAGTACAGGATTATTGGCTGTATTCATGTTTGAGGAATCGAGAAAGATAGAGGGCTGGTTAGAAGAACTCAATGAGGTTTTTGAGGATAGAATAAGAGAAGTACTTAAAATGAGAGATTTTAAGGGAGAACTGAATGAAAATATCTTGCTGTATGCTCCTGAAAACTCAAGAATCAAACGTGTACTTCTGGTAGGTTTGGGTAAAAAGCGTGAATTTAATTCTGAAAAGGTCAGACAGGTTATCGGTACAGCATCAAAAAAGGCCAGGTCATTGAAATTAAAATACTTCACAGTTAGTGTTGATGGATTTGAAGATTCTAAAATATCTAAAATTGATCTCGCTCATGCTGCCGCCGAAGGATCTGTATTAAGCCTTTATCAATTCATAAAATTCAAAACAGAGAATCTGAAGAAGTATTTTAATGTTACGGATATGACTGTATTTGACTCGTCGAGAAAAAGTTTTAAAGAACTTTCTGTGGGAGTGGAAGAAGGGAGCTTATTTGCTGATGGTGTATGTTATGCAAGAGATCTGGCTTCCTATCCATCAAATGTTGTGACACCAAAATATCTTGCCAAAGAAGCTCAGAGTATCTCAAAGGAAAATGGTCTGAAGTGCATTGTACTGGATGAAAAACGATTAAAATCTGAAAAAATGAATGCGTTCCTTGGTGTGGCTAAAGGAAGTAAAGAACCTCCGAGACTAATATGTATGGAATATAATTCAGGTATTGAAAATGCAAAGAAAATTGCCTTTGTCGGCAAAGGATTAACTTTTGATTCCGGAGGGATATCTATAAAGCCATCCAAAAAGATGGAAGAGATGAAATATGATATGTGCGGTGCGGCTGCAGTTTTAGGAGTAATGAAATTACTGAAAGTGCTAAAACCTCAGGTGGATGTTGTCGGTATAGTAGCTGCAGCAGAAAACCTCCCCGGCGGAAATGCACAGAAACCGGGTGACATAGTTTCAACATATTCAGGTCTGACCGTCGAAGTCATTAATACCGATGCTGAAGGCAGGCTGGTGTTAGCCGATGCTTTAGCATATACTGTCGATAAGTTCAAACCGGATGCAGTGATAGATCTCGCTACCCTGACCGGAGCAGTCGTAATAGCTTTGGGTCATTATGCCACAGGAATGCTGGGTAATAATACAACTCTGCTGAACAGAGTGAAAGAAGCGGGTGAAAGATCAGGAGAAATGGTCTGGGAACTGCCTCTTTATCCGGAATTCGATGAACACCTGAAAAGTGATTTTGCTGATATAAAAAACAGCAACGGTCCTGGCGGAGGTACGATATTTGGTGCGGCTTTTCTGAAAAAATTCATCAAAAAAACGCACTGGGTTCACCTTGATATTGCGGGAACGGCGTGGGATGTAAAAGAAAGATCGTATATGCCAAAAGGGCCTACCGGAGTTGGAGTCAGACTGCTTGCAAGGTTGTTAAAAGACTGGAAATAACATTTTGGTTTTAGTATAAAAGTTGTTAACTTATTAGTTCATGTAAAATAAATTTGAGCAGAAAATGAAAAATACCGGTATTGCTGATCTGCATATTCATACAAACTCTTCTGACGGGATTCACCCTCCATCAGAGATTTTACCAAAATTAAGAGAAACGGGAATTTCGTGTATTGCAATAACTGATCATGACAGTGTTGAGGCTCTTGATGAGACCAAAAGAAGAGCAAAGCTGTTTAATATCAGAACAGTCACAGGTGTTGAACTGAGTGCAGAACATGAAAATGCAGACCTGCATTTCTTAGGATATTTTATCGATCATCATAAAAAGCGGTTTCTGGATTATTTGTATTTATTTAAGAGACGCAGATATCAGCGCGCACAGGAAATGATAGAAAAACTGGCAAAGTTGAATATTAAGATAAGTTTGGACAAGGTAATTAAATTTGCCGGTCCCGGTCCTGTGGGGAGGCCTCATCTTGCTGATGCTTTAGTGGATTCAGGTTATGCCGGATCAAGAAATGATGCATTTAACAAATATTTGCATAATGACGGTCCGGTCTATGTCGAAAAATATAAAATCACATCTTCAGAGGTGATAGATCTGATACATTCCATCGGAGGTGCGGCCATTTTAGCTCATCCGGGGATAACATGCAGTGATGATACGATAAGGCAGTTAGTAGACAGCGGCCTGGACGGAATCGAGATCATTCACCCGAAACATTCACCGGAAATAACCAAAAATTATGTTAAGTTAGCAGGAGAACTTTCCATTCTGACAAGCGGCGGATCAGATTTCCATGGGGATTTTGGCGATACAAGCAATCTTGGAACATATTATATTGATATTGAGGAAGTGGACAGGATGGAGAAATACTGTGAGTCAAAGAGAAGCGAATGGATACCGCCTGATGATGGGGAAGAAGATAAGAGTTAAGTATATTTGCATAAAAATTAGAACTTTTCGTTAAAATAATTGTATGATTGTATTATCACCGTAATAATTCTGAGTATTAAACAAACATCGAATTGAGAACTAATATGTCTTTACTGGAAAATATAAATACCCCTGCGGATATCAGGGATTTTACTGTTGAAGAATTAGTTGAACTTGCCAAAGAAATAAGGGATTATATAATAAATACCATACCTGAGATCGGCGGGCATTTTGCGTCAAGTCTCGGTGTGGTTGAACTGACACTGGCGCTTCATTATGTTTATGATACTCCGAATGATAAGATCACCTGGGACGTTGGTCATCAGGGATATGTTCATAAAATTCTGACAGGCAGGAAAGAGGCATTAAAGAATATTCGCCAGTATGAGGGAATAAGCGGATTTTTAAACAGAAATGAAAGCCCCTACGATGTATTTGGAGCAGGACATGCAAGCACTTCCATTTCTTCTGCTCTTGGATTTGCAAAAGCAAGAGACCTTATGGGGAAGGACTATCGTGTTGTTGCAGTTATCGGTGATGGAGGAATAACCGGAGGACTCGCATATGAAGGGCTAAATAATGCGGGTGGTTCAAATACCGATATTACGGTTATCCTGAACGATAATCATATGTCAATTTCCAGAAATGTAGGTGCGATCTCAAGATATCTTGTAAGTATTGTGACCAATCCCTTTTATCAGAAGTTAAGAGCAAAGATCTGGGAACTCACAGGCAAAATGCCGAAAAGCGATACTATTCGTCTTCTGGCTCATAAGATTGAGGAAGGTTTTAAATCTCTTGTAATACCCGGTATGCTGTTTGAAGACCTGGGTTTCAGATATTACGGTCCGATCGATGGTCATAATGTGGGTGAAGTTGTTAATGTCCTGAAAAACATCAAGGATCTTCCCGGAAATCATATTGTTCATCTTTTGACAACAAAAGGAAAAGGCTGCGAGTATGCAGAAGATGATCCTATTAAATATCATGGTATAAAAGGTATCGATAAGAAACCCGAAAAGAAACATACTGTTAAACCTGTCTCTTATACAGAGGTTTTTGGTAAAGCCATGTGTAATATAGCTGAGACAGATAACCGTGTTTCGGCAATTACCGCTGCAATGAAGGAAGGAACAGGATTAGTCGAATTTGCCGATAAATATCCGGACAGGTTCTTTGATGTGGGGATTGCAGAAGGACATGCTGTTACTTTTGCCGCCGGCCTTGCCGCTGAAGGTATAAAACCGGTTGTTGCCGTTTATTCATCATTTTTACAGAGAGCTTTTGATCATATAATACATGATGTGAGCCTGCAGAAGCTTCCGGTTGTTTTCGCTCTGGACAGAGCGGGATTGGTTGGTGAAGATGGACCGACACACCATGGGACTTTTGATCTTTCATATCTGAACAGTATTCCGGGAATGATAGTTTCCGCACCGAAAGACGGCACTGAATTTATGAACCTTCTTTATACAGGTATCAATTATGGGTCAGGTCCGTTTGCAATACGGTATCCGAGAGATATTGTACCGGTTATGGATTGGGACAGCCCTTTCAAAAATATTGAACTGGGAACCTGGGAGCAGATCCGAGAAGGTAATGATGTTTTGATCCTTGCCGTAGGTACGATGATCGATCCTTCACTGACAGCCTCAGAACTTTTAGAAAAGCATGGAGTTAAGAGCGGTGTTGTAAATGCCAGATTCATAAAACCTCTTGATAAAGCTTATTTGAGAGAGAATCTGAAACAATATGATTTTGTGGTAACTATTGAAGAGAATATAATAACCGGAGGTTTTGGTGACGGGATATCACAATATTTTATAAATAATGATCTGCCGTTAAATAAACTTCTCAGGTTAGGCCTTCCTGATAAATTCATTACACATGGTTCAAGGAATATCTTATTAGAGCTTGTCGAATTGACACCCGAAAAAATCGCTCAGAAAATTAAGGATTTCATTTCAAAAAAACATAGTAATTTCCTGAAACAGCTTTTTTAAGAAATTTAAATGAAACTGCCGCATTAAAGAAGCGGTTTTTATTGATATAATCCAATATAAATATATCTGAGAAATAAACTCTAAACCTTAAAATAAATACAAAATATCCGGATGTCAGTTTTGAAAGACAAATTTGGACGGAAGTTGAAAGATCTGCGGATCTCAGTTACCGACAGGTGCAATTTCAGATGTTCATTCTGTATGCCTGTCAAATCTGAGAAGTGGTCCGGCGGTGTTTATAATTTCCTGCCCAAAAGTGAATTGCTGACATTTGAGGAAATCATCAGGTTTACAAAAATATTGGTTAAGCTCGGTATTGAAAAAGTCAGGATTACCGGCGGTGAACCTCTTGTAAAGGAAAACATTGAAGGACTTATAAGCAAATTGTCAAAGATCAAGGGTATTAAAGATCTGGCTTTAACTACTAACGGTTTTAATCTTACCGACTATGCATCCGAACTAAAAAAAGCCGGGTTGAATAGAATTACAGTAAGTCTTAATTCCCTGAACAACGAAGTGTTCAAAAAAGTTAATAACTGTGAATGCAATGTGGAAAATATTCTGGATGGTATAAAGACAGCAGAAAATGCCGGATTTGTATCGATAAAGATCAACACAGTTATCCAGAGAGGAGTCAACGATAAAGATATCCTCGATATAGCAGAGTATTTCAAAGGTACTTCTCATATACCGAGATTTATTGAATATATGGATGTCGGAAATCTTAATGACTGGGATCCGGAGGATGTAGTCCCGGGAGCAGACATCATAAAGACTATCAACAAACGATATCCTCTTGAGCCTGTATTGTCATCAAATAATGGTGAGGTGGCAAAAAAGTTCAGATACACTGACGGTTCAGGAGAGATCGGGATCATTACTTCTATCAGTCAGCCATTTTGCTCAGATTGTACAAGATTAAGATTGTCAACCGACGGCAAGTTATATACATGTCTTTTTTCAAGTGATCATATCGATCTGAAAAAAGAGATCAGAGGGGGAGTGTCCGATAAGAAAATAAATGATATTCTTCAGTCTCTCTGGTTTAACAGGGATGACAGGTATTCTGAATTGAGAAATACACACCTCAGAAATGAAAATCCTACGCAGAAAAACAAAAAAGTCGAAATGCACAGGATCGGCGGGTAAAACGGGTCTTCTTCTTATCTCCCTATTATAAATATAAAAGTACGATTATCGAAACTTTATTCTATTGTTATAGTATAATAGAAAAAGAACTATTATACTTTTAAAGGGGGTTCTATGAAAAGAATAAAGGCACTGGTATTATTAGTATTCTTTATTTGTTTTTATGCATTTGCTGTGTCAAATGTTGAGACAGATCCGGTATTGTCCGAGGTGAATGCAGAAGTTGTATTAAAAGGATCCACTGCTTTTTTTGATGTGTCAAAGTCCGATCCGGATTATATTTATGCCGTTGTTTCAGGTTATGTCTGGAAAACCGAAAATGGAGGAGAAAACTGGGAAAAGATCAAATCCATTTCAACCATCGTGAATGTGGAGATCGACGGTAAAGATCCGGACATTGTTTATGCTGCTCAGGGCAGTTGAAGTGTTACTGAAGCATTATATAAAACCACAGATGGTGGTTCAGATTGGAAAAAGATCAAATCCGAGTGCTATATGAACGATATCGCTATCAGTAACGGCGCCTTGTTAGTTGTTTTTATGGACCAGTCCAAGAGACTGCCAAAAGTTCTAAGAAGCGTAGATAATGGCAAATCCTGGGATGAAAGCTACATGCAGAATATAATGGGCAGTCCAAAGGCTCTGGCAGTTGATCCTGCAAACCAGAGTGTCGTTTATGCAGCATGCAGGAATATTTACGGCAATACCGGTAAAGATATAATTGGGTATGCGTTAAAAAGTACAAATAGCGGAAAAACCTGGGAAAGGATCTACGAGACAAAAAGCAAGGACTATGTATTTGATGTTTTTGTTGATCCTAATAATTCCGATAATGTCTTCTTTGGTGCGAATCATGGTATTTTTATAAGTCATGACGGTGGTGAAAACTGGAAAAAATCCTTCGACAGCAGATGCGAATCGCTTCATATTACCACAAAAGGTGAAATTTATGCCCTGACAAAGAAGGGTATTGTCAGGTCAGACGACAACGGAAGTAATTGGAAAGTGATCCTGAACAGCCCTTCAAATTGGTTTTCCATGGGTAATAACAGTTCAATTTTTCGCCACTTGTATGTTGATGAGAAAAACGGCAAATTGTACTTTGCCTCCAGCTCAGGGCTTATAAAAGTCGATCTTTAATCTCAGAGATAATAATACCGTTAGAAAATCCTGCCTGTTAATTCGGGCGGGATTTTTTATTTATTCAGACATGTCATCTTCAGATATTTTCGAAAAAACAAAAATTTCGAAACATTTAGACATATCATCGGTCTATCCCGTAAAGCAGACGTTGTAATAAAATTATTTAATATAAATTATCAATTTTTGAACAATATAACTCAGGGAAACAAAAATGAAGAAAACAATTATCACATTGTTTGTATTGACGTTTTTCAGTTCTTTAATCTTTGCTTCACCTTCGGATGATCCGATAATACAGCGTGACAAAATTAATTTTGTATCAATTCTGCGGAGCAGTGTCAGAAATTTTGATATGTCAAAAACAGATCCGAATATTTTAATTGTTTCCACTGGATCAAAATTACTAAAAACGGAAGATTCCGGAGAAAACTGGACTGAGCTCAGTCCCGGATCCAATATCGGGAGTGTTATGATAGATGAGAATGATCCGAATATTATTTATTGTTCAAGAAGCGGATCGAGGGTCGAAGATGCAGTTCTAAAGTCAGTTGACGGAGGTTTGACCTGGGAAGATATGAATATGAATAGTAGGCTCCTCTTTATGTCAAAACACAATAATATTGTCTATTTTGTTTATAGAGATGAAGCGACAGGTAATCCCAAATTAATGGTAAGTAAAGATAATGGAGAAACCTGGGAAGATGATATAGTATTGTCTCCTAATATATTTCCGAAAACGGTCACTATAGATAAAGCAGATAACTCAATTATTTATGTTGTTGTTAATGAGCAATATGGTACCAGCTACAGGTCAAGGAGAGATGTTATCCTTAAAAGTACAAATGGAGGGAGAAGCTGGGATAAGATATATACGAGCAGAAGAAACTCCATAAATCTGGTGTTTATCGATCCGGTTGATCATAATGTTATTTATTTCAGCGCCGGTCACGGACTTTTTAAAAGTACGGATGCAGGTTTATCCTGGGATAAGATTTTTGCCAGCAGATGCGCACGTATATGTCTTACAAGGGCAGGTGAGATATATGCTACAACTTCAAAAGGAATTGCTTTTTCCAAAGACGCCGGAGATGATTGGGATATTTTGATAAAAAATGACAGGGCAGAAGTATTTGTTGGTACCGGCTCTGCCACTTTTGAATATATAGCTTATAATGAGAGAGATGGGCTGCTGTATGTTTCTTCTTATTCAATTAATGGTTTATTGAAGATAAAAATTAAGTGACAAAAAAATCCCGCCTGTTGATCCGGGCGGGATTTTTTTGCAATATATTCTATTTAAATCAATAATCTAAAATGTCAAACGGAAATTTTTCCGCATCATATACTATTTGTGCCAACTCTTCGATTTTCTCATCTCTGTTATTTAATACGTCATCCAGATTCTGATCGACACGTCTTTCCGCCTGCATTGCAAAAACATTGGATATCAGAATCGTTTTGTCGGTAGAAGAATAGTCCCGCTGAATTAAATTCTCCACTCTTGCGACATTTGCAATAATACCAAAAATATCCATTGCTGCTTCAGCCAGGCGTTTTTGCAGTATCTGGTTGTCACGGATTCCCCTGCCCTGATCCAGAACGGATTTTATTACAGCTTCATTAAGTTTCCTTGTAAGTCTTTCCGCCAGTTCTGTCTGATCCTTCAGTTTTTCCGAGAAACCTTCAATTCTGCAGCTGTCCGTTGATGGGGCAAGTTCATTGTATAATTCATCGATCTTCTGTTTTCTGCTATTGGGATCTTCCGGTAATGTTTTATAATATTTTTTAAGTTTAACAGAATACGGCATCAATCCTGTAGTGGATATAAACATACGGAGGATTTCATTGGTACCTTCAAATATCATATTGATCCTCGCGTCTCTCATGTATCTTTCAAAAGGGTATTCGCGCATAAAACCGTTGCCGCCGGCGATCTGAAGGCAGTCATTGGAGGTCTGTACGAACGACTCACTGCCGAATATCTTACATGCCGCAGATTCAACGGAAGCAGTTACCATCGGATTACATTTAAGCGTAGTTGAAAAGTAGACCATGCTTTCCGCCGTAAATGTACTTACCAGTATCCTGGCAAATTTTTCCTTGATCATGTCAAATTCAGCGATTTTCTTTCTGAACTGCTCACGCTGCAGTGCGAAATCCAGTGCATATGGAAGCAGAGATTTTGAGGCCCCGACGCAGCCGGCTCCTAATCCCAGTCTTCCGGTGTCAAGCACACCCATGGCAACGTTGAATCCGCCGCCTATATTACCGAGGATGTTCTCAGCGGGCACTTTTACATTTTCAAGATATAACGGTGTTGTGGATGATCCGCAAATACCGAGTTTATCTTCCTCTTTACCGGAAGAGAATCCGTCCATATCTCTTGTTACTATAAAGGCAGTGATTTTGGAATCTTCTGTTTTGCTTTCTTTATTTCTGACTTTTGCAAATACGGTAAATACGTCGGCAAATCCCCCGTTTGTGATCCATTGTTTCCTTCCGTTCAAGATATAATATTTGCCGTCATCTGATATATCTGCAGTGGTTTTGATTCCGGCGGCATCACTTCCGGCGTCCGGCTCGGTCAATGCAAAAGCTGCTATTTTATCACCTGCAGCCAATTCCGGGAACCACTTGCGTTTTTGTTCATCGGTTCCGAAAAGCAGGATCGCCTTAAGGCCGATCGAGAGATGACCGCCGAACATAACTGCTGTTGCTCCGCATCTGCCGGTTAACAGCTCCATAGTCTTATTATATGTGAACTCAGGCTGTTCAAAACCGCCATACTCTTCGGGGATAATAAAACCCCAAAGACCAAGTTCTTTCATCCCTTCTTTTACCGAATCAGGGATTTTATGTTCTCTATCTATAGTTATTGGATCAATTTGTTCCTTAGTGAATTTTTTGACCATATCCAGAACTACTTTCATCTCTTCTAATTCATCACCCTGATAATTAGGAAAAGGTTTCAGAAGATCTTTTTCGATAACACCGTTAAACATGGATTGAATAAATCCTATTTTCTTTGATGATTCAGACATCTTTCCTCCATATTACACAAAAGTACCTCATCACTGAAATTCAGAAATAAAATACACGAATTAATAATAGATTGAAACCAGCTTTCGAAAACGTTTGATTTGAGCAAACCTAAAGGTAAAAAATTAAGAGGTGATTGTAAAGGAAAAATTGATTGATCTGAATTGATGTTTTTACGGATACCGGTCAGTTTTTCAGGACTATTCTATAACGTGCTTTGTTATTACGGACTTTTTCTATAGCAGTATTTACTTCAGACATCGGGACAACCTCAGTTTGGGCAGTGATATTGTGGCGATCTGCAAACCTAAGCATTTCTTCGATCTGATGTCTGCTGCCGATATTTGATCCGCAGACAGATTTTCTGGATACGATCAATTGATGTGCCGGGATACTTATTGAGTTTGTGGGAGCGCCGACAAAACACAGTTTTCCGGCAGGTCGTAATATGCTCAGGTACCTGTTCCAGTCAAGATCTGAAAACACCGTCGATATTATAAAATCAAGTGAATTGACGGATTTTCTCAGAACTTTGTGATCCTTACCGCTTATAAAATTCTTAGCGCCAAATTTTACTGCTTCTTCCTGTTTTTCAGGAGTTGTAGAAAATGCTGTTACTTCGCAGCCGAAAGCCGCGGCAAACTGGATAGCAAGGTGTCCCAGTCCGCCGATACCGATTACACCAACCTTCATCGGCGGTGAGACATTATAAAACCTTAACGGGGAATAAACAGTAATACCTCCGCAAAGAAGGGGGGCAGCATTCCCGGATCTTAAATTTTCGGGTATTCTGAATGCATATCTGCTGTCGATGATGATAGACCGTGCAAAACCTCCATGACCGTCAACGCACGTTGCTTTTTGCTGTGAGCATAAATTGTCCAAACCACGGATGCATGATTCACAGGAGAAGCATGCGCTGCTCTGCCAGCCGATACCGACACGGTCATTAATTTTCAGGACATTTACATTCTTTCCTTTTTTCTTTACGAAACCAATGATCTCATGACCGGGCACTAATGGATAACTGCTTATATCCCAGTCATCATCGATTAGATGAATATCGCTGTGGCATATACCACAGTGAGATATTTCAACCTCAATTTCCCAATTATTCAGAGGTTTGGATTCATATCTATATTTTTTAAGGTATTTACCTTTATCTAAAGCTGCATAGCAGTCTATGTGCATTCTTTCCCCGGACAGTTCTTAATAATACAAAGTATCATTTAATTATAATAGAAATTTATTCCTACTGCACCGTAAACGGGCGGCCCATCTATAGAGTTGAATGACTGTGTTTTTCTAATATGAATTTTCAATGTTGTTTCAACAGTATCGTTAAATTGATAACCGCCATTTATACCAAAAGTAAAATTTCCGCCCATACTTTTATACCATCCTGATTTCGCCTCATTAAATCCGGCAACCCTGAACCATTCTGAATTATGCTTAATATACGAGACCAGAAATTTAGTGAATCCTGCTTCAAAAGAAGCATGCCATCTGTTTTCGAAATAACCGGCCAATATCGATTCATCCAGGCTGACCGTATGCCCGAAGAACAAATCATTTTCTGCAGAAGTATCCAACAGAGTAAGGCGGTTCAGAATATGCCACTTCCCAAAGTTCTTTATTTTCATTCTATTGCCGAGTCTAATCCTGTAATGGTTAAAATCAAGCAGACTGATCGGCATCATGATATCGGCAAATGCAGTTAGATGAAGTTCAAATCGTTCAAAATCGAGCAAAAAGCCTCTTGCGTATCCAGTACTGATTCCATTTATCGGATCCAGTTCATAATTAAAATAAACCTGTTTTTCTTCAGGTAAAATTATTCTATGGACCTGTGCTTCTGAGGAGGAAATAAATATATTTGAAGAAAGTATGATTGCTATTAATATTAATCTTTTCATTTATTACCTCCTTTCTGTGCGGCAGCGTCGATTCTTAAGTATGAATTTATAATATCTGTTAATTCTATCGGATTGCTCCAGAATATATCATGAGCCGCGTCATTTGCAGTTACAAGTGTTGATTTGGGATAATATTCCATTAATTTCAAGTGGTGACTTTCATCCAATATCTTATTGAATTCACTTCGTACAAAAAACACGTCTTTTTGATAACTTTGGAGGTTTGCTGTAAAATCAAAATTGAATTTTCCATCCGAATCCTGTAAGGATTCATTTATCGCTTCATTTGCAACAGCACCGGGACGCCAGAGCGGACTTGGATCATCTTCATTGTCTCCTAATAAAGGCCTGGAATCCTTAATATACAAATAGAACTGATAGTCCTTTCTCTCATGTGAATCCGCCGACATCATTGTTGAGTTCCAGATATAGTCGTTATACCATTCTGAGGACAAATTCAAATCAAATAAATTGTCTCTTATGCTTTCCAGGTATTCTCCTGTAAATGCATACGGATCACACAGAACAGCTCCTTCAATTTTCCCTGGATAAGTGTTAATATATGCTGTTGCCAGCATTGCTCCCCATCCGTGTCCTATAAGATATACTGAAACACCGGGTTGAGTATTATATGTAATTATAATCCTGTTTAAGTCTTCAATATAATCTTCCATTGTTATTTGGTTTTTATCATGACGTTTAGATAAACCGGTTCCTCTCTGGTCATAAAATATCAGGAAGTAACCGTCATCAGCCAATGTTTCTAATTTTGTCATGCTTCTGTAATCTCTCCCCGGCCCGGAGTGAAGAAATATCAGGATCGAATTATTCACCTCACCTTTGGTTTCCAGATGCAAGGTAGTAGAGGTAATGTTTAATTGAGGTAAAG
The DNA here is from genome assembly GCA_042564455.1 of Candidatus Zhuqueibacterota bacterium. GTDB lineage: Bacteria > SM23-31 > SM23-31 > SM23-31 > SM23-31 > JBHPLC01. The sequence continues at coordinate 47,362 of JBHPLC010000002.1, read as the reverse complement.
AAGGATCTTCCGATACAGTTTTTGGAACAAGGTTTCCAGGTTCATCAGGATCCATTAATCCTGAACAACTAAAAAATGAGAAGAAAGAAATTGTAAGGAAGTAAAATATCAGATGCTTTTTTTTCATTTAAGCCTCCGTATTATTCAGCAAAGAGTTATTGTGCTTATTTATTTGGAATAATATTTATTGATCGATTATATAATATAACAATCAAATATCCTTATTGTTTCCATTTTACTACACCTGCTGTAATAAGATCTTCTATATATCTTAAAATATCTTCCATGTCAACTGGCCCGTATTCAGCGCTGAGGGCATTCCTGATCTCTGTTACTGAATTGGTCCCGTCAATAAAATTATGAAGTTCAAATCGTCTGTTCCCCGTAAGAGAGAACTGTCTGCTCAAATACCATTGAGCTCTTGCGGATGTCAGACTGTTCTCCGGTATTCCGGATGCGATTGGTCCTCTGGTGAGCCTTTCAGGAATTCTTGTGTCCCCGGATGAAATCAGACGTGACGGTCTGTCTGTTAATACACCTTTTGACGCGGCTAATATCATTAGGTTGTCTAAACAGGATGAGTGCTGTCCGTTTAGACTGGTATGTATATTAGCAATAATTTCTCTGATGGCGGAGGAATTGTTGAAATTCAAAATTGAACTGACTGCTTTTTTGCGCCATACTAATTCGTAATTGATTGTATTATAGGCTTCAGTCCACATGATCTCTGCATCAGACGTTCCTGAATTCAACAGCAATCTTGCAGCTCGCTGTCCGGCATTTGAGAAGACATTCGAAGCGTTTCCTGCTGCATAATGTACCAGGTCAATGGCCTGTTCATCACTTAGCGAGGCTAAATATATTACTGCTCCCGCGCCAATAATCTCACATCTTTCGATCTCTACAGGATCGACTTTTTCTTCGGTGTCTTCTGATGTATGATGTGTATAATCCGGTGTATGTCCGAACATAACTCCCGGTATTTTTCTGTCGATAAAACAATTGTGGTCGCTTCCGCCGCTGTAGGGTGAGATATTGAAATTGAATTCAGAAAGGCTTCCTCTTGCAGTGCGTATGTTCATTGTGCTAACCATTTTTGCCATGTTGGCCACAACATCATTGAATACTGAAGGGATCGAGCTGGGAGTTCTTGTTATGTTCATTTTTGTATGTATCAGCTCAAGATTTTCTCCGATCATGTCCATATTGATGTTCGCCAGAACATTCCCGCCAAGGTCAGACCCTCTTAGTTCAGGATGAGCGTCAATGTATGCCATAGTTCCGTAGAATTCCGGTACCCATAAAAAACGAATGGATCTTTTAGGTTGCTCCAGTTTCCCGTTGTCGATCAGTCTTTTAAGAGTTATTGCAATATCCATCAGAGCAGCCGATCCGCTTGCATTGTCATTTGCGGATTCTTTGGGATGGTCCAGATGTGCACAAAATACGAATTCTTTTTCCGGTTCTTCGGAACCTTTGATGATCACGACCGGTACATCCATAAAATAGGGCTCAAGACCTATACCTTCTACTTTTGCATGCAGAACGACCCTTTGTCCGTCTACAAGCAGCTTTCTCAATTTTTCTCCCTGCCGTCTGGAGAGATTAAAACCGAAAGTAACTTTTTCCAGTTCCTCTGTCTTAGGCCACATTCCTGTGTACTGGTGCATATCCGGGTATTCCATTGCCCGTTCGTCATCAAAGTAGCATATCACCGCTTTTGCTCCATATTTCAGGACTGCAAGACGGTGGACATTGCCCCCGTAGCCGGTAGCGAGAACAAATTTTCCCCGTACGTTCTTTCCGGAATAATCGGAATCGTTCAGGCCGCTGCCCACCCAGACAAGTTCGGCAGTCTCTTCACCCGGATTTGAATAGGTGATCAGGCTCATGGGGATCTCAGGAAAACCGGTTATTCGTTCTTCATACGGTTCTACCATTCGCAGTTCAGCAAAATCCATGTCCCATCCGGAAGGGGACTGCCAAGTCTGATAGACAACTTTGCCGTCAGACTTGAATGATTCTATAAAAGCATCTGACAAAGAGAAACCGTTCTCATGCAATGTTTTCAGTACATAATTTGCCGCATCCCTGTATCCGCGAGATCCCTGTATTCTATGATATCTTGATATTTCCATCACGTATTCTTTTGCGGTCTCACCGCTGAGTTCCTCATGCAGCATGTCCCGGGTCCTGTTATCCAGCAGCTGCTGAAATTCCTGTGCAAAGAGAGGTGAGCAGATAAATATTAGTATTGTGGCAAAGACAACATGTTTTTTCATGATCTTATCCTTTATAGATATATTTATGAAATCAGAAGTAAGATTAAAAAGCCAATAAACTCTATTCCCTGATCATAATTAACAGCATTTTGAAATTCTCGACAGCATTGAGACCGTGCGGCTTGTTTGCCGGAAGGATCATTATTTCACCTGAGTTGAGGATTGATGTGTTATCCTCGACAGTTACTTCGGCCCGGCCGTCAGTAATAAAAACCAGTGCATCGAAGGGGGCAGTGTGTTCACTCAAACCTTCGCCTTTGGAGAAAGCAAAAAATGTGACCGTACCGGTTTTTTTCTTGATGATGGTCTTGCTGACAATTGTACCATCCTGATAGCCGGCTAATTCAGCTAATCGGGATGCTTTTGCATATAACTCATTCTCGGCCATATTAAAACCTTAAGCTTTTTAATGTATTTGATTTTTCTAGTTACGTTTCATGTGGTCTTGTAAATCAAGATCAGACTGGTTATGGTTTATATCAGGAAGCAGAATTGTATTTAAAAGTACAATTGAAAATATTTTTCGAATATAGCCAGATTACTATACAATTTCAACCATTTTGTGGAAATATTGATATATTTTAAAAATAATGTAAGCTGATTAAATCATAATATTACAGATTCCAAAAATAATTGAAACTGCCCCCGTTTTTTCTTGACTTAGTTTGAAAAAATGAATAAATTCAACGCTAATAAAGAGCACACCTTTTCCAACTAACACGGTGATGTTCGGATTCAGTTTAAGAAGTGTTGCAGAATAATATAAGTAAGAATATGATACAGGATTTTCTAAACGTACTTGTTTTTCTGTTGGTTGGAATTATCATGGTCGGCGTATCTTTGCTGATTTCCAGAATACTCCATCCTCGGAAAGTAACCCCGGAAAAATTAACAACCTATGAATGCGGTGAAGAACCGGTAGGCAGTTCGTGGGTACGGTTCAACAGCCGCTTTTATATTATCGCACTGATATTTATTATCTTTGATATTGAAGTGGTTTTTTTATTTCCGTGGGCATTGGTATATAAAAGGCTGGGTATGTTTGCCTTTGTTGAAATGATGATCTTCCTTTTGATCCTTCTTGTGGGATTGGTCTATGCATGGGTAAAAGGTGATCTGGAATGGGTGAAATCTTATTTTACCGAACACGGTAAAGAAGTTTTAAAAACTCCGAACGATTAATTATTCTGTTTCTGTATCAGGGAAGGCGATTAAATGGGATTGATCGAAAACAGATTTAGTGACAATATAATAATCACTTCTGTTGATAAACTTTTTAATTGGGCAAGGCTGTCATCATTGTGGCCTCTTTCTTTTGGATTGGCTTGCTGTGCAATTGAAATGATGGCGACCGGTGCATCAAGATTTGATCTTGACCGCTTTGGGATAATGTTCAGGGCAAGCCCCCGCCAGGCGGATGTTATGATCGTTGCCGGCACAGTAACGATGAAAATGGCTGAAAGACTGAAAAGACTGTATGATCAGATGCCCGAACCAAAGTATGTTGTATCGATGGGCAGCTGTGCTAACTGCGGCGGTCCGTACTGGAAACATGGTTACCATGTCCTTAAAGGGGTAGACATGATTATCCCTGTTGATGTTTATATTCCCGGCTGTCCGCCCCGGCCTGAAGCTTTGATGGACGGACTGATCCAGTTAAGGGAGAAGATCCGAAAAGATTCTATTGCAAAAAAGGTTGAAATAAAATCAGCGTAAAATTTAACAGATAAGAAATATATGAGTCCCGAAGACATTTTAAATAAACTCCAGGAAAAGTTCGGAGAAAAGATATTGTCGGTTAACACGGAAGTGATCGAACCTTTTGCTGAAGTTAAACCGGCATCGATTACGGAAGTCTGCGGATTTTTAAAAGAAAATCCGGATCTCGATTTCAAATCACTGATGTGTATTAGCAGTATAGATGTTGATGAAGAGAATGTCGGAGCAGTCTACCACCTCTATTCTATCAGTAAAAAGCACAAAATTACTCTTTGGGTAACAGTGCCCAAAAAGAAACCGTCTGTTCCATCGGTTTCTAAAATATGGCGTGCTGCTGATTGGCATGAACGCGAGGCTTTTGATATGATGGGGATCAGTTTTACGGAACATCCTGACTTAAGAAGAATACTTTGCCCGGAGGATTGGGAAGGTTTTCCACTCAGGAAGGATTATCAGGTTCAGGAGAAGTATCATGGTATGACTGTTCCTCATCCTGATGATAAAAAGGAAAATTAGGAAACATTTATTTAATTCTATAGATATCGATTATGTCAGAAATAAAGACAGAAGATGTATACATACCTTTAGGCGGCAGGCCTTCCTCGGGATTTTTAACGGATGAGATGGTTCTGCAGATGGGCCCGCAGCATCCGAGCACGCATGGTGTTTTGCGTCTGGAATGTATTACCGATGGAGAGATAATGAAAAAGGTTACTCCATATATCGGGTATTTACACAGATGCTTTGAGAAACACTGTGAAAACGAGCCATGGCCCGCAGTTATTCCTTACTGTGACAGGATGGATTATGTTGCTTCAATGGGACAGAGTTTCTCCTATGTCGTGACCGTTGAAAAGATTATGGAAATTGAAGTACCTGAAAGGGCTGAATATATAAGGATAATTACAGCGGAACTGCAGAGAATTGCCAGTCACTTGATCGCTTTCGGAACCTACGGACTTGATATGGGCGCATTCACTCCGTTTCTTTGGGCTTTTCGTGAACGTGAACTGATACTGGATATGTTTGAAAAGATCTGCGGAGCAAGACTGCTTTATAATTATATGTGGATCGGCGGAGTTTCCCATGATCTGTATGACGGTTTTGTTCCTGAGTGTATGCAGGTACTTGATCTGATAGAAAAAAAGATCATTGAAGAGTATAATCCGATACTGACCTACAACAAAATATTTGTTGAGCGTCTTGCTGATGTCGGTGTTCTTAAACCGGAGACCGCAATTGATTATGGAATCACCGGACCTGCTTTGAGAGGTTCCGGAGTTGATTGGGATATCAGAAGGGACGAACCATATTCATTATATGACAGGTTTGATTTTGATGTGATCCTTGGCAAAGGCGAAATGGGTACCATGGGCGATTGCTGGGACAGATATTATGTCAGGATGTTTGAAATGATCGAAAGTATTAAGATCATCCGGCAGGCTCTGCAGCAGCTTCCTGATGGAGAGATCATGAGCGAGAAGATCGGAAAGAACGTAAGAGTCCCGGTAGGTAAATATTACGGAAGGACAGAAGCTCCAAGAGGTGAACTCGGTTATTATATTATAAGTGAAAAGGGGAAAGGTCCGACAAGACTTAAAGGCCGATCGCCGTGTTTCTGTAATTTAAGTGTGATCGATGATATCTCACGCGGGTATATGCTGGCTGATCTTGTTGCCATAATAGGCAGTCTGGATATAGTTCTTGGCTGTGTAGACCGTTAGTATTATTGAAAATAATTCTCATTTTGAGTTGTAGGATATATGTAAATGCTTGAGAGAGTGTATTATAATAAGTTTATCGAACTGCTGGATTTTATATTCGGTCCGGAAGTGCTTGAAGCATCACCGAATTTCTTTTTTATTTTAGCTTCTGTAATTGCAGCATTAGCTTTATTCACTTTAATTGCTGTATTTTCTTTGGTGGCTATTTATGCAGAACGAAAGATCTCTGCCCATATTCATGACAGATTAGGACCTATGGAGACCGGCTGGCATGGTTTGTTACAGACTCCGGCAGATATGATAAAACTTTTACTGAAAGAAGATATTGTTCCTGCCGCAGTAGACAAAAAACTATATGCTATTGCTCCTTTTGTAGTAATTATGGCAGCGCTTGCGGTTTTTGTTGTGTTTCCTTTTGATGCCGGTCTGGTTGTCAGTCATCTGAATATAGGAATAGTCTATATAGTGGCAATCTCCACCCTGGCTGTTCCCGGTATCCTGATGGCAGGTTGGTCGTCGAATAATAAATGGTCTCTTTTCGGGGCCGTACGTTCCGCGGCACAGATCGTAAGTTATGAAATACCCGCAGGTCTTGCGATAGTCTGCGTAATAATGATCGCCGGGACATTAAATTTGCAGGAGATCGTTGAACAGCAGGAAGGCGGTCTTTTAAACTGGTTTATTTTTAAATCATTTCCATTTAATTTCATCGCTTTCTTTATATATTTTCTGGCCTCATTAGCAGAAATCAACAGAACACCTTTTGATATGCCTGAAGCGGAATCAGAACTGGTTGCAGGTTTTATGACCGAATATTCGGGATTGAGATGGGGAATGTTCTTTTTGGCTGAATATGGAAATATGCTGGCTGTCTGTATGATAATTACAACTCTTTTTCTCGGCGGCTGGCAGCCTCCGCTGAATATGCTGGGATTTATTCCCGGTTGGATATGGTTTATCGGTAAATCAATGTTTATTGTTTTTGTTCATATCTGGTTGAGATTTACTCTGCCTCGTCTCAGAGTTGACCAGCTTATGTATGTATGCTGGAAGGTTTTAACACCGATTGCTCTGTTCTGTATATTTTTTATCGGACTATGGCAGGTTTTAAGTAATTAATCCTTTTTGGAAGGTAGAAAGAAATATAATGCAGACGTACTTTTCAAATATATATATCGGTATAAAGACGGTTCTGATCGGAATGGCTTTGACTTTCAGGCACTTATTTGTGAAATCTGTAACTGTTCAATATCCGCATGATAAACTTGAAATTCCCGAAAGAGCAAGAAATCAACTTTTTAATAAGATTGAAGACTGTATCGGATGCAATCAGTGCGTCAGGGTATGCCCGGTGGATTGTATCGATCTTGAGACTGTTAAAGCTTTCCCGGAGGATGATCTCGGTACTACATCCGAAGGAAGGAAAAAGTCCTTATGGCTGCCGGTATTTGATATAGATATGGCTAAATGCTGCTATTGCGGTCTGTGTACATATCCCTGTCCGACATTCTGTCTGGTGATGACGAAAGAATTTGAATATTCGACTGTTGACAGAAACGACCTGATCTTCCACTTCACTGACCTTGATCCTGTAAAAATTGCCGAGCTGAGAGAGAAGGACAAGCTGCGTACCATTGAAAAAGAGAAGAAGAAAGCGGAAGCTTTGAAATCAAAAGAGAACAGCGGAAAAGAACCCGAAGGAGATTCATAATGCACGGTAAGGATATAGTGTTTGTGTTTTTGGCGGTTTTGGCTGTGGGCTCTGCTGCAATTGTCGTTTTTTCCAAAAGAATCGTCTATGCGGCTTTTGCTTTAATGTTATCTCTTTTTTGTGTTGCAGGTTTTTATGTGCTGTTGAGTGCTGATTTCTTAGCTGCAGTTCAGGTTATAATATATGTCGGAGGTATTCTTGTTCTGCTTTTATTTGGTGTACTTTTAACGGTAAAGGTTTCCGATGTGACAGTTACGACTCAGACCACTCAGAGAGTATGGGGTGCGGTAATCGGAATAGGCCTTATGTTTATTTTGCTGATGATCTTATTTGTTTCTATATGGCCTAATCTGGCAGATATGGATGTTGAAATTGGATATAAAGCCCAGACTGCTGAGATTGGTGAAGAGTTGATGACCAATTATCTTTTTCCATTTGAATTAGCTTCAATTTTACTTCTTGCTGCACTTGTTGGGTCGATGTTTATTATACGTTCGGAGGACAAGTGATAACTTTAAATTCATTTTTAGTGATCGGTGCGATATTTTTTGTATTAGGTCTTCTGGCTGTTGTTACAAAAAGGAATGCCATTAGTGTCCTTATGGGTGTTGAGCTAATATTGAACTCAGCCAATATAAATTTCATTGCTTTTTCACATTTCAGTGATCCGGAGAAGAGTGGTGTGATGATAGCTTTGTTTATATTTGTGATCGCAGTGGCAGAAGCAGCGGTCGCACTGGCTATTGTTCTGAACATATATAGAAATATGCAGACCATAAACCTGGATGAGGTTGCAGGTCTTAAAAAATAATTCTAAAATTCGTATAATTTTTTGTTAACGGCTCATTTATGAATTTACTTTCGATTGCAATATTTATTTGGTTACTGCCCCTGTTTGCATTCCTTGTGCAGATATTCTTCGGCAAGCGACTTCCAAGACAAGGAGACTGGGTAGTTGTCGGTTCAATGTTCATTGATCTTATTCTTGCTTTGTATATTTTTGCGAATGTGATTTTAACTAATAATCCGAATTTTAGAATGGAAGTGCATTTTGACTGGATCACGTTAGGATCGCAAAATTTACCTTTAAGCTTTGTACTTGATAATGTTACCGCAGTTATGCTTGTTGTTGTTACTGTAGTTTCATCATTAGTTTTCCTGTATTCGACGGAATATATGAGAGGAGATCCGAGGTATTCAAGATATTTTGCGTTCTTATCCCTGTTCGCATTTTCAATGCTCGGACTTGTCATTTTTGAGAATCTGTTCGGTATATATATGTGCTGGGAGCTTGTGGGAATATGTTCATATCTTCTTATCGGTTTCTGGTACGAAAAAGACTCGGCTTCAGATGCAGGTAAAAAAGCATTTATTACAAACCGGATCGGCGATTTCGGGATGTTCATCGGAATGATGATCGTATTTATAACTGTCGGATCGTTCTCCCTTGAAGCAATTGAGCAAGCAGTAGAATCGGGTGAATTCAGCGGCACCTTGCTGACGATAGCCGGTATCACTCTTTTTATGGGAGCTGTCGGCAAATCCGCTCAGTTCCCGTTACATGTCTGGCTTCCTGATGCAATGGAAGGTCCGACACCGGTCAGCGCTTTGATCCATGCGGCTACAATGGTCGCTGCAGGAGTTTATCTGGTCGTACGTATATTCTTCATGTTAACTCCCGATTCAATGGTTTTTATTGCTTATATAGGCGGAATCACTGCAATTTTTGCTGCAACAATTGCTATTGTACAAAATGATATTAAACGTGTTTTGGCCTATTCAACCGTCAGCCAGTTAGGTTATATGATAATGGCATTAGGTGTCGGCGCTTATACGGCGGGATTTTTTCACTTGATGACCCATGCATTTTTCAAAGCATTGTTATTTCTTGGCTCCGGAAGTGTTATTCATTCCATGCATCATGCTTTACATGCTGTTCACAATCATGAAGATCCCCAGGATATGAATAATATGGGCGGATTAAGAAAGAAACTTCCGGTAACTTTCTGGACGTTCCTTGCGGCAACGATCGCCATTTCAGGTGTTCCGTTTACCTCCGGTTTCTTAAGCAAAGATGCAATTTTAGCAGGAACACTGGGATTTGCTTCGGCAAATCCGCAGCATTTTTTATTACCTGTTTTCGGTTTTGTTGCTGCCGGAATAACAGCGTTTTATATGTTCAGGCTGGTTTTTAAGACCTTTTTTGGAAAATTTGCTATACCAGATGCCTGGAAACATATGCACGAATCGGGTTATGCGATGAAAATACCCCTGATTGTCCTGGGAGTATTGAGCATTTTTGCTTTTTACAGTTTCAATCCTCTGACACCGTCAGAAGGCTGGTTCTATCATCTTATCCAGCCTCCGCATCAGGCAGCGGTTTCACCGGTTGTCGAACAGGTTGCAGAAGAGGGAGCACAGCATGCCGGCGGGCATGATACATCACACACTGTCGCAATGTATTTATCGCTGATCATTGCATTTACCGGTATAATCGTGGCGTTCCGGACGTATTTCACTAAAAAAATATCCGCAGAAGCCTGGGGTGCAAACTACCCCAAACTTTATAAAGCACTATTTAATAAGTGGTATATAGATGAAATTTATCATGCAAGTTTTATAAGCGGCACATTATTATTAACAAGGATCTGCCGCTGGTTTGATACATATATTATTGATGGAATTGTAAATGGATCTGCAAAAGTGACCGTAGTGTTTTCCTGGTTTAACGGCAGATTTGATAATATTGTTATTGACGGAATGGTCAATGGAGTTGCAAATGTCACTCAGTTTTTTGGCTGGATCACAAGACAATTCCAAACCGGAAGAATTCAAAATTATTTAGTTGGATTATTAATCGGTTTATTAGTAATTATATTTTTTCGAGTATATTAAACCGATTGTAATGAGGAGATATTTGAATGTTATTAACGCTTATAACTTTCATCCCGCTTGTTGGCGCAGCTATTATTGCCTTCTTATCTAAAGATAAGATAGGTCAGATCAGGACTGTAGCCGCGGTAGCCACGGGTGTTACTCTTATTCTAACGATCCTGATGCTGTTTCAATTTAATACCTCTATGCCCGGTATAAATAATGAGGATAGTTTTCAATTTGTTGAGCACCACAAGTGGATAGAAACATTTAATATTGATTATTTTATGGGTGTTGACGGACTCAGCTTCCCGATGATACTCTTAACGGCGCTATTGTCATTTTTGTGCATATTTGCTTCCTGGAATATCAAAAAGGCACATAAGGGCTATTTTGCGATGTTCCTTCTTCTTGAAACGGGAATGATAGGTACATTCTGTGCCCTGGATTTTTTCCTGTTTTATATTTTCTGGGAAGTAATGCTGCTGCCGATGTATTTTCTTATCGGAATCTGGGGCGGACCAAGAAGGGAATACGCCGCTATTAAGTTCTTCCTGTATACTTTATTCGGCAGCCTTCTGATGCTCATAGCTATGCTTGCTTTCTATTTCTATAATGGTGCACATACATTTAATATGCTGGAATTAATGGAGAACAGCGCAAATTATTCGAGAACATTCCAGTATTGGATGTATATAGCTCTGTTCATAGGTTTTGCAATAAAAGTACCGGTTTTCCCGTTCCATACATGGCTTCCGGATGCACACGTTGAAGCTCCGACCGCGATAAGTGTTATTCTTGCCGGTGTACTGCTTAAAATGGGAACTTACGGAATACTAAGGATAAGCTATCCGATGCTGCCGGACGCTGCATATTACTTGAAATGGGGATTAGCCCTGTTAGGAGTAATTAATATCCTGTATGGTGCATTAACAGCAATGGCACAAAAGGATCTGAAAAAACTTGTTGCATATTCCAGTATAAGTCATATGGGTTATGTGCTGTTGGGCATGGCTGTTTTTACAGAAGCAGGGATGAATGGAGCTGTGCTGCAGATGTTTAACCATGGTACAATAACGGCTATGTTATTCCTTCTGGTAGGTGTGATTTATGACCGTGCGCATCACCGTGACATTGACGGATTCGGCGGATTGGCCAGCCAAATGCCGATCTTTTTCGGAATTACCAGTTTTGCTTTCTTTGCAAGTCTCGGTTTACCGGGATTGAGCGGATTTATAAGTGAAGCATTGGTCTTTATAGGTGCATTCACAACATTTAAGGTATTGACAATTTGTGCTGTCAGCGGTGTTATATTGACCGCAGGATATTTGCTGTGGACACTTCAGAGAGTATTTCTTGGAACTCTGAAAGACAAATATAAAACTCTGCCTGAGATCAACGGACTTGAGATATTTACATTGGCGCCATTGATGGTAATAATTTTATTTGTTGGGATTTATCCAACTCCGGTTCTGAATCTTATGAGAACTTCTTTAAACTATTTGATTACTGTTGTGATTCCGTAATGTAAGGCACTAAAAAGATGGGAACTTCTAATATAATTTTAAGAGATTTATCTTATATATACCCTGAGATCATTCTGACGGTATTTATTCTTGTTGTTCTGGTCATTGATCTGATCCCAAAATTAAGTAAGATGAGCCTGACACCGTATGTGAGTTTTGCCGGTCTGATCCTGACCATGGTATTTGCACTCAGTCAGATTGGGACAGCAGATAAAACAGTATTCTATAACATGCTGGTTATAGATCAATTCAGTGTATTTTTCAGAATATTCCTGCCTCTTTCGTCTGCAATAATAGTCATATTGTCGATGGTTACATTTAAGAAGAGCGGGGAGTATTATACATTGATACTGGCGACTACGCTTGGAATGGTTTTGATGACTTCTTCGATTCATATTGCATCAATTATTCTTTCACTTGAACTTGTAGGTATATGCTGTTATGTTCTTGCCGGTTATCGACGATCCGAAATGCGGGCGAGTGAGGCCTCTCTTAAATATATGCTTTATGGTGCTGTATCAACCGGAATAATGCTTTTTGGTTTTTCCTACCTGTATGGATTAACCGGTCAGGTTAACCTTTATTCAATCCGTGGTGTTCTTTTGACAGGTCTGTTCCAGAATTCCACACTTTTTGTCGCGGTGCTATTTATTTTGGCCGGTATCGGATACAAGATCGCAATGGTCCCGTTTCATTTCTGGTGTCCGGATGTATATGAAGGTGCTCCTACTCCAATAACGACATTCTTTTCAGTAGGGCCGAAAGTTGCAGGTATAGCATTGCTTGCGCGATTTCTTTTTGGCGGATTATCAAGTCAGGTAGATAAGGGAGGTTTGTTCTGGATGCCTGCAGGCGATATTGAATTACCTTTTCTTATTGCCGTACTTTCAGCCATTACCATGACGGTCGGAAATCTTGCAGCACTTGGTCAAAAGAACATAAAAAGGCTGTTGGCATACTCCAGTATCGCTCATGCCGGTTATATTATGATGGGTTTTGCCATGTTCAATGGTCAGGGAATGAATGCCATCCTGTTTTATGTTATAGTCTATATGTTTATGAATTTCGGAGCATTTATTGTAGTTGACGGAATTGCTCTTAAATTGAAGAGTGAAAATATTGATAAATATAATGGTCTTGCTTCGCGTGCACCGTATATGGCGTTTGCTATGACAGTCTTTCTTGTGTCATTAACGGGACTGCCCCCGACAGCAGGATTTATCGGAAAAATGCTGATATTCGCAGCTGTCATCGAAAGCAAGATATACTGGCTGGTCATTATCGGGGCATTAAACGCTGTCGTGTCTTTGTATTATTATTTTAGAATCGCTAAGGCTATGTACCTGACAGAAAATACAAGCGGTGATACTTCAGCAGTGAACGTTTCAAAGATCCATTTCGCCTTAGTAACCATTCTTCTTATACCTACTGTTTATTTCGGGTTGTTCTGGACCCCGCTCAGGGAATGGACAACATTTGGGATCAATTTCCTGATAACATTAAAATAGTTCTATCTTGGAATCTTCCTGCTAATTCTTTTGTTATTTCTATATGATCAGAATATTCAGATAAGAATCTGAATGTTAAATTTGGTTAAATAAAAACAGAGGAAAACAATGTCTTATATAGTAGGAGAACCGTGTCATAATTGTAAATACGGTGATTGTGTCGAAGTCTGTCCTGTTGACTGTTTTTATCAGGATGAGGTCTCATTGTATATTAATCCGGACGAATGTATCGATTGTGATGCCTGCAAACCTGAATGCCCGGTAGATGCGATTTTTGTGGAAGAGGAAGGACCGGATTATGATGAAACCAATGCAAAACATGATGCCCAGTATTATATCGACCTGAACTATAAATTCGATTATGACAACAACGAACCGGTCACGAGCAAGGATGATGTTCAGCATGGTCCGGACTGGGATCCCTCGATCGCTAAGGACTGATACAATATTAATATAAAACAAAAAAAGGCGGGATATTTTCCCGCCTTTTTTATGAATGTAATATGCATTTATTTCATTTCAACCATATTGAGCAATTTGAGTATTTCAATATGGTTCATTACTCCCTGCAGGTCTGATAATCTATTATACTGGACATCGAGCATTTTCTTTATGTCCAGGGCGCTGTTAACACCGTTTATCAGGAGATTGAGCTCCGAAGTATTTACTCCTCCTGTCGGGAAATCAGCGGCTCTTTCACCTAAATCACGAAGGGAATTCCTGCCGTAACTTTTAAGAGTTTCATTTGGAACCGGGATCATTTTTGAAGCTTCCTTCTCAAGGTCGGTCATTTCAAGTTCAACCGGATCAACATTGATCTTTCTTGCAAAAACCTTCATTTGAGAATCGATTGCTATTAAATTGCCTTCTTTGACATTGTCAATCGATCTCTGAAGCTCTTTAACATGATCTTCTGCAGCTGATTTATTCGTAGCTAATTCCAGAGTAGTGGCAATGGTTGCTTTTTCACTCTGTGCCACAGCTTCAATAAATCCTCTTACTTTTCTATATGTACTCTCAAAATTTGCAGCATCAGCATTCCCCAGTTCAAAAACACCTCTTGCAAGCTGGTGGCCGATTCTTCTTGTACCATTGCTTGTTACTTCACCTGCAATTGTCATGGCCATATCATCCTCAGCCATAGCCACATTATATGCTGAGACTGCAGCTAAGAATCCTGAACGTTTCAGCTGTGTGGCATCCATCCAGGAAGTTCGGTCGCTGGACGTATGATAAGTCTGATCGGGCCATGTTATGAACATAACAGCGGGAACTCCGACACTGATAGCATTAAATACCGTATGGTCTGAAGAACCGTAATTTGTTTCAATAGAATAATAGAATGGTTCGATCGAACCAGTAGGAGCAACTACAGGTTTGAGCATTTTTGCAAAACCGCGGTTCTGAAGTATCTCACGGTTGGTCTGGCCGACGTAACGCATATAGTTTTCAATAACATCGTTAATATAGTGCGGATTCCCGAAAGTAGTGCGCATCAGGCAGTAGAATGAAAAATTCTTTGACAAATGCGATCCCACCATATCCAGGTTTATATTGCAAAGAGTGCGTGCCATTATGTTCAAATTATCGTTAACCCATAACCTGGTGCCGGAAATTTCCGGGGCCCAGATAAACCTTAGTGTCCTTTTCGGTCTCGGCAAACGGCCCTCATTGTACAGTGTATTAAGTGCACGGGCAACTTCCAGAATCACAGCGCATCCTGAAATATCATCGTTAGCTCCCTGCTTTACATATCCTTCAAAAAGATGTGCGGTGAAAATGATCTCATCTCCATTTGGATCTGTGCCGGGAACGTAACATGTCGGTATCTGTACTTCATAATCGAGTGTTTGTGATTCTACAAGCGCATGTACGGTTATTCTTTCACCTCCCAATAACCTGTTTTTCAATAGTTCACCATCTCGGGCTGTCATGTGAAATCCGAATTTGGCCTGACTCGCGCCGCCGCCTCGTCCTCTTCCCCCGATGCCTGATATAGGGATCTGGATCGGGTCAAGATACGGCCTTGATGTACTTATTGCTATTACTCCGAGAGCGCCCATTTGTCCGCAGGCAGTACTATGAGCTCTGCTTATACTGCCTTCTGTAACTACGATCTTACCCTCAACGTCTGCTTGTTCCATCTCGGCGGGTGAACCTCTGCCGATCCAGACCAGTTCCGCAGTAACATTTGTATTGCTGCTTCCTGATGCCAGCATCGCTGTCATATCGTCATAATCTGCTAATTTCCGGCGGTTGGGTGTTACTTCCCATAATTCACCCCTGATACCGTCCCATGTTGATCCTCCGGGGAACCGTACTACCTGAGCGCCGGGAAGTCCGTATTCCACGAGTTTGGAATAAACGTACTCGGTTTCCCAGAAATTTCCGGAATACTCACTTGCGGGTCTGTTGTGGTTGTAAGCTCCCATTTCAATTGCATGGTTCATTGTAGTTTCGCCGGAAATTTCACCGATGAGTTCATCTACCATTTTCTCCGGAAGTAAAGTCCATGGCTGCCAGGGAGTGATCTGACCGTATACCGAACCTGTAATGAAAAACATTAAAACAAAAAACAGTAACAATGATTTAAATCTCATTTTATTACTCCTGAATTGATTAAAATATATTGATTGGTATTATGGTGTGTTTATAATTTATACAAAGAAAGATCAGGCGTATTCAAAAAACATAGCGGGGGCGTGTGTTACGCTTTACGAACTTTTGGAATATCAGTAAAACAATAATAAATTTCAAGTATAAAATTACCCGATCCGAAAATATTCTGAAACAAAATGAACCGGTCTGCTGTATATGTATATAGTTATTCTGTATTACAGAAAAACATTCAAAATTGAGGGTTACTATGAGGTATCTTTCACGAAAAGAAGAAATGATAATGCTCACCATATGGAGGCTTGGTGAGAATGCTTACGGTGTGACAATACGGGAAGAGGTTATCCGGTTATCGAAGAAATACTGGTCGATCGGAGCGATCTACGACGTTCTCGACAGATTGACAAGGGGAACATATGTGAACAGTACCATGGGAGAATCGATGAAAGAGCGGGGCGGCAGAAGAAAAAGGATATATAAAATAACAAAAAAGGGTTACGCAGCTCTGCAGGAAATAAATCAGGTCCATGAATTGATCTGGTCTGATCTCCCTGAATTGAAATTTGAAGATTAAGACACATGAAAACACCGCCGAAATTTTTAGAATGGATATTGACAGGATGCCTCAGGTATGAAAATCAAGAGGCGATCCTGGGCGATTTTGAAGAACAATATCTTGCTATAGTGCAAACAAAGGGCAGACCGGCCGGATATGTCTGGTATATTTTTCAAATCATTATTTCCCTGCCAAAGTTTATTAAAAACAACTTTATATGGAGCATGATCATGTTAAGAAACTATCTGAAAATCGCACTCAGGAACCTGAAAAGATACAAAGGATATTCGTTTCTGAACATTGCCGGGCTTACTGTCGGTATGACCGGCTTTATCATTCTCATGCTTTTTGTAAAATACGAACTCAGCTATGATACATTTTTTGAGAACGCAGACAATATCTTCAGAGTACAGCGCTTATTCCCAGATGAGGACGCACAGACAAGGCAAAAAGTTGCTAATGCCTCGGTGATAACATACGGTCCTCTTGGTTCTGCACTCAAAAGTGAATTTCCCGAAGTAATTCATGCTGTCAGAATTGAGCATAGAGATGAATATACGATTGCGTTTAAGCATAACAATGATCAGTTCATTGAAAGAGGTTTTTTTGTTGATGACAGTTTCTTCGATATATTTTCATACAATTTAATGCGGGGGGATATAAATACAGCATTGACTGATCCTTTCTCGTTAGTTATCACCGAGAAACTTGCCCAAAAATACTTTGGGGGTGAGGATCCGCTTGGAAAAACAATTATTATCATTGACAGGAATGAATATGCAGCAGAGATTACAGGAATTATTAAGGAAATCCCGGGTAATTCTCATTTGCAGTTCGATTTTCTTCTGTCTATGTCATCACTTAATATCCGGTACGGATCGGATAATTTCGGGACAACATGGTCCGGAAGTGATTTTACAACTTATATAGAGATCAGGGATGATGCGGACAGCAGGGAACTTGAAGGAAAATTGTCGCAGATCGTGGATAAATATCAGTCCGGATCGAATGTAAAGTATGCATTGATGCCTGTTTCCGATATACATTTGAAATCGCAAGTTACTTTTGAAATATCAAAAAACAGCGAAATGAGATATGTCTATTTTTTCTTCCTGATAGCCTTTGTTCTTTTAATAATAGCGTGTCTGAATTTTATCAATCTTGCAACCGCATTTGCGTCGAAACGTGCCAAAGAGATCGGAGTGCGAAAGGCCGTAGGGGCGGTCAGGATACAGCTTGTTAAGCAGTTCCTTTTTGAGTCATTTATTATATGTTCGATCTCTCTCATTTTAGCCGTTATACTGACTGCTCTTATTCTGCCGGATTTCAATCTTTTTACAGAGCGTGAAATTACTTTCAGTCTTTGGGGAGAGGATTCCCTGCTTCCGGGATTGATTTTACTGACCGGGATTATTGGTTTCCTGTCAGGATTGTATCCTGCGCTGTATGTATCGGCTTACCGCCCGGTTGCAGTGTTGAAGGGACTTTCGAACCGGCTGACAGGAAAAACCGGGCTGAGAAATACTCTGGTTGTGTTTCAGTTCATTATATCGATCATACTTATCACCGGGACTCTGATCATCGGTAAACAACTGTATTTTATCAGGAATACGGATGTAGGGTATAACAGGGAACAGGTCTTAGTAACACCGATCAGCAGTCCCAATATCCGAAATAATATCGAAGCACTCAAAACAGAACTCCTGAAAGATCCTTCCATACTGTCTGTCGCATCATGCACCCATATTCCGAGCAGAATTACGTGGGGCGGTTCATTTCAGTCAAAGGACGATGAAAGAGTATCGATCCGAAATGCCGCAGTCGATTTCGATTTTGTAGATCTCTTTGAAATTAAAATTCTTGAAGGGAGAAGTTTCTCTAAGGAAATGTTGTCTGACAGGAACGGAGCATTCCTTCTGAATCAGACGGCTGTCAGGACCCTCGGCTGGGAATCGCCAATCGGCAGAGAATGTGACCACAGGGGAAAAAAAGGCATGGTTGTGGGGATCATTAAGGATTTTCATTTTCAGCCCCTGTACGATTCTATAGAACCGCTTTATCTTTTCCTTGATCCCGGCGTTGTCAGAGAGATATTTGTGAAAATCTCTCCCGGTGATATTCAAAGCTCGATTAAGTTTATCGGGGAGACAATTGAAGCCTTTGATCCTTCTTATCCTTTCAGTTATTATTTTCTGGATGATTCATTCAGTAACACCTACAGGGCTGATCAGAAATTCGGGACGGTATTTACATGGTTTTCTTTGCTTGCCATTTTTATTGCCTGCCTCGGTTTGTTCGGGCTGATCTCCTATACAACAGAAATGCGCTCAAAAGAGATCGGGATCCGGAAAATTCTGGGTGCTGATTCTCTGACCGTCATACGGCTGTTATCCCGGGACTTTATACGCAGCATTCTTCTGGCTAATATCGTTGCCCTGCCCGCAGCTTACCTGTTGATGAATAAATGGCTGCAGAATTTCGCATATACAGCGGATGTAGGCATTGAACTGTTCCTGTTTTCAGCTTTAATAGTGTTGATCCTGCCTGCAATTACAGTATGCAGTAAAACCATACGGGCAGCACGTGCAAATCCGGTCAGATCGATCCAATATGAATAGAATCTAAAACATCCCATTCTTCACAAAAAAACGCCCCGAATTGGGGCGTTTCGTAGTTGCTGGAAAGTGTGTTACGCTTTACGAACTTTTAAGTTGATTATAGACGATATTTCTTAATTATATTTAATCCAACTTGTTCTGAACCACCACCCTATAGATCTTTATTACAAACCATATTATTTTCCCATAAAGTTCTTTTTTATTCAAGATCTTTAGGTAAGCCGTATACCGTAGGGTTGATTTTATACACACGATATTGCATAAATCCATCATTATTTCTACCCATTAAATATGCATTACCATTCTTTATATCTGCTAAGGCAAAATTATCGATCTCAAAAGGTGACTCTCCATTATATACAACTTCAGAGGTTATGGAATCGATTACATTCAATTTAAGGGGAAGTGCCCCACTTTCTAAAAATACAAATATATAATTTTGGTCTGTGTATATATTTCTTATAGGCCAGTGATATTTTTGTTTCTCGAAAGCTTTCTCAATTAGATCTTCAAGTTTTTTGTCTGCTTTTCTTCTCGTATAAAGTTTAGCATATTCCTTTATTCTTTCTTCTGTATAGTGTATAGGTTTGAACGTATATGTGTTTGTTTTATCATAATTATCTATAAAGTTATAGGTATGTAATGTATACGTGCCTTCTGTTTTTGAATTATATTTTATGTCATCTGAATTATTCTTAATAAATACTACAATAGAATCCGACAATATTTTAAAGCGCTTTGAAGTAGTAAACGCAGCAGTTATAGTTCTATTCTCGTAGGATAATTGTCCTTCACGTTCAAAAAACAATACAGGTACAAACGTATTTTCATCTTCATATGTAATGAAATCATATTGTCTTTCCCTAAAATTAAAGGATAGACTATTAATCATACTATGATCATTTAACATATAAACAGAGGGTGATAAACGTATTCCCTCTATACCTTTGTTTCTAAGAAATGAATTCAGATATTGATTTGCTTGAAACTTCTTCTCAAACATAAACTTATAATTATCATCAAAAAGCGAATAATTTGTGCTCATGGCATTTTCATTTGCGGTAAGAAATCCTCTGGATGATAAACGTAATGTAGGATTAAACTCGAATTCACCAGGACCTTGTCCTAATCCTCCAATAATTTTCTTTGGTTTAAGTGATGCATCAAATATCTTTATTTTACATTCATCTGGAATAAGGATATCTCCGTTCTTTTTTATTACCGGTATAACTGGCCGTGCTAAAATAAATTCGCTTGGAACGCTTGTATCATCCCCCCCAATAGTGCCAATCAATGAGACTAATTGTCTATCTGATTGAGAATTTGTATTTGCTGATTGACCGTTTAAAGGTTCAAATATAGATAAAATAAATACGCTGAAAAGTAATGGTATTGGGATG
This sequence comes from Candidatus Zhuqueibacterota bacterium, assembly GCA_042564455.1. GTDB lineage: Bacteria > SM23-31 > SM23-31 > SM23-31 > SM23-31 > JBHPLC01. The sequence goes on along the minus strand of JBHPLC010000002.1, from coordinate 26,828 downwards.
TATCTTAACATTTCAAACCTCCTCTACTTTTTTATTGTAATAATTCCTGCATATCTTGGATTCGATAAAAATAAAGCAAATATCCTTTCGGAATCCGACGCATCTAGATCGGATATATCCAATCCTCAGTCATCATCATATACTTTAATAATTTTTATTAAATTAATACTTTGTTTGTCAAAAACATTCACTGAAACATAAATGTTTATTTTATCAAAATCAATAAGATTTATTTTATTATTGCATATAGATATGTAATTTACAATTCAGACATAAAAAAACGCCCCGAATCGGGGCGTTTCGCTTTTGCGGGAACGTGTGGGAATCGAACCCACCTCTCCCGTATAACGAGAGACATCGGTTTTGAAGACCGTGAGAAGCACCAGCTCTCCAACCGCTCCCATGAACAACGTATTATTATACAAAATTTATTTACTAAATTAAAGGTGTTTTAAACACTTTTAAAAGAACATAACGATCAGTAACATATTAAGTTCAAACAGGTCATAGATCCTGCAGTTTTTTGAGAACTCTTTCATCACCTATCCTGACAGTTAATCCCCTATCGTCAAAATAGTTAAGCAGCGGCAGTGCATATTTCCTGCTTGTCTGCAGAACAGTCCTGAATTCACCAATACCCAGTGACTCATTCTTTCGGATTATATCTTTTATAGTCTCCTCGATTTTATCCAACTCTGCTTTGAGGTAGAAAAAGGAGTTATTGATAATAGTGATAATGTCTTCATCCAGAAGTATATCTAATATTTTTACCGCCTCTTCCTCGGATATTTCAAGGTCTTTAATAAGTTCATCTTTTGTGGGGCCTTCGATGTTATTTTGTTTGAGGTGTTTCAGGATAACGTTTTTTGTTTCCTTCATTTTATCAGAGACAGCAGGCTTAAAATTTCCTCGTTTAATGTTTTCATTGGAGATTATAATCTCCTTGTCTTTTTCGAGTTTTTCCAGTACATGCTTGAAAATTTCGCCGGAAATTTTCAGTTTTAATCTGCTGATAAGCTCTTTTACGGGCATATTTGGTTTTTCAGGGAATTCCTTATGAAAGTCTGAAACATGATTTAGAATATTATCCTTTAATTTTGTAAGCAGCGCTTTATCGATCCATAGATTATTATTTTCGATGACTAATTTTTTCAGTGCCTTTTCTTTTTCCAGGTCAGCTTCGATCATGTCAATAGAACGGCCGAACTGGGAAACAAGGTATCCGGAACCGACCGGTTCAAATTTCTTTTTCCTGACATGATAAACGAGTCTTTCTGAAGTTGACATATCGGCCATATTATTTATATGCCCGGCAATTTCCGGTCTGTTCCTCTTGGGAGCATCAGCATTTATTTCGAGAATTTTTCCTCCGCCGATTGTCAGGATCGGAGAATAGCTTCTGATAATAAATCTATCATCCACGGCAGCCACTACCGGTTTTTCGAGCTGGATCTGGACAGGGGAGAGGCCGCCGGGTTCAATTATATCCCGGTCCAGTATAACGATCCTTCCGATCACCTCGGCTGTTCCGCAGTGAAACCTGATCCTTTCCCTGTATTTTAACGGTTTGTCAGCCGATTTCAGGTAATGCAGTAAGCAGTTTAACCGGACGGAAGGAATAAAAACACCGGAATGAGCAATTACATCACCTCTGTTTATCTTGTTTTTCTGAATATTACTGAGATTCAACGCAGCCCTGTCCCCGGGTTCGATCGTTTTTTTTGATTCGTTATTCCGCTGAATGCTTCTTAATTTTAGCGGTTGTCCGGCAGGGAGGAGCTCGATCTTTTCATTTATGTTCAGTTTGCCGGATATTACCGTTCCGGTAGCAACAGTTCCGAATCCTGTCATAGAAAATGACCGGTCTACAGGCATCCTGAAGGGGAGTTTGGTAATTTCTTCTTCTTCAGGTGTTTGTTTTTCAGCTTCATTTATGATCAGTTTCTTCAGGTCTTCTATACCGGTACCTGTGACTGGGGAAACATGCAGAACAGGAGGGTCGGTATAACCTTTTTTGTTGATCAGTTTTTTAATTTCCTCTGTAACAAGATCTGTCCATTCATCTTCAACAATATCTGTTTTTGTTATCGCAACGATGAGCCTTTTAATATTCAGTAGTTTCAGTATATCCAGGTGTTCCAGTGTCTGGGGCATAATGCCGTCATCAGCGGCAATTACCAGAAGGGCGATGTCGATCCCGGTTATCCCTGCGACCATGTTCTTTACAAATTTCTCATGTCCCGGCACATCGATAAAGGAAATGTTCTGACCAAGAAAAGCGAAACCAAGATCTATCGTGATCTCTCTTTCTTTCTCTTCTTTAAGCCTGTCCGTGTCTATACCTGTCAGAGCGGCGACAAGAGATGTTTTGCCATGGTCGATATGGCCGGCTGTTCCGATTATCTTATGATTCATGAGCAGACTGTAAAAGTAATTGTTTTTGAATTAATGCAGTTCTATTAGTTTGTTTAAGCTATTTACCAGGTGCTTGATCTGATTTTTGAAGACTGTCCTCATGTCCAGATACAATGTATCATTTTTTATGTAACCGAAGATCGGGGGAGTGTTCATTCTCAGAATATTTGAGATATTATCAGATTTTAATATTTTGGATTTTATTGAGACAGCCCCGCTCGGGATCCTTTCAAGAGGCATAGCGCCGCTTCCTATCTCTGCCTCGGTCTCTTCGATCTTAATGGATATTTTCCGTACAGGGAATTTATTTAGCTGAGAAATAATCGCCTCAGCGCGTTTCAGTACATTATTTTTACTTTCAAGCATCATTTTTGTTGATGGGAGGGACTTAAATCCTTTTTCTCCTTTTGCATATTCCAACAGAGTTCCTTCAAATGCCGCAAGTACCAGTTTGTCACATCTCAGGGCCCGTGCAATAGGATTTGTTTTTATCTTCTCAAGGTATTTTTCCCTGCCGACAATAACACCGGCCTGGGGACCTCCCATAACTTTATCACCGCTGAAAGTCACAACATCAGCGCCTGCCCTGACAGAAACATCAACTACCGGTTCATGAGGAAGACCAAAGTTTTTCAGGTCATAAAAAACTCCTCCGCCCAGATCATAGATAACCGGTACCTTTTTTGATCTGCTGAGCGTGTGGAGTTCTGCAAGAGAAACGGATTGAGAAAAACCCATAACCCGGTAATTACTTGAATGCACTTTCAGTATAGCACCGGTTTTTCTGTTTATTGCCTTTGCATAGTCGGAAAGTTTTGTTTTGTTGGTCGTGCCTACTTCAATCATCCTGGCTCCGCTTGCCTCCATGATCTCGGGCATTCGAAAAGAACCTCCGATCTCAACCAATTCACCCCTGGAAATAATTACCTCTTTGTTTTTTGCCAGTGTGTTCAACGAGATCAATACAGCAGCGGCATTGTTATTCACAATGGTCGCCGATTCTGCGCCGCTTAACAGGCAGAGCAGGTCTTCGAACCTCTTTTCTCTACGTCCCCGCATTCCGGAATCCCTGTCGATCTCCAGTGTGGTATAGCCGGATATGATCTTTTTGACCTTCTGTACGGCATTTGCATTCAGAGGCGCTCTTCCTAAGCCGGTATGAAGTATAACACCTGTGGCATTAACAGCGCTTATAATAGAACCGTCCTGAAAGACCTGTGATTTTTTGCTGATTGCCCCGATGATCATATCAGAAAGTTCGTCCCTGGTTATTTCACCTTTGATCTGGTCTTTTCTGATCCTGTCTCTCAGGTTACCGATCTCTTTTTTTATTAAATGCCCTAAATAATCATGAGAGAATATCTTGTGCAATCCTGTTATTCTTTCATCGATCAGTACTGCTTCCACAGATGGAAGAATTTTCAGTTTTCTGTTCAGTTCTTTTTTGTTTTTCATAACAGTATTTCATTGATCGTTAATGATATATTCAATGTCTCCTGCATATATCTTGTATTTTTTACCGTTTGATCCTATCAGATTGAGCGAACCGTCTGAGTTAACGGATTCAGCTGTTCCGGTAATTTTTTGTTTACCCTGGGCAATTGAAACTGTTTTACCCAAAGTCGCACATTTTTTTATCCACTCTTTGTAGAGAGGAGTAAGCCCGTTTTTCTCCCATATGTCATAAAGGAGATTCAATGTCCTTACAAGTTCGATAAATAATTCATCTCTATCCGGGGATTTTCCTGTTTCAATTAAAATTGAAGTAGCTTTATCCTTTATATCATCAGCAAGTTCTTTCAGTTCAATATCTACATTAAGACCGGCGCCGACAAGCACAATATTCCCGGAATCTTCGGATATAACCTCCGAAAGGATACCGCATATCTTTTTTCCGCCGCAGAGTATGTCATTGGGCCATTTAAAATCTATTTTAAGACCGGAAAAGGTTTCAACTGCAGATGAAACTGCAAGTGATACGAGAAAATTATAATGTCCTATCTTTTTATTCTTTCCTGAAATGGGGAATGCCGTACTGAACCACAATCCTTTTTTCGATGGAGAGAACCATGATCTTTTTAACCTGCCTTTCCCCTGAGTCTGTTCTTCGGAAATTACAACAAATGGAAGGTCGATATTGCTTGTAAGAAGTTTTCTTGCTAAAATATTTGTTGATGTAATTGTTTCCCGGTATATGAGATTTTTCCCGAAAGACAGATTTTTTATGGAGTTACAGATTTTCTTTTTGTTTAATGGGTTTAATGTCATCAAGCGGTCTTTCGAAAAACATAAAGTGACGGTACAGGGGAGTCTTTAAAACGTCAGACTATATTTGAGTGTCCTGAAGATCCTTGATAAATCTATTGCAAGTATCATTCAGTGCAACTGTTCTCTGATCTATTTTACAATGATACACAAAACCACTTTCGATTTCCGTCTGAATAAATGTTACTCTATATGCACAATTCGCGCAAACAGGCGCGCTTTTTTTGCCCTGTTTTTTTGTTTTGGGATCTTTGTGGACATATGATACTATTTGCTCAACGCTGTGATTTAATTTCTTGATCTCGTATAGAAGGTTCTTCAGGATAAATCTAACATGCCAGATCCTTCTTATCTGAAACAAGAATACAAGAATAAATAAGGAAGTAAAAACAATTCCAAAAAATTTAAAACTAAGTATCTCCATCAGAACCCTTTTTTCTTGCTAATAACCTGTAAATTCTTTCAAAATATATCATTTTTTCTTCATCCGACTGCAGATCTGCAAATTTGCCTGTAGTCCTTGTTTTTTTATCATATTTGCCCTGGAGGAAGAGGAGGAAACTCTCAATTTTGGCAACATCCGGGATGAATATCTCATTAGTATTTTCGGAAAATTTTATCATCTGAACAAAAGAAAAATCCTTCAATTTTGCCATTACTTCATCTTTTGAAACACCCAGAATATTCTGTACTTCTCTGACGACCGGTGCGAGGGGTGTTTTTAATCCTCCTTTTTCATGAGTACCCTTTTCCTTACATACCCAGAAAAACAGCTTGATCAGGCTGTATTCAAGATTGATGGGATATCTTGATTTTAACCTTTTGTTGGTATCCTTCAGCCTCAATACCAAAGTCCGCATAATTGCCACGAACCAGTCAGGAACGAGTTTTAGCTGCTGATCGAGGATGAGTTTGTTTATTGGTACTATGGTACAGTCTTCAACAGCTCTGATTGTTGCAGATCTGTGTTTGTCACCGAACAAAGCCATTTCACCAAAAAATGAGTTAACATCCAGAGTCGCAAGGATCAACTCTTCATCTTTAATGCTTTTGACTACTTCAACTTTTCCCGCTTTAAGGATATACATCTCATTTCCGATATCCCCTTCTCTGAAGATGGTTTCACCTTTTTTGAATGTCTGAGGTTTCGATATTATGGATCCGTGAGCCATTTAATTTTCCTGTCGGGAGTTAATTCCAAAGTTTCCGGTCAAGACTTCTGTATTGAATTGCCTCGCTAATAAATTCCGGTCTGATATCGTCGCTGTTCTCCAGGTCAGCAATTGTTCGTGCGACCTTGAGGATCCTGTCATAAGCCCGTGCTGACAAGCCGAGTTTAGTGATAGCCATTTTTAATAATTCCTGTCCGTGCGTATCAATACGGCAGTAGTTCCTAATCTGTTTTGAGTTCATTGACGAATTAGTAAATATGTTTTTGTTCTTGAATCTGTTATACTGAATTTTACGGGTTTTCATCACTCTTTCTCTGATTATCCCGGATCTTTCACCCTGAGAGGAGGAAGAAAGATCTTTGTATTTTACTGCCGGTATTTCAATATGTATATCTATCCTGTCCATTAGCGGACCCGAAATTTTCGACATATATTTCTGTATCTGTGCAGGAGTACAGGTACAGGAATGATCCGGATCAGTTGCATAACCGCATGGGCATGGATTCATAGCAGATGCAAGCATAAATTTCGCCGGATAAGTTAGAGAAATCGCTGCTCTTGAAATTGTTACTGTGCCGTCTTCTATAGGTTGTCTGAGCAATTCAAGGACATTCTTTTTAAATTCTGCCAATTCGTCAAGAAACAAAACTCCGTTATTTGCAAGGCTGACTTCACCGGGTTTTGGATTGTGTCCGCCTCCGATCAGACCCGCATCTGAAATAGAATGATGTGGAGATCTGAAAGGCCTCTGTGTAACCAGCGCCTGGTTATTCTTCAGCATACCTGCAACAGAGTGTACTTTAGTTGTTGATAATGCTTCCTCAAGCGAAAGATCCGGTAAAATTGTCGAAAGCCTTCTCGCCAACATTGTTTTACCTGATCCCGGAGGGCCTATCATTATTATATTATGATCTCCGGCGGCGGCAACCTCCAGAGCTCGTTTTGCATTCTCCTGCCCCTTAACTTCGGAGAAATCAACATCATAATTCATTTTAGATGAGAATACTTCTTCCAGATCGATTGAAAAGGGGATAGCGTTCAGATCACCGTTAAGAAATTCAACTGTTTCTCTCAGAGAACTCACCGGATAAACTTCAAGCCCCTGTGCCATTGATGCTTCGCTTGCATTCTCTCTGGGTAATATGATACCTTCAAGGCCGTTTTTCTTTCCTTCTCCTGAGATCGATAATGCACCTTTTACAGGTCTTAATGTTCCGTCGAGTGCTAATTCCCCCAGAATAATATATTTTTTGAGCTTCTCAGATCTAACTGTACCAACCGAAGCAAGTATTCCGACAGCTATCGGCAGATCAAAAGCAGAGCCTTCTTTCCGGATATCAGCAGGAGCGAGATTGATCGTAATCCGTTTTTGAGGAAAAATGTACCCTGAATTTTTTATAGCTGCTGAAACCCTTTCTTTACTTTCTTTTACGGCTCCTTCCGGTAAACCGACAGTAGAGAAAGATAACAGACCGCTTTCAAGATGAGACTCCACTTTTACAATATAAGCATCGACACCTTGAACAGCTGCGCTAAGAACTAGAGATAGCATATTAATTTGAAATTTGAGATAAAAATTACATCTTAAAAATATACTAATTTAAGGTAGAGTTGTCAATACAATCTTATTTACAGACAAAAAAAAGACGGTTCCAAAGAAAGGAACCGTCTTTATACATTTTTGCGTAAAATAATGACTATTAGAGCATCATCATTTCTTTCTTGGTCTTCTTCTCGAGGGCCTTAATGTAATTTTCGAGACGTTTGCGTTTTACTTCATTCTTGATTTCCTTAATATAGCCCCTTTCGATTCTATTGATATAACCAATAGAAAGACCAGTGTCAAGAGCTACCTCATCCAGGGTAATCTCATTCATTTTACGCAATTTTCTAAGTTTTGTTAACATAGTGTTCACCCCACTTTTTGCTTTTTACCCAACTAAAACTATTTTTTTTCGATAATGGTTCCCACTAATTAAGATACCATTTAAAAAATATATTTTCAAGTGTTTTTTTTCATTTTGTTGAAATTATATTGCCGGATGGGCCGTAAATATTTAAAAAACAAATATTTAAGAATGTGAAAAAATCCGGATTATTCTGTGGGAGATTTGCTCAAAAACTATCTCAATATAAAGTATAACTTTAAATGAAGTTTATAACTTTTTAATAAAATATTAATTAGCAATTTTTTTGAATTACAATAAAAATTGTATAAAATATTGTAAATTTTTCCAGTATAATTTCTGCTAAAACAGATCATTTTGCGTTATTCAGGTAGTTTTCACATTTTTGAACATCTTCTTTGCTTCCAATGAATAATGGTGTCCTTTCATGGAGGGATTTCGGCTGTACATCCAGTATATTCATCTCGCCGTTTGACGCATAACCTCCGGCCTGTTCAACAATGTATGCCAATGGCACTGCTTCATACAGAAGTCTTAATTTTCCGCAGCTGTGTCTTTGGTTAGCAGGGTAGAGGAAAATCCCGCCCATAAGTAAGTTTCTGTGAAAATCTGCAACTAAGGAGCCAATATACCGTCCGCTGTGATAGTTTTTATCTTCAAGACCTTTTTGTTTCAAAGACCGGATAAACCTGACTAATGATTCGTCCCATATATTGGAATATCCCTCATTAATGCTGTATATCTTTCCATTTGGTGGAATAATTATATTTTCATGGGAAAGGAGGAATTCTCCGATACCCGGATCGAGAGTGAAACCATGAACACCCTGTCCGGTTGAATAGACCAACATAGTGCTTGATCCATATATTACATATCCTGCTCCTACCAGGTTTTTACCCGGCTGCAGAACATCTTTCTCGGTTTTTGCTTTGTCTCTGTTCCGGCTGCGGTAAATTCCAAAGATCGATCCAATACTTACATTCACGTCAATATTCGAAGAGCCGTCCAGAGGATCGATACACAAGGCATATTTCCCGATTGGATATCCATCTGCGTGGGGGACAGGATTTTCGCTTTCTTCAGAGATAAGTATACTGATATAACCGCTTTTACTTAAAACCTGTACAAAAACATTTTGTGCAAAATCATCAAGTTTCTGAACTGTTTCACCATGAACGTTTTTTTCGCCGGTGATCCCAAGGATGTCCACAAGGCCTGCTTTATTTACTTCTCTTGAAATGATCTTCGCAGCAAAACTGATACTTGTTAAAAGTCCTGAGAATTCTCCCGATGCTTCGGGAAATTTTCTTTGCTGTTCAACAATGTGCCTTTCAATTGTAATAACACTCTCTGCCATTATCGGATCCTGTTATTGTTTTGAATATTAAACACAAAATTGGGAAAATCGTTCAATTTTATTTAAAATATTCTATTGTCCGCCTTTTTTTGACATACTATAAGGGATAGCAAGCCCCTTAGGAGGTGATGCTTTACCGAAAAAACCGATCAGAACGATAATTGTGGTTAGATAGGGAATTATCTGAATGAATTCGACAGGTATTATTTCGTTACCCTGCAGTCTGATCTGTATAGCTTCCATAAAACCGAAGAATAAACATCCTATTAATACTCTGCCGGGTTTCCAGTTTCCAAGGATCAGTGCTGCCAGCGCAATAAAACCTCTTCCTGCGGTCATATTCCTGATAAACTGGGAACCATGGTCTATCGATAAATAAGCGCCTGCCAGGGCTGCTAAGACTCCACATATCAGAACACCGGAATACCTGTATTTGGTTACAGATATTCCGGAATTGTCCAAAGCAGCAGGATTTTCTCCTGCTGCCTCAAGCCGCAGACCGAATCTTGTGTATCTGAAAATTAAGCAAGTAACTATTACGACAAGAAAACAAATCCAGATAAGCACTGAAACCTGTGAGACAATATATCCTATAAAGGGGATATTCTTTAAAAGACCAATGTTAATAACAGGGACGTTTTCGTTAATTATAGGACTGGAACTGGGTGTGTTAAATAGGGCGAGGCAAAATATCTGCGGCAAACCGAAAGCAAATATATTTATTGCCGCACCACTTATTATCTGGTCTCCCTTAAAATGTATGCATATAATCCCGTGAATACCTGCAATAATTAATCCGGATATACAAGCACCGATCAGACCTATCCACGGATTCGATGTATAATAGGTTATCGCAGCTCCTGTAAATGCTCCTATCAGCATTTTACCTTCGAGTGCAATGTTTGCGATCCCACCTTTTTCACAGAATAATCCCCCGAAGGAAGCTAATATTAAAGGTGTAGATAATCTTATAATTGATGTAATGAATTCTGCGTCAAACATTTTATATAATATGATTAGTTATGATTTGTTTTTCAGAAAGCCGCTTAACGAGCGGGCAGCAATAAATAATATTATTATTCCCTGAAAAACATATATAATGTCTTTTGATAAATTTTCATAATACACGTCTATTAATAATCCTCCACGGGTTATTATCCCGAAAAGAAAAGCACCGAGTATTATGCCGAACGGATGATTCCTGCCCATTAAAGCAATAGCTATTCCGGTGTAACCGTAACCCGGAGAGAAGTTCATTAAGAACCTGTGTCTGTATCCCAATACTTCATTCACACCGACAAGTCCTGCGATCGCACCACTTATAGCAAATGTTAAGGCAGTAACCTTAATAATATTGATCCCGGATGAATGAGCAGCCGATCTAGAAGCGCCTGCAGCTCTTAATTCATAACCCGGGATGGTTTTCCATATATATATATAGACTAAGAACGATACGAATAATGCAATAATGAAGGAAAAATTCAATGGAACGGCAGCAGGTATATCTATACCAATCGGAGAAGTGATTTCAGAGAGAAGAGGAAGCTGCGCATGTTCTGCGATCAATGGTGTCTGCGGGGTTATTGTACTTTTATCCATAAATGGCCCGGACACAAAATATCCAATTATACCAATAGCAATAAAATTCATCATTATTGTATTTATGACTTCATGAGAACCGAATCTTCCTTTTAAATATCCCGGTATCCATCCCCATATCCCGCCTGCTAACATCGCTATGAAAATACAGAATGGAATTAATATCCAGCCCGGAAGAAAACTAAAAGTAAATCCGGCCCATGCGGCTGCAAATGCGCCTGTATAAAGCTGACCTTCGGCGCCTATATTGAAAAAACCGCACTTAAAACCAATTCCCACGGCAAGACCCGTAAAAATAAGGGGAGTCGTGTAAAACAGAGTATATGAGAATCCTGATAACGAACCAAATGTACCGGACAGGATCGTACCAAAAACAGCAAATGGATTTTCACCCAGGATCAATATAAAAACAGAGCTAATAACCGTTGCGCTTATTAAAGCGGTCCCGTTGATAAAAACCTCACGAAATATCTGCCGGACCTTTGGATTTTCCACTAAATTCCTCCGGTCATATATAAACCAAGCTCGATATCTGTTGTATCTTCCGGTCTGATCACTTTAATGATCCTTCCGTTATATAAAACACCGATCCGGTGGCACAGCACTAATGCCTCCTCGATATCAGAAAGCATAACTAATATTGCACAGCCGGTATCTGCAAGGTTAAAAAACAAATTGTGTATATAGAATGTGGTTTTTATATCTATCCCTCTGGAAGGATTGCAGGCAAGTAATATTTTTGGATCAAAAGACAGCTCTCTTCCCAGAACAATCTTCTGTTGATTCCCTCCGGAAAGGAATCTTGCGATTTTGTCCTTATTTTCTGTCTTAACCAGAAATTTATCTATAAGATTTTCAGAAAAATCGTCGTTTTTTTTATTATCCAGAAAGCAGGTATTTTTAGAGAATTTTTCTTTATGCCATCCTAAAATCACATTATCTGAAATCGAGAATTCAGGTATTAATCCGTTTGTTTCTCTCGAAGAGGGGATATAGGCGATGCTGTGTTTTTTAAGCTCCGACGGTTTTCCCTTCACGAGTTTTTTTCTGTCGGCAGCAATATAACCATCATAAGAGCTTATTTTTCCGGATAATAATGACTCGAGTTCATTTTGTCCGTTTCCCTCAACTCCAAGAATCCCGAAAATTTCCCCGGGAGCAACGTTTATTGAAATATTTTCAATTTTTCTGTTATCACTCTGATAACTAATATTGTATATTTCCAGAGAATTATCATATATGTCTTCTGTCTGATCTTCAGTTTTGGGTTTATTACTTAATACGGGGGGAAGTTTTTCTCCGGTCATTAAGGTTATTATTTTATCAATTTCATAATTCCCTTTTGTAAGAGTTTCAACAATTTTACCTGTCCGCATTATTGATATTCTGTCGGAATATCTAATGATCTCCGGAAGTTTATGGGAGATAAAAAGGACCGGAACACCGGAGCTTTTCAATTTATCCAGAATTCCGAATAATGATTCAGTTTCTTTTGGTGTTAATGCTGCGGTGGGTTCGTCAAGGATAATTATTTTTGCTTCCTGAAACAGGAGACGTGTTATAAGAATTTTCTGTCTTTCACCGACGGTTAATTGTGATATTTTTTCATCAGGATCTATTCCAAGATCATACTTATTTATAACTGAACTGATTTTTTCTCTAAGTTTTTCTTTTTCGATAAAGCCGAATCTTGTTTTTTCAATTCCGAGTATTATATTCTGAAATACTGAAAAGGTTTCGACCAGAAACATCTCCTGAGGGACCATTCCAATACCGAAAGACCGTGAATCTCTCGGATGATTAAAGGTCACCGTTTTTCCGTTTAGTCTGATATCTCCTGAATCCGGTTTTAATATTCCGAATAGTATTTTTGCGAGTGTGCTTTTGCCGGCGCCGTTTCCTCCGACAAGGCTGTGGATCTCCCCTGGAAGAAGGGTGAAATTAACCTCATTGTTTGCGGCTATTTTCCCAAAGTTTTTGCGGATATTTATTAATTCAACGGAGGGTTTCATAATAATCAGGTACCTTTAATGTACCTGCTATTATTGCTTTTTTTGCTTCTTCAACTTTCCTGATAATTTCAGCAGGTATAAGATCTCTGTTATATTCGTCGACTGAATAGTCCATTCCGTTATTTTCAAGATCAAAAAGATGAACTCCTGACCGGAAAGATCCTGATATTGTCTCTCTTATTATTTCATATACAGCCACATCCAGCCGTTTAAGCATTGTAGTCAGAACAAAACCCGGTTTCAGATGATTCTGATTAGCATCAGATCCAATAACAAACACTCTCTTTTCCTCAACTGCGTCAAAAACGCCCATACCGGTAGCTCCCGCAGCCTGAAAAATTATATCGGCATCTCTTGCGACCTGGGCCAATGCAAGTTCTTTGCCTTTGTTTGGATCACTCCATGCCGTCATAGTAATACCGGCATAATTTTCAAGTACATTAATATCCGGATCGATGTATTCCGCTCCTGCTTTATAAGCAAGATATACTCTTATAATAAGCGGGATTTTCATTCCGCCGACATAACCGATCGTTCCGGACTTTGTTAATGATGCTGCAATCATTCCTACAATGAAAGCTCCCTCGTGTTCGGAAAACATCAGAGAAGCAACATTCGGTTTGTCCACTTCCGAATCAACTATCGCAAAATGAGTTTCCGGGAATTCACCGGCTACTTTTTCAATAGCTTCTTTTGTGGCAAAACCAACACCTATTATCAGGTCGAAATTCTGCTCGGCAAAAGTCCTGACAGCCGGTTCTATCATTGACGCATCACCCGGCTCAACATCTTTGACAGTGATGGCAAATTCGTCTTTTGCTTTCATTGCCCCGCGCCATGCATTAGCATTAAAGCTCATGTCTCCTTTGCCGCCCTCATCGAATACTATTCCAACACGGAACTCATCCGGATCATTAATTCCGGGATCACTGGAACAGGATATGTGCAGAATAATAAAGAAAGCAGTGAATAATAGAATGTAAATATTTATCTTCGGTTTTTTCATTTCAGGGTCAAATATAAATTTTTAAAAGGGGAGATCATCATCATCATCCGATACGGATGGAGCACTTTTCTTATTAGTTGAACTTTGAGGGGGAGAATAACTGTCTCCAGCATCATCATCACGTCTTCCGAGCATTTTCATCTGATCTGCAACAATTTCTGTCATATAACGTTTTTGACCGTCTTTATCTTCCCATGATCTTGTCTGAATCTTTCCCTCGATATAGACCTGTTTACCTTTTTTCAGATACTCTCCGCAGATCTCTGCAAGGCGCCGGAAAGCCACAATATTATGCCATTCTGTACGGTCCTGCTGGTTACCGTCACGGTCTTTCCATGTTTCCGTAGTGGCTAAAGTGAAATTACATACCGCATCACCTGAAGGCATATATTTTAGCTCGGGATCACGGCCGAGATTTCCTATAAGAAGAACTTTGTTTATACTTGCCATAGTGTCTCATCTTTTAATTAAAAGTTAAAGGATTGAATTTTAAATATTACTTAAATCTTTGTATAATGTCAAGCGTTTTCAAGGCGAAATTATTTATAACTATAGTTAATTATCTTTAATATTCAATGCTCCATTTTGTGGATCATATTCAAATTTAGCAGAATCGCTTAAACGAATATAAAAGTTCGGTGAATCACCCTTTTTCCATCCCGGACCTTTTATTCCCAAGGGCTCAAGAATATTCTGGAAAAACGGATTCTCCGGCCCGCTTTCGGATAGAGGCTCGGCATCATCAAGTTTCTGAGGGTAATTGTTCCCGAAAGAATTAACTATTCCGTTTTCCCTGTTGTCTTTTTCCTTTGCATTTATTGCTTTCTCCATTGTATTTACTATATCCTGAGGTTTCATATTTTCGTAGACACTCTGGGTCACACTGCTCCAATCGAAGGACGTTGCAAAAAAGATGATCATGACTATACCTGTTAGAATTGCCAGAATGGATAAAGACAGGATGCTGACGGCCAGACCTTTTCCGGATTGCTTTTTGTCAGCTCTTTTTATTTCTTTAAGAGCAAGTATACTGAGGATCAATGACATTGGTACAAGTACAATTCCGCCTAATGTGAACATAATAGAGAAAATGCCAAGCACTATATTAGGGTTTTCCACTCCGCCTGTAATTAAATTTATAATCCAAATAAGGAGATTTCCGACTAAAGGAACAAAGAAGCAAATAGCGCTGAATTTTGCTTTTTTATTTAGCGGCAGGTCTTCAGCAGCAGATGATGTTTGGGGAGCGGCAGGAGAGTCTTTAGTTTCAAGGAATTTCTGGTCCTGATCTGGAAGAGATGTTTTATCCTCAGGAATTTTTTCAAATTCCTGTCCTTTATCTCCGGTAATTTGCGTTCCGCAGTGAGGACATTCTTTCTGATCCTGCATTACAGGGTACTGGCATTTTGGGCAATACATAATATCTCCGTAATATTTAAAAAACATGTGTTATCGTAAAATAAAATTAATTGTACAAAACTAATATTGGAAAATCAATAGTAAATAAATTTTTCGACATTTTAATTTTTCTTGTTTAAGCTTAAGATTTGTGTTGACAATTGGTATTAAAATATATATTCTATATTTAAAGGATTGCCTCAAAATTAAGAAATATAAAGGATAAGAAAAATGCGGTTAAAATCAGCACTTTTATTGGTTTTATTAATAATTACTGCTCTTGTAATCAGCTTCCCTAAACCGGAAGATGCTTTCACAGGGATATTAATTGCTATTCTCGGTTTTACTATTTTGAATGCTTATCCTTTTGTTTACAGGTTTGATCTGTCAAAAATAACCAATCATCTTGCTGTATCCGGGACTTTCTTTTGTATTTTATACGGCTGGAGCTCTATAATTTCAAGTTCCGGCTTCGGTTCGCCCGGTTTATTCAGATTTATCGGTTCGTTTATAATTTTAATATCAATAACGGGATTGATCCTTACTTTAGCGGACTGGTTTGGTAAGATCAAAACAGAGGGATTTGCCCCTAAAAAATTATATACAAAGGGCATGTTCAGTCTGGTCAGACACCCGCAGACATTTCTGGGTATGTTGTTCCTGTTTGGTTTAATAATATACGAAAGTTCTCTAATACTGCTAATTACATCCCCGTTATGGATAGTCGGTTTTATTTCTTATGCTGCTTTTGAAGAAAAGTATGACCTGGTCCCAAGATTTGAAAAAGAATATCTCGATTACTGTGAAGAAACACCCGGATTACTGCCGAATAAAAGCAGTTTTAACAAATTCATGAAACAGTATAATTAAAAACTAAAAGTAATATGAGAAAGTCAGACAGCGAAATAACAAACAAAGTGATTGTATCTGCAATTCAGATCTTTCAAAAAAAAGGATATAAAAGAACAACGGTCAAAGAGATCGCGGATTCTTCGGGTGTAAGCAATAAACAGATAAAGAGGTTATTTAATACTAAATCAGGTCTGTTTCAGAAGGTGTTCGAGAGTGAAAAACAAAAGGTTAGAAAAAAATTGACCGCTTTGTTTGACAACTCGGATAAGCAAAATAAACAGTCGGTAAAAAACTCCTTAAATGAAGTATTTAATATCATTAGAAAGAACAGATTTTTTATAATGGTTTATGAATTTGAGGATTTTCCGGTCTGGAATTGTGTTAAAGACCGGAAAGATAATAACGAAGATCCCTTTGAAGGTCATTATTCTCTTCTTTGTGATTTTATTATTGATTGTCAGAAAACTGAGATCATCAGAATGGAAAATCCGATAATTCTGACACATATACTCAGAATAATCTTCCATATGATTTTACGTGAGAAAACAATGTTTTCGAACTTAAGGATTTCAGAAAAGACCATTATAAATATTTTTATTGACGGATTGATTGCAAATTAAAGTATTCAAAAGCGATTAATATTTACTCTGCTCCTTTCTTATTTATTAATAGTGTATTTATTCCATTGTATCCAGTCAAACGCCAATAACAGAATCCAGAGCTAATATCATTAAGATGGATATATTATAAATAATACGGAATTCGCGTCTTCTTAAAAACTGTAAAAATCAGGATAAGAAATTATAAAAGATTTGTATTATTTATTATGAATATGTTTTTAACTGAAAATGTATTCATACCGGATAGTTTGAAATAAGTGAGGAATTGTCATGAAAGAACCTGTTGTCGCTCAGAAACTGCCATATATTCTGGAATTGGAAAATGGTAAATACTATTGGTGTGCTTGCGGCAGGTCAAAGAACCAGCCATTCTGTGATGGTTCACACAAGGGTACAGGAATAACACCAATGGAGTTTGAGATTACCGGGAAGAAAAAATATGCACTCTGTGGGTGTAAATATTCCGACAAAAAGCCTTTTTGTGACGGCTCGCATAAGAAATTGTAAGGAATTTTTTTTAACATAGCCTGTATCATAAATAAAGGCACAATTATCCTCCCGGTATAATTGTCATTATTGTAAGGAATATATGAATATATATATCTCATTCAGGCATTTTTCCAGATTTATTATGTTTTTGATGATCGGTCTTTTTGTTTTTACCGGTCATTCTTTTTCCCAGACTGCCCAAGAGTGGTTTGACAGGGGAGTGAAATATAAAGAAGAAGGGAAAATAGACGATGCCATAAAGGCTTTTGATAAGGCAAAAGGCAAAGACAGAAATTTTTCAGAGGCTTATTATGAAATGGCTCTGTTATATCAGATCAAAGAATCTCCGGCTTCATTGAAACGGGCAACAGATGCTCTCCTGGAAGCTATGCGTATCGAGACGGATAATGCGAAATATAAATATGCGCTTGGTGAGGTTTATTATGACCGGACAATGTATGAAGATTCAAAGAAAATGTTTGAGAGAGCATTGGAAATAGATCCTGATTATATCCCTGCACTGAACGGATTCGCAAGATGTCATACAAGAGAATTCAGGCAGAACAAAGACCGTGTAAGTTATGATCCGGACGGGATGGCAGGTATAAATGAGGCGGTTTTTATCACAAGCAGCGGAGTGGCGATTACTAATCCCGGACTTTGGGATAAAAATTTGATCAGATATGTTAATGAAAACGGTGCAGAAAAGATATTAGAGAAAGATTTTGATCTTATTAATTCGAAAATACCCGAATTGAGGTTTGACAGATTTACGGCGGTGAATGACTCCATTGCAAGCGCTGTTTTTGATCATATACTTGAGTTGGATCCTGATGACTATAATACTCAGTTCGATAAAGGATTGTTGTATTATGAGAAAAACAGTTTTGAACAGTTTAAAGATCTGTTTGAAAACCTGGTTGAAAAAAATCCCATCGATAAAGATGCTAATCTGATCCTGGGATTAGCATATTTCAGGAATAAAGAATATGAAAAAGCCGTAAACCAGTTTGATACGGCAAAAGGTTTAATGTCCCCTGATGAACTGGATATTTTTACAAATGTAGGTCATTTGAAAGTCGGAGGACTGAAAGAGAAAAAGATCAGAAATTCAGAAGAGGATACAACTCTTTTCTGGTATCAGCGTGATCCATTGTATCTTACATCTTTTAATGAGAGGGAGATGGCGCATTACTGCCGCGTAGCGGAAGCAAATCTACTTTTTTCTGTTAAGAGGCTTGATATTGAAGGATGGAATACCACACAGGGAAAAACACTGATAAAATACGGCAAACCCAAGAACAGAAAAGTACATTGGGATCTGAATGTCAGAACCAGGGGTACTTTCAACAGGGCAAATTTAAAGCATGATTTCTGGTATTATGATGATTTTTCGTTCGTTTTTGAAACACAGGTGACGGATTATTACGACAGATATAAATACAGTTATTTCGGCATATTGGATTTTCCCAGGATATCCGGGAATATTGAAAAGGACTTTCCTGAGTATTATAAATATGAATCCAGGGGTGAATTTATTGATGTACCTTTTGATATAGCGACATTTAAAGGGATCAATAATAAAACTAAAGTCGAGGTATATTACGCCCTTCCGCTGAATAAATTCAGTTATAATAAAGTCGAAGAAACTCTCGAAGGGAGTTACAGATACGGGATATTTTTGCACAACGAAAATTGGGAAAGAATATTTACTGATATTCAGACGGATAATATTATACTTGAACAGACTGAAATTGATACCTCATCAGACGAAGTTACTATAGAACAAATGACATATTTTATAGATGAAGGGAAATACAATTTCGCTTTTGAGATACAGGACCAGCTATCTGAAAATGAAGGTACTTTCAGAGATGAGCTGACAGTTCCAGAGTATAGTTCAGAAAATTTAGAAATTAGCGATTTTGTATTGGCTCTGGACATAGAAAGACTGAATTTTGATGTTAATTCAGCGAAAGAGAACCTGGGTGTAACTCCTAATCCTACACGCACTTTCCGTTTAGACCAGCCGCTGTTTATTTATTATGAGATATATAACCTGTTTTTAAATGCTGAACCGGGAAATTCAGATTTCTCTATAGAATACAATATAAGATATATGCAGGAAGACAGGCCCTGGCTTGTGGATTTTGTCAGGAATCTTGTTCTGAACAGCGAACAGGACTTTGGTGTAACAACTTCGGTTTCCAACCGGGGCAGAAATAAGGATGAGTTCCAGTTCATCAGAATAGATCATAATATCGAAAAGCCCGGACAGTATTTACTTCAGATAAAGGTGACAGATAATATTTCAAAAAAGGAAGTTGAAAAAACCGTTAATTTCAGTTTTGTAAAAGGCGAAGGATCTAAATAACATTATTTAAGCTCAAAAACAGATTTATGCACAAAATCAGGGAAGGTCTGATGTGAATTTCATCCGGATGGCTGTTTTACTTTTTTTCTCAGACCTTGTCTTTTATATACCGCTTAATATCCGGACCGGGAACATAAATACTAACAACAATAATTATTGATGAGATATCAAGAAATGAGAAAGCAAAATCAGTATTATCCCGACTTTTTGAAAACAGGAATTAAAAGAAATTTAATAAGAGTAAAAATAGTCTTTATAATTTTCACCGTTGTTTTAAGTTCTGACCTTTACGGACAGGGATTGTTTCTCAGCGGTCTTGAGAACGGATTTGAGTTCAAAGGTCAGGCTGCAAAGAACCTGGATTTTACATCATACTCATTCGGTACAGGTTATTCCTATAAAGGCAAGATAGATCTCAGGTTTAATTTTTCAGATATATCATTTGAAGAAGATATAATAATGGGATTTATTACAGGCAGGCGGTATCAGCCGTCAATTGTTTTTCATCTGGAAAAGCAGCGCAGACTGCCTTTTGGGATCAGTATTGAAGCGTTATACGATAAACGGACATTTGACGGCAGTTACCTGGATGATAATGACCTTGACATGTATGGATCAGGGAAGGTTCTAAGTTTAGACGTCTACAGGAAACTTGAAATGACTCCTGAAATACCTGTGGTTGGAGCTTTTAAATATTCCTTTGAGAAAACGGAAGATAAGATGGAAGGACGAAATAACAATACAAATCTAAGTAATATTCGTGAAGACCGACTGCTCGATATAAGTTTGCTGTGCGGGTATAAGTTTGGATTCGATTATATTCTTTATTTGAAAATATCAAGGACTATTGCCTCTGCCGATGAACCTACAAATAGATTGACTATTGGTTACATAAAAACTATATTTTAAATTAATCAACTGTTTTTAACGATCTGTGATCAGATAAGGAAATGAAATGAGAACCAGAATACTGTTTACTGCAATTGTTATTGTCTTGATTATGATACCGGCATCGGATTCCAATGGACAGGATTTTAGAGGCCTATCCACCTATTTTTCATTACTTGGTGCTTCCAAAGATCTGACGGGCGGATTTGGCTGGGGGATATTATCTGAATTCCGTGTCATGGACAAAATGAATTTAAGATTGGGTTATAATCTGATATTAGGTGATCCGGATACAGACAAACATAAAAGTATATCATATACCGCTAACTATTTTTACCTTTCCGCATATCATCAAAAGAAAATAGGTTTTGCATGGTATCCTTATGTTGAAGGAGGCGCCGGATTTTTTATGCAGAAACTTAAAGACCGGTTGCCGCCAAAATATAAATTGAAAGAGAGCCCTATTGAGAAATTCAATAATACTGTCGGTATTCACCTGGGAGGAGGCATTAGGGCTCAGGTCTCTGACAGATTGTTCGTAGAATTCGTTTTTAAGGAATATATTATACCGGTGACAAAAACATTAATGCTTGACCCGGTCACCGGACAACCGGTGGATCGAAAAGACAAATTCACAATGTTTTTTACTGAGATAGGCTGGGGTATTTCTTTATATTTTTAGCAGGTTTGGATTTTTACCGCACTATTATATCAGCAACATCAGCTGCTGTTGGTTTTCCATTTATCAAGTTCACGCCTGCTCTTTTTGGTGGGTCTTCCCGGGTATTTCGGTTTTTCTCTTTTTACTGATTTTAATGACAGCTTTACCAGTTCTTCCTGCTCATCCGTTAAAGAACGTGGTGTGGTTTCTTTATACATTTCGCGGGCTAATTTAGTCGATATTGATCTCTTAGGCACTCCTAAAACTTCAAATGACCTGTACTTGCCCCTTAACCGGATGACGACTTCATCACCGATCCTGATGTTTTTGGCAGGTTTCGATGTTACTTCATTTACTTTTACTTTATGTGATTCACAGGCATGAGCCGCAAGCTTGCGTGTTTTGAAAAGCCTTACTATTTTCAGCCATTTATCGAGCCGCTGAGATTCGAGAGAAACAAAATCATCCATAATTACAAAGTATAACAAATATTGATACTTCTATGACATAATTATATCCCGTCTCACAAATAACTGAGATTGATAATTATTTGGAAAAAGGGAATTCCGGCAAAATACTCTGTTTATTTATTATTCTTTCTGCGGGTTGCTGAAAAACTCATATTTCCCATTTCCGAGCCCATGTATCCTGTCATTTTTTCGTTTTCGACCGCTGCGGATATTGAGATTGACCAACCCTGCTCGCCGAAATCCATATACATTTCAGCTTTTAGTGTATCGTTCTCAAAAGTGGTTTTTGTGAGATTAAACATCATCATTTCAGCAGACCATGATCCTTTAAGGGTGTCATCTTTTGTGTTGAAAATAAACATAAAATTAAAGGGTGTGCCGCCATAATCTCCTGCAGCATCCCATGTGCCTAAAATCTTGTCATAGTTTTTCTTTTGTGCGGTACAGTCGGATGGATTAACTGAGCTAAAGACAAAGAAAACCAGTGTTATAAGAATACATACCTGATATCTCTTCATTATTCCTCCTTTAAGACAGAGTCTGAGTTTAATATAATATAAATAATTAAAGAGGGAAAATAAAACATATTATGATAAAAAAAAGCACCTGCGGTTAAACAGGTGCTTTTATATATAATTAATCAGATGATCTAATTTGACTGCAGGTACTTTCTGAATTTTTCTTTCAAGCTCATGTTATTTTCATAATCCCAGTAAGTTTTCTGCTGAAAATTTATCCAGCTTGTCTGATAACTGATAAAGGAATTTAAAAACAAATTCTGAGCGTTGCGGTACTCTTCAAGAGTTCTTGATAATTCCTGTCCCGAAATTTCACCTGATTTAAATTTTTCCAAAGACTGTTCGTATGAAATTCTTGCTCTGTCTACATTATCCTGCTGACGCTTAGCTCTTGACTGTGAAGATTCGACACCCCTGACTGCAGATCGGATCTCATTTTCCCTTGAGATCACATCATTATCAAATTTCAATAAGGCATTTTCATAATTGATCTTTGCCGATTCAACCGCATATTTCTTTCTGCCGTTATCCCAAAGATAAAAATTAACAGCAAACTTAAGGCTTCTTGTTACATTATAATCTGAGAACATATCAGTAAAACTTTCATCTAAATTGGGATTAGTCTTGTTTTCCCAGCCGTAAGTAGCTACCACGCTTGCCTTGAATTCGCTCCGTAAACTTGCTTCGTTGATCCTGTCCTCACTGAAAGCCAGGTCGATTTCAGCTTGTCGTATAGATGGCCTGTTTGTCATTCCCCGTTCTATCGCAAGATCCAGATCTATATCATATTCCATAATTGTCAGATCTGCGACAAGTTCTATAGGTTGATCAAAACTCAATCCGAACTTCTGTTTGAATTCCATTTCCTTTTTGTAAAATGCAACATCTTTGTCAAGCTGTCTGCTCTGATTCAGTAAATTTTCTACTTCAAGACGTAAAACCTCAACGGAATCGATCTCGCCGATACTCAGTTTTCTTTGTGCTTCAGCAAGTGCTTCATTACTGATCTCAGCGATCATTGTTTCTATCTTCGATTCCTCTATGTCACGGTACAGATCATAATAAAGTCTGTTCAGTGACTGATAATGTACGAGCAGTGAGGATATACTGCCAAGCTCAGTCTTTTCATAATTTAATTCAGCTTTCCATACATTCTTACTGATCTTATTCCTTGTAAAAAGCGGCTGTTCAAATCTCAGGGAAAGACCGTTCCTGAACTGTCTGTCACTGCCTCTCTGATCCAGGGATTCAATGTTGGAATTTATGGACAGCTTGCCGTCCGTTATGATCGGCTGAGTAATATTCCATGATGCTTTTACCTGAGTTCTTTCGGATGTGATAAATCTGTAACTCTGAGAGCCGGAGTCATATTTTTTCTCTATTTCATGTCTCAGACTTGGTGCAGACATGTCAAAATTGGAGAAAGATTTTAGCGCTGCTCTTCCTGCCATTACATTCAGGGAATGCATTTTATAATCTTTTCTTCTTTTATATACTTCATAACTTCTGTCAAACGCAATATTTACCGCTTCATCGAATGTCAGAAATATTTTCTGCTGTGTCTGTCCCGCAGGAACAAACATAATCATTAACAAAGTAATTAATATCAGGTCTTTAAAAGTACGCTTCAAAATCATTTTATATTCTTCCCGCATTCTAATTGTTGTTATTTTCATTGTTGACTTTAGAGATGATCTTCTGAATTTCGTCTTCTGTAACAAGACTTATATCATTCTGAAAATCCCACATAGTTTCATTGTTCAATGCAATAAGGGCTTTTTTATAATCAACATAGGCTGCAAAATATTTATCATAAGCCGAAACATAACCGTCTTTAGCAAGCCGCATTTGCTGTGCAGTCACCTGGCCATTATTAAATTGTTCTTTTGTAAGATCATAAATTCTTTTTGCGTTAGCTTCCGATTCTTTGGATACTGCATGTCTTGTAATTGTTTCCTGCAGTGAATAATAAGAATCGGATATCTGCTTTCTTATATCCAGAGCGGTATTGATCTGGCGGTTTTTTGTTCTCTCCATATCAATATATTTACTCTGCAGACTGGCCGCATTTCTGCCCCAGTCGAGAACAGGAAGTTTGAAAGTGATCATGGCGCTTCGACTTCTGTCATAATTTTCAAATATCTGACCTAATGGATCATAGAACTCAGCGTTAAATAATTCCCCGTTTACCGTGTTGTCAAATCCAAATGTTATCCTGAGCTCACCGGTTAAACCACCCTCACTTTTGGTCTCATTTATTTCGATCTCTTTTTCTTTTATGTCGAGTACGAATCTTTTCATTTCCACACGGTTCTCCAGTCCCCGCTGGATCGCTTCATCAAGTGTGATGCTTCTCGGCAAAATATTCATGTCGGCAATGGCCGCAACATTTTCATCCCGGCTGAGTCCTATCTGCTGTTTGAAGGTTTCTTCACGGTTCTTGCGGTCTGCACGGAGTTGTTCTATCTCACCATGAAGGTTCTCCAGATCAACCTGTAACTGCA
This sequence comes from Candidatus Zhuqueibacterota bacterium, assembly GCA_042564455.1. GTDB lineage: Bacteria > SM23-31 > SM23-31 > SM23-31 > SM23-31 > JBHPLC01. Next base: position 2,321 of record JBHPLC010000002.1, on the reverse strand, counting down.
GCAGTTCGGTATCATCCAGAGTGCCAGCTCTATTCATTCCTTCAGCTCTGTTAAAAATTTCCTGAGAATCCAAAAGGAGATTTTCCTTAAAGTCAATCAGTTTCTGAAATCTGAAAAGATCATAGAATATTCCCGTAAGCCATGAAATAGTCCCTGATTTTCTTGTTGCATAAGAAAGGCGTGTTTTTTCCAGTGTCCATTCCGCCTCAAGAATATCATTTCTTAATTCATTTGGCTGAAGGATCGGCTGTTCAAAGGCAAAGTAGAGACGTCCAAAATATTTCTGTGACCTGCCGTATTGATTGGTATGAGAAAGATCACCGTTAATAGAAAGTTCACCACCTGTAATTATCGGCTGTCTTATTCTGGTCGTGATCTGATATTTGATGGTCTGGGAATTGACAAATTTATATGCCCTGTCTGTGTAGCTGTATATTTCTGTTATTCTTTCATCAAAAGCAGGTACCTGAATATCCATTGTTGCATAGGATTTCATACCCGCTCTCCGAGCTAAAAGATTGTAATAGTCTCTCTTAAAATTGTTTTCCTGCTGTTTAAATGTATACGCACTGATTATGGCAATTTCGAGACTATTGTCATATGTCAGTTCTCTGGTCTCCTGTGCGTAAACAGAAGGAACAAGAAAAATCAGGATCAGCAGAAATGTTATCAGTCTTATCTTCATATTTATCATAACCTATTGCTTTTCAGAATATTGTCAATTAATACGACAACTTCATCTTTTAAACTCTTGTTATTTTCAAAGTCCCACTGTGTCTGATTTGATAAAGAGATCAGTGCAGTTTTATAATCAATGACCAGCTGGAGATATTCAACCCTGGTCTGAAAATACTTGTTCACTCCTAAAATCAGGTCTTCGGCAGAAAGTTCTCCAGCCCTGAACTGCTGAATACCTATATTCATACCTTTTTCAGCAAGGACCATTGCCCTGTTTATAAGATCCACTTTCTTTTCAATGGTATTTATATTATGTACATGCCCGAGGATCTGTCTTTCCGTATCAATAATATCATTCTGCAGCTGACGTTTCGCTGTTTCCAGTTTTATTTTCTTTGATTCAATGCTCATCTGATTCCTGCCCCAATCCCATACCGGTTTCTTCAGGCCAAGGCTGAAAGTTTTGGTCTGGTCAAAGTCATCATAATACATTCTTATTACATCATCAGAATTATTCAGTCCGAATGTCCCTGAAAGGTCACCTGTAAGTTTCCCTTTTGTGATCTCATCATCGATATCCATGCTGTCATTTATGATACTGATCTGGAATCTCAGGATACCGGTATTATTTTTCAAACCTTCCTCAACAGCTTTTTCCAGGCTGATTTCGATAGGATCATATTCCAGTTTATCTATTACATCAAACTCGGAATCCGGATCGAGGCTCAGGAACTGGATAAGAGCTCTTTTTGATCTGTCGCGTCTTGTAACCGCAGCGGTTACCCTGTCTTTGCTGTTTGCATGTTCCACCTGTATCTGAAGGAACTGCCTTTCCGAAAGTTCTCCCGCATCGAGCATATCTCTCGATACTTGAAGCTGTTCTTCCCATAGGTTAAGAAAGAAATTGCAGTAGTCCAGTATCTTCTCGTTTTCATATAAAGTATAGTATTCCTGAGACAGGCTGCCTCTTCTGCCGAAGCCACCGCCGCCGCCACCTCGGTCACCGCCACCGCCGCCGCCGCCGCCCATTGCTCTCATCAAAGCTCCCAGATCGCCTCCACTTCTCCTCTGGCTGCCGGAAACAAAAAGTTCATCCGTGCTAAATCCTGATCTTCTTGAGAAAGTCTGACCGTATATGATTGAGATGCGGCTGCTAATATAATCCAGTTTAGTCCTTTCAAGCCCTAATTCGGTCTTGTATATGCTCCTCTGCAGATCATTAGGTTTGAACAACGGCTGGTCCAGTCTCATGTACATACTGGTTGTGTAATTAGTCCCTCTACCGGATTGATTGAACCGTTCAAGATTGAAATTTCCCGAAATTTTCCCGTTAGAGGCTAACGGCTGGGTCAGTGATATCTTAGTATCATACTGGATGCTTTGTTTCTGAAAAACATCAAAAAGCTGTGTTTCCTGATTAAAATCCTCCTCACGTTCGTCCTTTAATTCCGGTGCTGTCATTTCCATATCCACTCTGGATTTCAATCTTGCCAGAGCTCCCAGATTGTTGAAATGTTTCTGCCTGAGATCCTGCTCCATGTCGTTCATCGAATAGCTGTTCTTTAACAGAATAGCCGCTGCCTCTTCAAAAGTCAGGATCTGCGGTAACTGAGTTAACTGGGCAAAAATATTTACCGGATTAA
>JBHPLC010000199.1:0-2492 GCA_042564455.1 Candidatus Zhuqueibacterota bacterium | reverse complement strand
ATTATATTACCGGTTCTAAAATATTATATTATAACAGTATAGACAATTATTTAACAGGTTTTGTTCCCTCTGGTATTATATGCTAAAACAAAAACCGCACGGTTTGTGCGGTTTTATTTATGTTTAATTATGAAATATCCGTATTATTTTTTGATTATCGGCTCGTCATCAGGCGGAGGTACAATTACCGGATGACATCTTATACATTCTTTTTTATCTTCAAGACCGAAAACGACCATATCAAACCGCTCCATTCGTTCACTATCATGGCATGCAACACAGTCTTTGTGCATAAACGGCCAGTTTGTTTCATATTTACGAATATCATCGGGATCCCTGTGGACTATTCCGCGGTGGCATTCGACACAAGCTATTGTGTGTTTTTCAACGTGTATACGGTGACCGATAGCGAGTCCCTGCCCCTGCAGGGTATTGTATTCGGGAATATCCAGGAAACCAAGTTCGTTAAAATAGAGGATCGCCGCATGACATCCCATACAGTTCTCTGTAGAGATCGGCAGAGGTTCTTCGTGAGGCTGGATCTCGGTTCCTTTTGTCATTGCGATCAATAAATTTTTAACTCCCCCCATTTGGGCATTAAAAGCACCGCCTATACCCGGGTCGATGTGGCATCCTTTACAGTCAACAGTTTTATGAGTTCCTTTATCCCATGTAAGATGCTGGTCGGTATGGCAGTATCCGCAAGCCATATTGGATTCTGATACCTTAACTGTAGCACCATATATTATAAAAATACCCGCGATAATTATCAGAATCGATTTTTTCTTCATGTAATTACCCCTTCTGGTTTAAACTAAAAGGGAAGACATGACCTGTCTTCCCTTTTAAACTTTGAGCCAATCTGACTCATTCTAAAATGTCCGATTTTTTGGATGAATAACTGTTATTTAGTCATTTCATCCAATTTTGTTCTCAGTCCATCAATATCTGACCAATCCTGCCAGAGTACCATCTTGCCATCCCTGTCAATAACGATCAGGCTGTTGGGTGCTCCGCCGCCAAGCCACTGCTGAACGGGTTTGATTCCTTTTTCACGGTCGGGAAAAATATCGATCAATATGGGACGTTTCTGGCCGAAATCTGCCAGCATTTTAAGAGCATAGATCTCGCGTTCTTCAAGAGTCTGTGTATTTTTTACACTCGAAAAATCGTATCTTGCGTCAACAGAACCATCTCTCTTATTGCTTCGATCTTCACCTGGGTGAGGCTCCCTTGTGTAAAGGTTATAGTACTCAACACCTTTGCTCTTGAAGTCATCCGCGATTTTTTCCATACCGGACATTTTATCTAAATACGGCGGTCAAGAACAGGCGCCAAGCTCAATAACTACTATCTTGCCTTTAAAATCAGACAGCTTGAAAGGTTTTTCACTATCCAGTACCGGAAGTTCAAAATCCGGAACAACAGCACCAATTTCAATTTCAGGTGCCCATCGGGGCGCCCTTCTCTGGGGCCTTTGCTGCCGATCCTGTGCAAGAAGGCTGTCAAAGAGCATTATAACAAATGCTGCACACAAGAGGCCTATCCAGAATTTTCTCCAATTCATGGATTTCCTCCGTTATTTGTTTGTATTTTAAGATACAAACAATTACATGTTATATTCAAGTACTTTCTCATGGATAAAATTGTATTCTGGATTCTGCAGATCATTACATAAGTGAAACAGGTTTTGCATATATTGATAAATTATTGTAATTTTCAACTGTTTTTCATATTTTTCTTATCTTAGCTTCATGAAAGCATATAAATTCAACCGGGAGTAAAAATGCCCTCAGAACAGTCTAACAGTGATTTCCCTAAAAAACTTAATATTGGAAGCGGATGGGACATAAAAGAAAATTTTATTAACCTGGATATTACAGACAGATGGAAAGCTGATGTTATTGCTGATCTAAATGAACCGTTTCCCATAGACGGTTCACAGGTATTCAAAACCGACCGGTTCGGGGAAATTGAGATAAAAGATGAAACATTCAGCTATATAACCGCTCATGATGTTCTGGAACATTTAAGAAATCTGAGTATGGCAATGACAAGCTGTCTGAATATTCTTCAGGCAGGGGGGCTGATGGATATTCTTGTACCGTATGATCTTTCTCACGGGGCGTGGCAGGACCCGACACATGTAAGGGCGTTTAATGAGAACAGCTGGATATATTTCACATCCTGGTTCTGGTACCACGGCTGGGAGAAATACAGATTCAATCTTGAGAGACGGGAATTTACTCTGACAGAATATGGAGGTTCATTACAGAAGAACGGCCATGATCTCGAGAGTATTCTGAGAGTCCCGAGAGCGGTTGATCACATGAAAGTTATTCTGCAGAAAGTAAGAATATCCGATAAGGACAGAAAACAGCGTGACGATTTTTTCCAAAGTGTCCGGTCCGGGAATACTACATAAATAAATTCTTTTAAAGAATATTGTATTCTCATTTTTTGGCATGCATTCTCAATATTTAGAAAAATAT
>JBHPLC010000198.1:0-2591 GCA_042564455.1 Candidatus Zhuqueibacterota bacterium | reverse complement strand
CAATTTCTCTTGCTGTTGCCGATGTTAACCGGGATGGTTATCCCGACCTGATCCTTGCCAACAGAGATGGCCAGGGGAATGCAGTTTACATGAACGATTCCGCGATGAGTTTTACAAAATCCTTTCCATTTGGTTCAGGAAGTGACGAGACGCGCGCAGTCGCTATTGCTGATATGGATGGAGATGGCCATCTGGATATTGTTACGGCAAATATCGGCGAAGCAAATGGCGTTTATTTTGGCAGCAGTACAGGCCGTTTCGATAAAGGACTTCGTTTTGGACGTCCGGATGGTCAAACCTATGCAGTTGTAGTTACAGACCTGGACAAAGATGGAGATTCTGACATTATCATGGGTAATGTTAGAATGCAGAATGCTGTTTATTTCAATGAAGGCACCGGAAGGGATTTTGTTGAATTTCGTTTCGGAGGACTTGAAGACAACACCTATGGAGTAGCTGTTGGTGATGTCAACGCCGACGGTTTTCCTGACATCGGAGTTGCCAACTCTGACGGTCTGAACGGAATCCACATCAACAAACCTAATCGTAACCGGTAGTTGTACTTAAGAAGCACCTGGAGCTTTTAGACTTCAGACAGAATAATATTCTACAAATATCAAAAAACAACTGATATTATGAGGTAGATATGCATATAGAACGCAGAGACTTTCTGAAAATAATACCCCTCAGTGTACTTTTACCGGGAAAACTTGTATATGATCAGTCGGTGTCGGCTCGAAAGAATCCTGAAGTTATTCCGCTTCAATCCGGAGTCCAAAACAGTCTTGATCAAAATCAGATTGATCAGCTATACAGAAAAGCAATCGTAATTGACGCACTGGTCATCACCCGTGATTGGAATGAAGAATATTACAAGACTGCCGAACAGACAGGTTATACAGGATTTGGGACATCTCTTTCCTCCGGAAATATGGAATCGGCTCTTAGATCTCTGGCTGAGTGGAATCAGCGTATTCAGGAGAACACAGACAGGCTGGTAAGAGCAGACTCGGCGGAGGATTTTGTACAGGCAAAAAGAGAAGGGAAGCTGGCTGTTCTGCTCGGTTTTCAGAATGCGACGATGATTGGAAATTCTCTCGATAACCTGGAAGCGCTGTATAGAGCAGGAACACGCTGGATCCAACTAACATACAACTCGCGCAACCTACTTGGTGACGGCTGTACGGAACGCACTAACGCCGGCCTGTCCGATTTTGGTGTAGAAGCAGTCGAACAGATGAACGATCTGGGAATAATTGTAGATTTGTCCCACTGCGGCCGTCAAACGACATTTGATGGTATTAAATTCAGCAATCCCGGGCCGTGTTTTACGCATACGATGTGTGAAACTCTGTATCCTGATCATCCCAGAGCGAAAACGGACGAGCAGATCAAGGCTATGGCAGATAAGGGGGGAGTAATGGGGATAAATGCGCTCGGTTACATGATCGGACCTGATCCGGGAGGGGAGACCACTATCGAAACCTACGTTGACCACATTGAACATGCAGTAAATGTAGGCGGAATTGACCATGTGGGCCTGGCAACAGATAATGCGATACAGGGGATGGCCTCATGGGCGACCCGAGAAAGCTGGTATGTACCCCGTCTGACGAGTTTTAAGCCGTCTTATCAGGTACGCTGGCCTGCCTGGATTCCCCAGCTGGATACACCTGACCGGTTTAAAAATGTAACCAGTGTATTAGATCGGCGCGGTTATACTACCGGGCAAATCGAGAAGATTTTAGGATTAAACTGGATTCGCTACTATCGCGAAGTGTTAAAAACATAAATATTATCAATACATATATTTATTTTGAGTACTTAAATGTTAATATTTAACAATATATGAAAATAATATAGAGGTAATCCAATGACATTGAATGCTTTTTTTACAAAAACGAGTTTCATCCGGAACTACACGAAAATAATTATAGGCTGCACGATCTTAACGCTTGTTTTTATAATTGGCTGTCAAAGGTCATCAACATCGCAGGAAGAGATCGCTGCTAATACTGTTGATGCTGAAGAAAAGCTGCGGGAACTGGGTATTACATTACCGGAGCCTCCAAAACCGGTAGCTAACTATGTTAATGCTGTAAGGACAGGAAACCTGATATTCCTGGCCGGTAAAGGGCCAAGAAGTGCGAATGGCAACGAAATCATAGGCAAGCTGGGCAGAGAGATAAGTATAGAGGAGGGTTACAGAGCTGCCCGGTTAACAGCTATAAATCAGCTTGCTGTTCTGAAAGCTGAACTGGGAGATCTGAACAAGGTTAAACGTATCGTAAAAGTTCTGGGTATGGTTAATTGTGATCCATCATTTACAGAGCAGCCGGCTGTGATCAATGGATTTTCGGATCTAATGGTAGAAGTGTTTGGAGACAGGGGACGTCATGCGCGCGCCGCAGTCGGTATGGCATCTTTACCTCGCGGCCAGGCTGTGGAGATTGAGTTGATCGTTGAGGTCGAAAAGTAGGGTGCAAATTGGCTGTTTCCGAGCCGGTTGACGGAGAAAAACTTTCTCCATTCAGATTAAGCCGTTTCTGGTAAATGAGATAATCTGATCCATTGAGTTTAATAGATATCTA
>JBHPLC010000197.1:0-2631 GCA_042564455.1 Candidatus Zhuqueibacterota bacterium | reverse complement strand
TGGAATGGAAAAACATACAAAATGACCGGTATTTTCCCTGTTACTGTCGAGATGTATGATAAACCGCAGGGTCATGGATATGTTGAGGTTGAGGTTGACAGAAACAATCCCTTCTTCCCTGCTGGGACAAAAATGAGAGGACATGAATTTCACTATACTAAGATCAATGCCAGGAAAAATGATATTAGTACAGCATATAAAGTTAAACGCGGAGTCGGTTGTTTTGATAAAAGAGATGCCATGATCTATAATAATGTTTTAGCCGGATATACGCATCTGCATTCTACCGGAAATGAATTCTGGGCGAAAGGTATTATTGAAGCGGCGAGCAAATACAAAATAAAGAAGGTAGCCCGGTAAGCCCTTTTAATCAGGAATTATGATTAGAGCGGCTTACTTAATAAAATTAGACCGATAATACAAAACAACCTTGTTATGAAAGAAAGTAACTAAGAATTTCAGAACGCTATATTAAACATATAAAGGATTTCCAATGGCTAAACTTGTCAAGAAAAAGAAGAAAAAGAAGCTGGGTGGCAGTGCATTTAGCGGCAGAGGCGGTTCATCTGTAGAAACTTCAAACAGACGTCCATATTATGTCTCAAAAGTTCCTCCTTGCGAGGAAGCCTGTCCTAATGCAAATAATATTAGAAAAGTCTTAAACTCTTTTGTTACAGCAGAAAAGAAAGAGATCCCTTATGATGATATTATTCAGGATGCATGGTTCACTCTAACTGAAAAGAATCCCTTCCCCGCTGTCTGCGGCAGGGTATGTCCTCATCCGTGTGAAAGTTCATGCAACAGGAACGAAAAAGACCAATCCGTTGCTATAAATAATATTGAACGCTTTATAGGTGACTTCGGTATTAAGAATGATCTGAAGCACAAAAAAGGTGAAGCGTCTTTTAGTGAAAAAGTTGCAATTATTGGTGCCGGTCCCTCCGGATTATCCTGCGCTTTTCAACTTGCAAAACTGGGCTATAAAGTTACGGTTTTTGAAGCTTTTGACAAACCTGGCGGAATGCTCTTTTATGGTATTCCGGCATATCGCTTACCCAGAGAGATACTGGATGCGGAAATAAATAAGATCAAAGAACTCGGCGTTGAGATCAAATGCAATACTTGTATCGGTAAAGATGTCCCTTATGAAGACCTGAAAAAAGACTATGATGCAATATTTGTTGGTATCGGGGCTCATAAAGGTAAACTGCTGAGAGTTGACGGAGAAGACGCTGCCAACGTTTTTACCGGTACTGAGTTTTTAAATAAAGTTAACTCGGGTAAACCGGTTGAGATCGGCAATGAAGTTCTGATAATTGGGGGTGGTGACACCGCAATCGATGCTGCCAGAATGGCAAAAAGACTCGGTGCTAATGCTACAATAGTTTATCGCCGTACAAGAACTGAAATGCCTGCTATTGAAGAAGAGATCGAAGGTGCTCTTGAGGAAGGTATTAAGATTGATTATCTCGTTGCTCCGGTAAACATTATTAAAGATGGTGATAATGCAGTAAAGATGGTCTGCCAGAAAATGGAATTAGGTGAACCGGATGACTCCGGAAGACGCAGACCGGTTCCGGTTGAGGGATCTGAATACGAATTGCCCTGTACTGCTATCATAGCAGCAATAAGCCAGGAACCTGAATTTGACGGACTTGAAAATACACGCGAAGGCAGAGATTGGATTAAAACAGATAAATTCGGTCAGCTGTTAATGGGTGGCCAGCCGGAAGATAAAGTATTCGCCGGTGGTGATGTACTGGACCTTGGTCTTGCTACCATTGCTATTTTTCACGGAAGATTGGCTGCAAAAACTATACATGAGAGATTTCGCGGTATCGAAAGCACTGAAGAAGAAAAACTTCCGGTAATTACACATGACAAAATGATGCTGGGTTATTATCAGGAGAAACTTAGAAACGAAGTTGCCACTCTGCCTGTAGAAAAGAGATTTGATGATCCTGACGCTGAGATAGCATCAACATTGGAACAGGACCAGGCTGTTGAGGAGGCTTTACGATGTATGAGCTGTGCATCATGTTTCGACTGCGGAACATGCTGGAGTTACTGCCAGGACGGAGCTATTGTCAAGCCTGCGTTAGCTGGTGAAATATACAAATTTAAAATGGAATTCTGCAAAGGCTGTGATAAGTGTGCTGAAAACTGCCCTTGCGGTTATATTGAGATGAAATAAATTGTAAACATAACTCATCATAATGAACTGTTTTGGTTCATATTATTATTAATGGAGGTTAATCTCATGGCAACCCTTACATTTGGAAATGTCAACATTGAAGTCGATGAAGATGGATTCATGGAAGACCCTGCAGTTTGGAATAAAGACGTCGCATTAGCATTAGCATCAACTGAAGGTGTTGATGCACTAAACGACGATCATTGGAAAGTCATTGAATATCTTCGTGAATATTTTCAGAAATTTCAAGTTGCACCAATGATCCGGAAACTATGCAAAGAAACAGGTTTCTCATTAAAAGAGATTTATGAGCTGTTCCCTTCAGGTCCAGCTAAAGGTGCATGTAAAGTTGCCGGTCTTGCTAAACCAACCGGTTGTGTCTAGATAACAATATAAATTGAGGCTGGGAATTTATATCTCAGCCTCTCTTTATAATC
>JBHPLC010000196.1:0-2646 GCA_042564455.1 Candidatus Zhuqueibacterota bacterium | reverse complement strand
TATTGATTTCTCAACCAGCGAGATATACGGGCCTCATATCTTCAGAGCAAAAGAGGACGGTGAGACCATTCAGGGCGACCTCAAAGATGCAAGATGGACGTACTCGATAAGTAAATTAGCTGCTGAGAAACTGTCCCACTGCTATTACTGGGATAGAAAACTGCCGGTAGTTTCCATCAGGCCGTTTAACATTTACGGACCGGGACAGGTTGGTGAAGGTGCTATTCAGATATTTGCAACAAAAGCTCTTAATAACGAAGATATCGTGATTACCGGAGACGGTGTTCAGATCAGATCCTGGTGCTACATTGAGGATTTTGTCGATGCTGTACAGGAATGCATGTCCAGAATAAAGATCGACGGAAATTCTTTTAATATTGGAAATCCCCTTGAAACTGTAACTATATATGGACTTGCCAACAGAATAATTTCACATTTAGGCTCAAAATCTAAAATTGTTTTCAACAAACATATGGGTGTTGATGTTCAGCTCAGGGTTCCGGATATCTCAAAAGCCCAGGAGCTGCTTGGATATAATCCGAAAGTTGGACTTAACGAAGGTTTGGAAAGAACAATACAATGGTATAATGAAAATTTAAGTGAACTATAACTAATTAATGAATATACCCATTACAAAACCGTTTTTCGACGACAGAGAACAAACAGCTGCAGCCGAAGTGATAAACTCCGGTTGGGTAGCTCAGGGGCCTAAAACAGAAGAATTTGAAAAACAGCTGTCTGATTATATCGGCTGCAAATACAGTATAGGAGTATCTTCCGGGACAACAGCCCTTCATCTTTGCCTTATTGCATTAGGGATCGGAAACGGTGATGAAGTGATAGTCCCGTCTTACTCTTTTATCGCTTCTGCAAATGTTATCCTGCATGCCGGAGCAGTACCGGTCTTTGTGGATATCGATCCCCGTACATATAATCTCGATCCGGATAAGATCCGGGAGAAAATTACCGGTAATACCAGGGCAATCATTGCTGTTCACCAGGTGGGTTTACCCGCAGACCTTGATGAAATAAACCAAATAGCCAAACAGAACGGTCTGTTTGTAATAGAGGACGCCGCTTGTGCAATCGGATCAGAATACAGATCAGTAAAGATCGGCTGCTCTGATAACCTGGTCTGTTTCAGCTTCCATCCGAGAAAAGTTATCACAACCGGTGAAGGAGGAGCGATTTCTTCAAATAATGATTCTCTTGAAGAAAAGATCAGAATCCTCAGGAATCAGGGAATGTCAAGACCAGCACATAACAGACATACATCAGATTCAATTGAATTTGAACAATTCCCCGTCATAGGTTATAATTATAGAATTACCGACATTCAATCGGCGATCGGGATCATTCAACTATCTAAATTGAATGAAATAATCGAAAAACGCAGAAAACTGGCAGATAGATATAATAAAGCTTTTGAAAACAATAAGTATTTAACTCCCCCGTTTATACCTGATGATATGAAAACAACTTATCAGTCATATATACTGAGAATTAGCGACTCTTGTCCAATTAGCAGAAATGAGATCATGCAGAAACTAATGGAAAATGGAATAGCTGCGAAAAGAGGGATCCAGGCAATACATACAGAACTGTTTTATGTCGATAAATTCAGAAATCTATCGCTTCCGGAAACTGAAAAAGCTGTCGATTCGACATTGATAATTCCGCTTTATCCGCAAATGACCGATGAAGAGCAGGAATATGTTATCAATATTTTTAATAAGATTTTTAATTAGATATGATTCGATCTTTTTTAAATCAGGCAGTATCATGAGACTGAATATATAAAAAGTATCTTTGTTTATTTATGAAATATCAAGGATTAAATCCTTTTCAATACCAAGAAATTCAGGTGATTTATTATGTTGATAAAAAGGACAAGAATCCCAATAACTGATATTCTTATTTATGGTTTTCTCCCAAACTTCCTGAAAAAGTTAGTCTATCGTTTAAAAGGATACAAAATCGGCAAAAAGGTCAATTTTAGCCTCGGATCGGTTGTCATTGGCAAGAATGTCGAGATCGGAGATAAAACCGGTATTGGATTCCTGACTGTTTTAAGAGGGCGTGATATTAAGATAGGGAAAAGAGTTTCAATCGGTACGATCACATTTATTGATACTCCATATATAGAAATCGGTGATGGGACCGTCATCACCGAACAGGTTTTTGTAGGAGGATTGGAGTCAAAAGAATCAAAATTGATCATCGGTAAAAATGCTACGATAATGCAGATGTCTTATGTCAATACTGTCAGACCGGTCTATATTGGAGATGATACAGGTATTGGCGGACACTGCCTGATATTTTCCCATGGAGTATGGCTGAATAAATTTGAAGGGTATCCTGTAGATTTTGCCCCGGTTGAAATTGGCAATAGTGTCTGGCTTCCCTGGAGAGTATTTGTTATGCCCGGTGTAAAAATTGGAGATGGATCTGTTATCGGCGCGAACTCACTTGTAACAAAAAATATCCCTGCTAAATCATTGGCCGTTGGAGCTCCTGCAAAGGTTATTTTAAGTGAACCGAATTTCCCCAGAACTCTTTCACACGAAGACAAAAAAACTCTCCTGAAAGAAGCTATGGAAGACATGGGGGAACATTTTAAATTCTATGATATAAAATGCGAGCAGA
>JBHPLC010000195.1:0-2675 GCA_042564455.1 Candidatus Zhuqueibacterota bacterium | reverse complement strand
CCGAAAGGAGAAAAAAATGTGCAAAAAACATTATCCTGCAGGATTGATATTCCTTTCTGTAATACTGATCATGTTGATTTTTGTACCGGCTCTTTTTGCCCAGGTAAATGCTTCTGATTTAGCGGAGCTTTTCCCCTGGCGTGAAGTAGGCCCGGCAAATCCCGGAGGAAGAATAACCGATATTGAAGGAGTCGAAAGTAATCCAACCACTATTTATGTTGGCGCTGCGACCGGAGGATTATGGAAAACCGTTAACAACGGAATCACCTGGGATCCGATATTTGATGACCAGCCGGTCGGTTCTATCGGTGATATTGCAGTTTCCTTATCGAATCCGAACATAATCTTTGTCGGAACGGGAGAACCGAATAACCGAAACAGTTCACCATGGGGCGCCGGAGTCTTTAAATCCACTGATGCGGGAGAGACCTGGGAATTCGTCGGTCTGAAAGATACTGAACATATTGGCAGAATACTTATTCATCCCAAAAATCCTAATACTGTATATGTCGCGGCTTTAGGCAAACTCTGGGGAACAAATGAAGAACGCGGTCTTTTTAAGACCACGAACGGCGGAAGCTCATGGGATAAGGTCCTTTATCTTGACGAAAGAACAGGTGTGACCGATATAACCATGGATATGAACGATCCGGATATTATCTATGCTGCCGCCCATGAACGTCTGAGAGACAGATTTGATGCCGGTGATCCTGTAGACCAGTATGGTCCGCATGCCGGGATCTATGTAACAAGAAACGGTGGGAAAGACTGGACAAGATGTACCGAAGGCCTTCCCACAGAAGAAATGGGACGGATAGGTATCAGCGCATCGAGAAGTAAATCCGGGACGGTATATGCGCTGGTCAGTACTACTCTGGGAATGGCCAGATCTCAAAGAGGTCAGCAGCAACCAGCGGAAGAGCCTCTGAATCCGAACAGGGACGGTATTTTTAAGACAACCGATTACGGAAAAACATGGAAAAAAGTGAATGACTGGCATAACAGGCCTTCATATTACAGCCAGGTACGCGTAGATCCGAATAATGAGGACGTGGTGTGGTTCCTTGGTTCTCCCATGGCATATACAAGTAACGGAGGTACAGAAGTTATTTCCGGACGGCCTGTTCAGGGGAGTACTCATATAGACTATCATGCATGCTGGATCGATCCTACTAATTCTGACCATGTTCTTGTTGGTGGTGACGGGGGTATTAATATAACCTATGACAGCGGAGATAACTGGGAAATGATTAAGTCAATCGGTCTGGCCCAGTTTTATGCTATCACTGCTGATATGAGAAAACCATATTATCTTGCCGGAGGACTTCAGGACAATGGTGTCTGGGTCGGTTCCAGTCGTGGACGTATGATGTCCGGAGTAACTAACAATGATTGGTTCCCTCTGTCGAATGCAGACGGATTCTTCTGTCAGATCGATCCTACTGATTATACGATCGTTTATTCAGAAACTCAGGGTGGATCTATAAATCGCAAGGACCTGAAAACATGGCAGAGCACCGGTATTCGTCCCAGTGCACGAAATATTGTAAATTATGAGGATTATTATCCTTCAAGCAGTACTCCTCAGGCAGGCCAAAGAGGCGGCGGCGGATTCCGTTTTGACTGGAATTCACCGATGCAGCTTTCATCTCATAATCATACAACACTGTATTTTGGCGGTAATCACCTGTTTAAATCCGTGAACAGAGGTGACAACTGGAAGATAATCAGTCCCGATCTCACTGCATTTCCGGATAACAGAAACAGCGCCATTGTGTCTATAGACGAATCTCCTCTTGTACCCGGTGTCATCTGGGCAGGTACAAATGACGGCAATGTTTATATGACCAGAAATGAAGGTGTGAACTGGACAAGGCTTAACACCAATATGCGGGGAGCACCTTTAAATTACTGGGTAAAACGTGTTGAGGCGTCCAATCATGAATTGGGAAGAGCTTATGTTGTTTTTGACGGCCACCGTCATGATGATAAAGAACCGTATATATTTATGACAGATGATTTTGGAAGTACATGGACCAGGATCTCCAGTAATCTGCCCGAAGGATCTGTTTACGTTGTCAGGGAAGATTATCATAATCCCGATCTTTTATTTGCTGGTACTGAGTTTTCAGTGTTCTTTTCAATTGACAGAGGAGCTTCCTGGCAAAAATTTATGAACGGTTTTCCAACTGTACCTGTACATGATCTTCTTATCCATCCGAGGGACGGTGATCTGATAGCAGGTACACATGGACGGGGCGCCTGGATAGCCGATAACATTACACCTCTGCAGCAGTTAACTTCAGAGGTGAAAGAAGAGGCTGTTCATTTATTTGCAGTCAGACCAGAAGTACAGTGGAGACGTACATATCAATGGACATGGGTGCCCGATTCAAGATTTATTAAAGCAAATCCTCCGACCGGTTCGACTATTTCTTATTATCTGAAAAATCCTGTGTCTGATACACCAAAATTAGAAATACTTGATGTGAACGGTGCGGTAATATGGACAAGGGAAGGATCAAATGAAGCCGGAATACATAAAATATTCTGGAATTTTTCAAGAATGTCACCGCAGGCTTCGGGTAATCAGCAGGGCCAGGGTGGATCCAGAATGAGAGGAGGAGGAAGTGCCGGACCGGGTGAGTATCTGGTTAGATTGACAGTAGGAAATA
>JBHPLC010000194.1:0-2692 GCA_042564455.1 Candidatus Zhuqueibacterota bacterium | reverse complement strand
CATTATATATGTATAATATCCTTTTTCGTATTCTTTTATCTCATTTATCTCATATTGGAATACACCTTCTTTTAACCTCATAAATTTTGAATTCTTCAGTTCATCGAGGATCACTTTTCGGTGAGTTGTATATGCAAAAATTTCATTATTCTCCTGTACAATGTAGCCGATATATTCTCTACCTGACTCACCGGCATCCAGTATTTTCACTATCTGACCTCTCGAAGGAATACCAAGAAAATGATGATATGGCTGCCATTTGGTTTCATCATAGAAAATTTTCCGCAGTTCCGGCGGCATGGGTGACTCTTTTTCCTTGTCTCCTTCTAATGTTTCTTTCCGTTTCTCATCGATTATTTTAAGTATCGGATTGTTCTTTGCGGTATTAAACATCTTTTCACTTTTCTGAGTAAAAGCAGCATCCAGTATGTCCCTGAAGAGTGGATTCTTAACTAACGATTTACTTCTTTCCAGAGTGGGTTTGCTGATCGGTTCATTTTCAAGCCGCTCTTTTAATAAACGGATACTCTCGCTTGTAAGAGTCACACCCCGTCCTTTTAAAAATGCTAAAATATCATTGATTTTTGCTCTCGGAACAACTTTTGCAGTCATCAAAAACCTTTTATTTTATATCGTTTCAATAATGATCTGATAGGAAAATGTCTTATTTTTACCCGGTGATATATTTAATTGGATCACAGGATATATTACCGAACTCTGATAGACTTTTTCATAAGACGATTCGGATTGAGAAATCGTTTCGATCGGAAAAGTGAAAAGCTCAACCGGTTCATTGAAAATAAAAATGACCTTTATTTTCTGCCACTCATCCGCCAATCCGAACCGTTCTATTGATTTTTTATGAATTTCACTGTTAAGCTTACCTGCTTTTTCATTATTTACCGTAAAATAATACCTGTCATCAGCATCTCCCGCAAGCATCGCAAAATTCCATTCAAGGCCTAATTTGCAGTCCAGGTCTGCAATACCATTATTAGTAAAATTATAGGAAATATCCAGATCGGTCTTGTTCTTATACATCACAATTGTTTTATTTAACTCTATTGGATTAAATCCGCCGTTAGTTTTAAGGTCTGCCGAGACCGAAGATGTAACTTTTACTGAACCGGCAGACTTTTTTACTTTGGTAGAATATTCTGATAAAGGAAGATCGCATATCTCATTAATTTCATTTTTCCGGAGTAATCCGGTTGTTATTTCACCTGTTATTATATGATCCAGAAATGATTTTCGTTCAAATTTGTCGTAGATAAGGTCATCTTTAAGGCTCATGTCTTTCAATTTCGAAATATCATGAATACTCTGAACATCTTCCTCGTCTCCCGCGCTCGTTGCTTCCATGATCTTCTGATGATACGTCTCATATCTTCTTCTCATTGTATCAAGCAGATTGGTCTTTGCCGGAAAATAATCCCATTCATAAATTCTTCCGCCTCCGTGAGGCTGAAAATATATGCGATGCCATTTGTTCTGAACAGCGATCTCATTTAAACCGTCAAAATCAAAATCCTTCTCTTCCGTAATGAGCAGTTCCTTGTTCTTATTTAACGATTCGGTTATCAGATGGTCAGCTCTGATAAGGTTTCTGTAAGTCTCAAAACGGAGATGATTCAGATACAGCCCCCCGAATACACCATGCCAGTAAGGACAGTTGCACTGTGCCTGATAAAGATATTTAACTGCTTCCTCAGGGATCTTTTTCCTGTTTTTCTGGATCTTTCCGCTTATTTCCATCATTCTCGCATACATCTGATTCGCTTCAGGGTATTTGTATTTGAAATTCCTCCAGAATCCGCCTCTCAAAAATACCGAAGCTTCACCCCAGATTATCTGCTCCTTCAGAACATTATTTACATGTTCGTACTGGTGTCCGGTTTTTGCAGGTAAAGCCCACTCCATCATTTCACTGTAAGAACTGTCAGGTATGTATAATTTCCCCTTTGGTTTTATTTGCTTCAGGATGTCAGACGGTTTTTTTAGTTTGATCAGTTCACTGTTCTCGCGGAGCATCGTAAAGAAACTCTCAAGCCATTTTTCTTTATATATGTATTCATGTGTTCCTGGCCATCCTCCGAATTTCTCACCGTCGTCACCATACACGAACAAAGCTCCCGGATTTTTCTCTGCTTGTTCTTCAAAGAAATCCTTTAACTCCTCAGGTTTGGAATACGGTATCTTATATCTCAGTTTTTTGTTTGTTCCGAATACTGATATAAGTTTACCCTGGTCCTCTGTCACAAAATAGCCCAATAACTTTTCATCAATTATTCCTGCATTAATAAAATGAGAATCATCAACAATAGTATACTCTACTCCGGAACCAGCCAGAGAAGATGTCAATTCCTGCTCCCATACACGCTCCGTAAGCCAGAATCCCCCGGGATCCTGTCCGAATTCCGTTTTAAGAAAATCCTTCATTAATTTTATCTGCCCCGCTCTGTCAATCTCGGGGATCATGGAAAGTATCGGTTCATAATAAGCGCCGCCAAGAAATTCTATGTTTCCTTCTTTGTTGATAGACTTTAACCGTTCAATATATTCCGGATGCGATTCTAATAACCAATCCCAAAGAGGGCCGGAACAATGAAGCCCTAATGGCAGATCAGAAAAGTTTTCATATACATCCAAAAATGGTTTGTAAGCCTTGTTATAGTTATATTCGAATACATGG
>JBHPLC010000193.1:0-2705 GCA_042564455.1 Candidatus Zhuqueibacterota bacterium | reverse complement strand
TAACAGTCAGAATCTTGGTTTTGCAACAGCGGTTAATCAGGGATTGCATGCAGCGAAAGGTAGATACTATGTCATTTTGAATAATGATGTTGTTGTTACCAAAAACTGGCTCGAAAGATTCAGAGAAACCGCAGATAAATATGTCAATTTCGGTGTTTTTGGTCCTATGACAAATTACATCGGAAGTGACCAGATGATAAAGGAAGTCGGTTACAGCAATTTAGACCAGATGGTTGACTATTCTGAAAAACGTTGGCAAAAATACGGCAGTACCTTATATCAGTATTTGAGCCTGAGAGGTTTCTGTTTATTTATCAGGTCTGAAGTGGTTGACAATATCGGGGGATTTGATGAACGCTTCCGTATCGGGAATTATGAAGATGATGATTTTTGTCTAAGAGCTGATGCGGCGGGTTTTCGCTGTGGATATATCGAAGGTATTTATGTTCATCACCATGGATCGGTCACTTTTAAGTCTTTGAAAAAAGATTACAGGGAAATATTAGATGAAAATGCCAAAAAGTTTTTTGATAAATGGAATATTACACCATCTGAAAGGGAAGATCTTACCAAGTCGGAAAAAGAAGTAAACAGCAGGGAAGATATCACCGGTGTTGACAGTAATTTAACAAATGATAATCTGAAAGAAATGCTTGATGAGGGAAACAGGCTTATCAGTGAAAATAATATTGATGAAGGTGTGAAGAGATACAGAAATATCCTGGAATATGATCAGGAGCATTTAGAAGCCCGTCACAATTTGAATGCGATTATTTATTATACCGGAAATAAAAAGGATGCAAAAAAAGCTCTCTATAAGATTGTTGAGGATAATCCTTCTTATCCGGATGTGTACCTGACATTAGCTTTAATTGAAGAGAACGAGAAAAACAATAAAAAAGCCCTGGGCCTGCTTAAGAAATGTATAGAATATGATGTCTCCAACGAGAAAGCATATGATCATTATGAAAGAATTGCAGAAATAGAAAAGATACAGATAAAGGATAAAACCGCTGATTTTGTTTTCTATACCGGCGGTATGCCGTTTGATGGAAATACAATAAAGGAAAAAGGACTGGGGGGAAGTGAAAGCGCTTTATATCACATAAGCAGGATATTAGCCTCGAAGGGCTTCTCGGTAAAGATATTTAATAACTGTGATAATCCGGGTATATACGATGAAGTCGAATACGGCACCCTTACAGATTTCTATTTATACTTCAGATGGAATTCATGTAAAGTTTTTATATCTTCCCGTTCTCTGAAGCCTTTCCTTTCAAAGATCAACTCGGATAAAAAGGTTTTATGGCTTCATGATATGCCTGATGTTTTCTTTGTGGAAAGCTTTGACCTCAACAGTGTTGATCTTTCCGAGATCACGTTCTTTACATTAAGTGAGTTTCAGACAGCTGAATGGGCAAAATACCTGAATATCGGAAAAGACCGGTTTTTTCTGACCAGGAACGGATATTCTCCTGATAGATTTACTGATAAAAATATCCGGAGAGATTCTAATAAGCTGATCTATTCCAGCCGTCCGAACAGAGGTCTGGATATATTGCTGGATGTGTTCCCGGCAATAAGGGATGAAAAACCAGATGCGGAATTGCATGTTTTTACTTACACTCCTACGAAAGAAGATCACGAATTGAACGAGGTGATGAAAAAACTGGATCAGCCCGGAGTGTTTTTCAGAGGATCCGTATCCCAGGATGAGCTGGCAGAAGAGATCATGAGTTCCTGTTTAATGGTCTATCCTTCAACCTTCAAAGAGACATCCTGTATTACAGCTATTGAATCTCAGGCAGCCGGGACGCCTATAGTCACGGCAAATATCGGAGCTTTACCGGAAACTGTTCAGGATGGTGTCGGAGGAGTGGTTATTGATGAAGACATGAATTCAGACGAGGGAAAAAGGCTATTCGTAAAAGAAATCCTTGACCTCATGAATGATAAAAAGATGTGGAAAACACTGAGCAAAAGTGGAAAAGACCGTGCGGAAAAGATATTTACTTGGGAAAAAATTGCGGAAGAGTGGATTTTCAATCTGTTTGGAAAAAAGAAGTCTGAAGAAATTATTAAACCATCCGGATATCCCCGGCTTACTCTTTGCATGATAGTCAAAAATGAAGAGAATACACTTCCCGTTTGTCTTGACAGTGTAAAAGAACTGGTCGATGAGATAGTTGTTGTCGATACGGGTTCCGAAGACGACACTGTCAAGATCGCAGAAAAATACGGTGCCGTTATAAAACATTTCGAATGGATAGATGATTTTTCGGCGGCCAGGAATGAGTCATTAAAATACGCTTCGGGAGACTGGATATTATATCTGGATGCTGATGAAAGAATTTCTCCTGGGAATGCTCAAAAGATCAGAGACATAATAGAGGATGAAAGTATTGCCGCAGTGAATATGATAGAGCATATACCCCAGGAAAAAGGGAATTTGTTTAATACTACCGCAAGCGATTATTGCCGGTTGTTCAGAAATAATAATAAATATAGATTTTCCGGAAGGATCCATGAACAGATACTGCCGTCAATACTTAATGAAGGCTGCAGAGTTGTTAAAAGTGATATCACGATTGACCATTGGGGATTTGGTTTAACACCTGAGAAAAAGAAAGAAAGAGCAGACCGGAACCTGAAATTGCTTCAGGAAGAACTTAAGGACGATAGTAATGATCCTTTTGTACATTTTA
>JBHPLC010000192.1:0-2713 GCA_042564455.1 Candidatus Zhuqueibacterota bacterium | reverse complement strand
CGACAGTAAATATCGCTTTTGATCCGGTTCTGGTTGATTCAAAATGGAGCAGTAATCCGATTTTCTCTGTTTTCGGAGGTCTGGATCTTACATTTATTGTTAAAATTGTCCTTTCACTGTTCGCAATTTTGTTTACATATGATGCGATTGTCGGTGAAAAGGAACGGGGTACGCTTAAACTTGCACTCTCCAATCCGGTACCGAGAGACAGGCTGATATTAGGAAAAGCCATAGGCGGTTTTATAAGCCTTCTTATGCCCCTCATTATCCCGCTGATAATGGGTCTGCTTATTCTGACGGTTATTCCGGATGTAGTGTTATCAAACTCAGACTGGATGAGAATCGGAGTGATATTTGTTCTATTCTTATTATATCTTTCCGTATTTTTCACATTAGGTTTATTTGTATCTTCATTAACGCAAAAATCTTCTTCAAGCTTTTTGATCCTGCTTTTTATCTGGGTTGTATTTGTAACAGTACTGCCGAAAGTTGCAGTGTTGACAGCAGGCCGTGTATATCCTATTCCATCGATCCATGAGGTAAATGCGGAAAAAGAGGCTTTTATTTCGGAAATATCACAAAGAGGAATGGAAGAGCGACAGCAGTGGGTCACTGAAAATCCGAACGACCAGACACCGGAATGGCCGGAAAAATACAGGGCATATCTGGAAGAACTTCAGCAGGGATTGACAGATGAGATCGACGCTAAAAATGAGCAGATCGAAGAGGCTTACCAGTCAAAGAGGAACAAACAGAGTACTATGGCAACTAATTTTGCACGTGTTATATCCCCAGCCTCCGCACTGATGTTCGGATCAATGAGTCTTGGAAAAACCGGCATCGATGAACATGAAAGATTTTCACTTTCAATAAAAATGTATAAACCTGAATTTACAAAATGGGCAAACGCAAAACTGATGAGCAGTATTAATATGCAGACAGGGCAGTTGGGACCGGTTGACGATCTTGAGTCAATGCCCAAACATGCTTTTCAGTCGGTAACGCTAAAGGATTCAATTTTGAAAGCAAAATGGGATTTCTTTTTGATGATAGGATTGATCTTTGTATTTTTTGTAGGATCATATGCTGCTTTTATGAAATATGATGTAAGATAAGTAACTATATTCAATATATATTTACCGGAGGGGAAAATGATCACAGTAACCACACCTGATGTACCGGGAAAAGAAATCTACCAGACGATCGGTATAGTTAAAGGTAATACAATAAGGGCAAAAAACGTATTCAGAGATATTGGCGCTGGCTTGAAATCCATTGTCGGCGGAGAATTAAAGGACTATACTAAAATGCTTACTGAAGCACGAGATGAAGCTCTGGACAGAATGGTCCAGCAGGCACAGGAACTTGGTGCTAATGCAGTGGTTAATGTGCGAATGACATCGGCGGATGTCATGGGATCGGCCGCTGAAATGCTTGTTTACGGCACTGCTGTAAAAGTCAAGTGATCATTTTCCAATCCGATCTGATATCAAAACAAAAACTGCCGTCCTCTGTTGTTCCGGAAAAAAGTATCCGGTCAGCAGAGTGCGGCAGTTTCGTTTTACCCGCCCTCAACTCTAAATTTCTATTGAATAGTTAATTACCTGATAAGGATCATCCTTTTTGTATTAACAAAATCTTTGGCTTCCAATCTATAAATATAGATCCCTGAAGTAACCGAGTGGCCAATATTATTTTTTCCATCCCATAATACTTCGTAAGATCCCGCAACATGCTGCTTACTGACGAGCGTTCTCACTTCCTGTCCCAGCATGTTATAAATTTTGATCGCAGCATCCGATGTAACCGGGACATGATATTTTATCTTAGTTACGGGATTAAATGGATTCGGATAATTCTGTTCAAGAACAAATTCATCCGGCAGCAGATCCATTACATGGTCTTCAACAGCAACTGCTTCGGGTTCACCGGCAAGTACCACAGTGGAAAAATGTTCACAAAGCGCTGTCACCCTGTTTTTAGAACCCTCATAACTGTTTCCACTAATTCCAGTTGTATCGATACCTGTGGAATCAGTATAAAATGTCATTTCCAGATTTTCAGCGGTAATACCCATGTTAGCCAGGAGTCCGTGTTTGAACGGCAGGGATACAATCAGAGGTTTCTGAAAATAATATGGACTAATCGTGTCATTACCGGCTACTACTACGAATTCCACACCGCTGGCGATCACTTTTCCTTTTGTATTTGTAGTATCAAAACCTGTTACAGAATCACTTGCATTAATCTTAGTAAAAACAGGCAGTTTAATAATTATCGTTATATCCTCTTTTAGTGAGCTGTCCGGGAATTCCAGTCTGCCGCCGTTAAGGAAATTCAACGGTGACGGGAATCCGGAGAATTTGTATTCCCCTTCGCCTTCTTCAATGGTATCAACTTTGTTATGATATGTACCGTTTGGTTTCATTTTCTTGATGGTTACAGTATTAGTGACTTCCTCAACTTCCGTAACTACTACATGAGCAGAATCCTTTAACGATCCGATCTCAATAAATACATATCCTTCACCTAAACTGTCTGCGGAAAATTCACCGGTGGAATCCACAACAGTCCCTATCGAATCGGTCGAAAGCGACCATTCGAAAGTAGTATCAATGACCGCATCGGCTGCATCGAATGCCACTGCGGTAAAAGTAAATACGCTTCCTACTTCCAACGTTGTATCTTTCGGAGTTATTGCGATAGAGTCCAC
>JBHPLC010000191.1:0-2719 GCA_042564455.1 Candidatus Zhuqueibacterota bacterium | reverse complement strand
CCGGAAAAAATAGTTGAAATAGAAAGAAAAATGATGCTATGTCTTTCTCCGGTCGAACTTAATCTAATGCTTCCCAGAATGAGAAAACTTCGTTATAAATCCTTCAGAGAACTGTTAAAAAGTTATCCGGAATATGTACTTAGCCTTGCGGAAAGACTGGAAAAACAGATCAATCCTTTTTCAATTATCGGAGATGATGTTTATGTTGATCCCGATAAATATGAACAATTTGCGAAATCTTTGGTACATGTTTTCAGAAACATGATAGATCATGGTATCGAGACACCTGAAGAAAGAGTTGAGAACGGAAAAGATGAGTTTGGAAATTTGAACTGCTTTATCTCAAAAAATGATTCGGATCTTATCCTGATCATTGGTGATGACGGTTCCGGTATTAATACTGATAAAATAAAAGAGAAAGCCGTTAGCAGCGGGATGTATGATAATAAGACTATAACAAAGTTATCCCGGGAAGAATTGACAGATTTGATCTTTAAAGATGAAATATCAACAAAGGATAAAACCACCGAGATATCAGGTCGCGGTATAGGTTTGTCTGCTGTTAAAAAAGCTTTGGATAATCTGGACGGTAGAATATCAGTAGATTCTGTAAAAGGTAAAGGAACTACATTTATATTTACTTTGCCGGTCGCTAAATCCCTGCCGAAAACCTCATTTTTAGATATGATCGATCCTGTTTCAAAAATGGCTGAAGAATTTATCAAAAAAGAATTAAAACTTTCGATCGATAAGTCTTCAACATCCAAATTATCCGGATCGAACAGATTGTCTTTGAAAGAGTGGACATCAATTATTAGATTAAGAGGTGTCGTCAAAGGTTCGATAATATTTACTTATGATAACAGCCTTGCGGAACAGGTAGTGAGTAGTTTTGTGTCCGGAGAAATAAAATCCGAAAATAAAATGAAATATATTGAAGAGTCCTGCGGAGAAGTTGCTAATATTATTGCAGGAAGGTCTATAACAAATTTTAAGGATATTTCTGATCTGGTTTCAATTGATCCTCCGGTCACAATCCATTCTGAAAATGCAGATATAGTACAGGCGGAATCTGAAATAATATCCAGATCATATGTGACTTCGGCAGGTGAAGTAAGTATTAATGTATTAATTTCAGGAATTTTCTGATGAAGATTTATAATTGAAATATGGGAGGACGTTACCATGGCAAAAGTATTGGTAGTTGATGATTCTGTAATAATGCGAAAAAATCTGATCGCATTGATCGAAAAAGCAGGATACGAGATCGCCGGTGAAGCATCTAACGGTAATGAAGCGTATGACAGGTATGTCAAATTGATGCCGGAATTGGTAACCATGGATATAACTATGCCGGAAATGGATGGTATAGGCGCTGTTGAAAAGATCATAAACGAATACCCTGATGCAAAGATCATTATGGTAAGCGCTTTAGGCCAGAAAGATATGGTGCTCAAAGCAATAAAGAACGGAGCTCTGAATTTCATAGTTAAACCTGTTAGGCTGGACGTTATAAAAAAAGTTCTGAATGAAGTTTATCCCCTGGAGTTGGATGACCGGGATACCGTTACATTGAGCCAGGATTCAATCGCAGAAGATGATGCTGATACCTCGGCAGATACCGGTAAAAAAGAGGCGTCAGGTTTTGATATTCAGAATCAGGAAGGCACGTTTATTATAAAATTAACCGGTAATCTCGACGATTCGGACCTGAAAGGTCTGAATAACGCCGTTGCCGGTCTGCTATATGTAAAACCTCTCAAGGTGTTTTTCGACCTCGAAAACTCCGGGGATTTAGATGAAAAGAACATAAAATCAGTTAATTCGATAGTGAATCAAATTAAAAAAGCCGAAGGGACATTGAATGTTTCCCCGAATGGAGCCAAATATATAAAACAGTAG
This sequence comes from Candidatus Zhuqueibacterota bacterium, assembly GCA_042564455.1. Lineage (GTDB taxonomy): Bacteria > SM23-31 > SM23-31 > SM23-31 > SM23-31 > JBHPLC01. Next base: position 817 of record JBHPLC010000191.1, on the reverse strand, counting down.
GAGATGAAATGAGATACTATAGGATATTAATTAAACTAATGTTGGTTTTATTTATAACTGCGAATATTCAGGCACAATCATGGAAATTGTCTGTGGATGCTAATCTCACAATAACACAAAATACTTACAGCGATAACTGGACCGGAGGTGAATCGGGCGCTTTATCATGGACATTTAATTCTAATTCACTTGCGGAAAAGCAGCTTTCCGAAAAAGTGTTTAATAAGAACACCATGAAGCTCTTTTTCGGCCAGACACACAATCAGCTTAAAGAAACTAAAATATGGGCAAAACCGGTAAAGAACACTGACCTTATCGACCTTGAATCGGTCTTCAGATTCTCGATCGGAGGATATGTAGAACCTTTCGCAGCGGCCCGCCTGGAATCACAATTCCTCGACGGCGGTGATCCGATTAACGAGCGGTATGTTAATCCCTTGAAGCTGACCGAGAGTTTCGGCATTACAAGGGTCTTTATCAAAGAGGAAAAAAGAGAATGGATAATCCGTCTGGGCGGCGGATTAAGACAGCATATAAACCGAAGTGTGCTTGATCCATTGACCGGAACGAAAGAAACTGTAAAAAGTTACGATTCGGGGATTGTCCTTGATAATGAATTCAAGACAACATTTTCGGAAGGGCTTATATCATATTCGAGCAAATTCACACTTTTTCAGGCTCTGCAGAATTCAAAAGCGGACGACCTGAAGGGTATGCCCAACGAAAAATACTGGAAATCCCCGGATATAAACTGGGAGAACATCTTTACGGCGAATATCGCAAAATATCTTATGGTGAACCTGTATGTTCAGTTCTT
>JBHPLC010000190.1:0-2727 GCA_042564455.1 Candidatus Zhuqueibacterota bacterium | reverse complement strand
GGAGGTTTGCATGAAAAGCCCATCCTTTATTAAATGTATTGTGTTAGCTTTGTGCCTGGTCTTTGTATTTTCCACAGTATTCGCCCAGGGAAAACAGGAAGACTATGACCGCGCAAATCAACTGAGAGAAAAAGTCAGCGGGCTGGTTTATAATTCCGAGGTCAGGCCGAACTGGATCGGGGATTCGAATGAATTCTGGTACGCCAATACCATTAAAGAAGGTACGGAGTTCATTAAAGTCGATCCTGATAATAAAAGTAAAGAGCACGCTTTCGACCATAATAAGCTTGCCGAATCCCTCTCAAAAGCGACAGGTGATCAATATTCCGCTTTTAAGCTCCCGTTTAACCGGTTCGAATTCGCAGAGGACGAAAGATCCATTAAATTTAATCTCGAAGAAAATGTATGGACATGTGATCTGAATTCCTACGAGTGTAAAGACACCGGCGAGGAGGTACAACGTGCTCCTCAGCGCGGAGGCCGTGGCCAGGGAAGCGGAAGAGGTTCCGGAGGTAGGGGAAGAGAATACGCTTCACCTGACGGAATATGGACGGCTTCTATAAGAGACTATAATATTTATCTCAGGTCAAGTGGATCAAATCAGGAAAGACCTCTGACCTCAGACGGCACAGAGGAAACTTATTATAATTCCATCTTTTGGTCACCCGATTCGAAAAAACTTGTAAGTAATCTCACACAGAGAGGAAAAGAATCAACAGTCTATCTCATTGATTCAGCCCCGGATGACCGGATGAGACCTACAATGAGAGAACGAAGTTATGCGCTTCCGGGAGATACATTAACGATCGGAAAACCGGTACTCTTTCATGTTGAAAGTGGAAGATCTTTTAAAGTGGATGACACCCTGTTCAAAAATCCCTACCGGGTATCTTCAATAAGATGGAATGAGGATAACAGTCAGTTCACTTTAAGTTTTCAACAGCGCGGTGAACAGCTGGCAAGGATCATCAAAGTGGATGCGCAGACGGGAGAGCCTTCTGTCGTAATTGAGGAGGCTGCCGAAACTTTCGTTGACAGGTACAATCTGGTCATGGAATACTTTAACGGCGGGGATGAAATACTGTGGGGTTCCGAACGGGACGGATGGAAACACCTTTACCTGTATGACGGAAAAGGCGGCGGACTAAAAAACCGGGTCACTCAGGGTGAATGGGTAGTCAGGGATATCATAAGTATCGATGAAGAAAAAAGACAGGTGATATTCACCGCAAGCGGAATGAACTCCGGGCAGGATCCGTATCAGATACAATATTACCGGGTTAATCTGGACGGTACCGGATTGACAGAGCTTACAAAAGGTAACGGGAACCACAGGATCACTTTTTCTCCCGGCGGCGAGTTTTATTTAGACATTTATTCAAGGATCGACCTTCCTCCCGTAAGTGAGCTGCGCCGTACTTCTGACGGAGAACTCGTTATGGAACTGGAAAAAGCTGACATATCCGATCTGCTCGAAACCGGGTGGAAAATGCCTGAACCATTCGTAACAAAAGCAAGAGACGGTGAAACAGATATATGGGGAGTGATATACAGGCCGACAAATTTTGATGGATCAAAAATATATCCTGTCATCGAGAAAATCTACGCCGGGCCTCATGATTCGTTCGTTCCAAAGACTTTCTCAGCATACCGGTCGGACCAGGCACTTGCGGAGATTGGTTTTATCGTGGTGCAGATCGACGGAATGGGCACTGCGAACCGCTCAAAAGCTTTCCACGATGTCTGCTGGCAGAACCTGGCGGACGCTGGATTCCCCGACAGGATAATATGGATGAAGGAAGCTGCCCAAAGATACTCGTATATGGACATTACCAGGGTAGGAATTTTCGGTCATTCTGCAGGAGGTCAGAATTCACTGGGGGCGTTGCTTTTTCATCCGGAGTTCTATAAAGTCGCAGTGTCTTCATGCGGGTGCCACGATAACCGGATGGATAAGGCGGTCTGGAATGAGCAGTGGATGGGCTGGCCGGTCGGATCCCATTATGAAGAACAGTCCAATGTTACAAACGCACATAAACTCGAGGGCAAAGTCTTGCTTGTTCTCGGTGAACTTGATACCAACGTGCCGCCGCAATCGACCCTGCAGGTGGTGGATGCTCTGATCAGGGCGGAAAAGGATTTTGAATTCCTGATGCTTCCCGGTCAGGGACATTCTTCAGGAGGTTCATACGGCGAGAGGAAAAAACGTGACTATTTCGTAAAACATCTTTTAGGAGTTGAACCGCCGAACCGGAATAATTAATTAGCAGTATTCATCTGGTATACACTTTAGATTTTTGGCTTAAATTATGCCTGTTTTTCTGATTTGTAGTACCGTTGTCATTCCCACAATCACTATTCTTTGTCATTCCCGCGTCCTCCTTTGTCATTCCCGCGGAGGCGGGAATCTCAAAATCAATATCTTTTTATCGTCACTTAATAGAAATTATCTATTTGTTCATAACGCTGAATTTACATTCAACACATCCCCCTCTGTTATTCCCGCACCTCCCATTTCTGTCATTCCCATCCCGCACTTCGGGAGAAATCCAGTAGGACAGACATTTCCCGGTGCAACAAGGGCGACCTGTCTGTCAATTTAGTTTTTCAAATTCCCCCTTGATTCGCATATGACGACCTTTTTAAAGGGGAACACTTTTCTATTTCCCCTTCTTGTCACGCCTTTGGCGGATTAAAGGGGAACACTTTTCTATTCCCCCTTTTTAA
>JBHPLC010000019.1:0-43791 GCA_042564455.1 Candidatus Zhuqueibacterota bacterium | reverse complement strand
TTCCGTCAAGCAGATCGATCACTTTCTTGCTGTAACTGGCGTTTTTCTCAGAATGAGTTACCTGAATAATAGTTGTACCTTCTTTATTCAATTCGGTGAAAATATCCATGATTTCTTCACCTTGTTTGGAATTTAAATTTCCTGTAGGTTCATCAGCCAGGATCAGCTTTGGACTTGTTATCAGTGCTCGTGCTACACCAACGATTTGCTGTTGTCCTCCTGAAAGCTGATTAGGAAAAAGGTCTTTTTTTGCCACTATCTGAAATCTGTCCAGCATTTCAGAAACAAGCCCTTTTCTTTCTGATCCTTTAACGCCTTTATATAACAATGGTGTTTCAAGGTTCTCATAAACTTTCATGTCGTCTATCAAATGATAGCTTTGAAAAACAAATCCAATGAAATTTCTATGAAGATCAGTTCTTTTTCTCTCATTCATCCTGTGAACCGGAAAATCGAGAAAATGGAATTCACCGCTCGAAGGATCATCTAACATACCTAAAATATGCAGAAGGGTAGACTTGCCTGCACCGGAAGGTCCCATAATCGTTAAGAAGTCACCTTCATTTACTTCTAAATTAATATCACGCAGAACATATGTTTTACCGTAGCCGGTCTCATAAAATTTAAAAAGATTGGAAATATTAATCATATCTACCTCAGTTTGAACAAAATCATGGAGAATGTTTTTTATCAATGATATAAAATATGAAACTAATCATTAATATCAATAATATTTTAAAAAAATGTGGATCCATAATAAAATAACGGATCCACATATAAACAATCAATTAAAGAAATACTAATTTACTACAGAGCCGTCGAAAAGCTGAATCACTCGCTGCGTGTATTCGGCATATTCAGCTGCATGTGTAACCATTATGATTGTTGTTCCTGTTTTGTTGAGATCTGTTAAAAGATTCATCACTTCTTTACCGTGTTTTGAATCCAGGTTGCCTGTTGGCTCATCAGCAAGGATTAAACGCGGTCTGGCAACGACTGCTCTTGCAACAGCAGTTCTCTGCTGCTGACCGCCTGACAGCTGTTGAGGAAAATGATTTTTTCTGTGAATAATCTCCATTTGTTCCAAAGTCTCATTAACCCGTTCTTTTCTGTCCGCAGCAGAGTATCCGAGATAGAGCAGGGGCAATTCTACATTTTCATAAACTGTTAATTCATCGATCAGGTTAAAATTCTGAAAAACAAAACCGATATTCGATTTTCTCATATCAGCTCTTTCTCTTTCTGAGAATTTTGACACTTCCTGTTCAATGAAAAAATATTCTCCCTCACTGGGATTGTCGAGAAGACCTAAAACATTTAATAATGTTGATTTACCGCATCCGGAGGGGCCCATAATTGAAACATATTCGCCTTCGTTAATATCAATGTTGACACTATTAAGGGCAGTTGTTTCAATTTCCTCTGTCAAATAGAGTTTTTTCAGGTTTTTGGTTTTAATCATTTTTTCCTCTTTTCAATAGATAATTTATGAATAGGTTTATTTAATTTTTAAGGATCAAAATGTCAGCATCGCCAAAATTGTCATAGGAAGATGTAATTACAAGATCTCCCGGTTCCAATCCTTCAAGTACCTCAAAATCATTAACATTTTTTCTGCCAAGTTTTATGAATCTTTTTGAAGCTACATCACCGGAAGGTTCAATAAGAAATACCCAGTTACCTCCGGTTTTCTGAAAGAATCCTCTGTTAGGTAAAAGCACAGCTTGAGAAAGATCACTTAATGCTAATTGTATATGAAGAGTCATTCCTCTTCTAATGTCCACGGGACTCTCTCCGACAAAACTGAGTTCAACCTCGAATCGGTTATTTCTGACTTCGGGATAGATTTTGTCTACTATCAAATCATATTCTCTTTCAGCAAGTGCAAAAGTTGCAGTTTGTCCAATCTCAATTCTTGTTATATAGAATTCATCAATCCCGGCTCTTACTTTAAAGCCGTCAAGAACGTCTATCTGACCAAATCTCTGCCCCATCCCAATTGACTGGCCGACCTCAGCAACAAGAGAAGTAAGCTGTCCTGAGATAGGAGCTTTCAATATTAGATTTTCCTGTTTCTTTTTTACAAACTCTAAATTGCTTTCCATTCTTGTTAATGATGTTTCAAGCTGATTAACCTGAACCTCTCTCATTAATGAATCGGTTTTAAATTTTTCGACCATTAAATAACTTCTGTTTAAATAATATTCGTATTCATCTTTAGCACGTTCATATTCCTGCTTGGATGCTACATTATTATTAAAAAGTTCTTCCTGCCTTTCATATTCTCTTTTAAGTCTTTGCAAATGATAATTATTATCAATAATATCGCGCCTGAGAGAAAGATTGTTTACCTCCATCTGCAGTCTTGTGTTTCTGAGAAAATTCTGCTGTTCTACGAACTGTGCCTCTCTGTTCATTATGTCTAAGAGTAGATTTGTGTTTTCGAGCTCCAGTATATGGTCTCCCTTATTTACAAAACTTCCTGCATCAAGATAAATCTCTTTTACCTGACCACCTTCGATAGCATCAAGGAAGATTGTTTTAATTGGGACTATTGCGCCTGTGATAGGAATAAACTCTAAAAAAGGTCCCATCCGTACAGTCGAAATCGTTATTCTTTCAGTTTCAACGTTTAATTTGGTGCCTGATCTTTCAAAGAACAGGGGGTAACTGATTAATCCCATGAAAGCAAGGATTAATACAGCACCGGCAATTCTTTTTGGTGTAAATTTCTTTTTCTTGATCTTTCTATCCACCTATACCTCACGAGTTAAGTTGCAATATTTCGACTAAAAATACATTCTGACTATTTGTACGGAAAAACCGGGAAAAAGTTTTATAATATTATAGAGATTGTTTTTAAATATTTTGATTTTCCAAAAGTAATAAGGAATATTTCATTAGATTATCTGTATCAAATATAAGAAATATAGCAAAAAAAAGGCTTCTTTTAACAGAAAAGGCTTGACATATATACAAAAATTCGCTATGATGATACTAATGGGTTAGGAATTGCACTAACCAGTTAGGATTGCATTATGGCAAAAAAACGAAATAAAAATCAGCTAAAACTAGGCAAAGCGGAATGGGAGGTGATGGACACAATCTGGTCCCTAAAGGGGCAGCCATCAGTAAGGGAAGTTTTAGATACTGCATATCCAAATAAGGAAAAAGCCTATACTACAGTACAGACGACTATGAACAATATTGCTGAGAAGGGATATTTGAGAAGAATTAAAATAGGTGCAGTTAATTTCTACAAGCCTTTGATCAAAAGGGAAGATCTAATTCAGGGAGAGACATTCACATTTGTAAACAAAGTGTTTAACGGATCATTTTTAGCTCTTGCGAACCATCTTTTTAGTTCAGATTCATTTTCTGATGAAGAATTGGAAAATCTTAAAAGAATCTTACAACAAAAATAATAAGGGCGTAAGTTAAATGATTAATTGGATAAACCACTTAAGTCCGGTTTGGGAAAATTATGTGATTCTTATGACCGTACAAAATATTATATTTTTGTCCGGTATTTTAATATTATTATATTTTTTAAGAAAAAGGGATGTTAGATTATTAAGGTTTATTGCATTAATAGGTTTAGTAAAATTATTTATCCCGCCATTCATTTCAATTTCAGTTCCAACAGAAAATTTAAACAATCCTCCCGTTTCATACGATGTAGCATCTTCAATTGAAAAGGGTGCCGGAACGATTGTAAATAACCTGAACATACCTGTTTCATTTACTTCAACATCTGTATGGATGATTTGTTGGATTTCGATTGTATCAGTTTTAGTTATATTTGTTTTGATAAAACTAATTTGTTTAAGGAAACTTCTGCACACTTCAACTCCAGTTAATGTTGACAGATACTACAGGACACAAAAAGACAGAAATGTAATTTTTCTTAAATCAACGAAATTTCATAGTCCATTGGTATTTGGTTTTTTAAAACATAAGATCATATTACCCTGTAACTGGGATACAATACCTGCTGAGTGCAAAAGGGCAATATTAGCTCATGAGATGGCTCATATTGTTCAATATGATCATTGGATCAATTTATTTCAATTGATTGCTCAGATAATACATTTTATTAATCCTCTGGCATGGATACATGGAAAACTGCTTAAAACATATAATGAGATGGCATGTGATGATATGGCAATGAAAATAGCAAAAATGACTCCCTTACAATATTCTGATCATTTAATACAAATTGCTGAAAGTATCTCAATTGAATATAATAATCGATCATTAATTCCTGCGTTTATGGGCAGCACAAAACCTCTGAAAAACAGAATATTATATCAGTTGTCAAAAAACAATCTAAAGCCAAAAGGCAGACTTTCTTTAAAAAATATAATTATAATTACATTAGTATTGTTTTCTGTTATTCCTTTTTCAATTTATTGTTCAAAAGTTATTATGCTGGATGAACTTGATAATCAATTGAGTATGGATGGAATTTTCACAAAAAGTCTTTACGACGCATCAGGTATAGAAATTATACCACCAAAACCTGTCTATGGACTTGAAAAAATAGGACCGGTTAATGACTTCGTCCTTTATATAAATGAGTCTGAAGAAGCCTATGAGGGTGAAATAGAAGTATTAATTGATGAAAAAGGTATACCTGTTGAATTCGAATTTTTGGATTTTAGTGACAGTAAAAATTCAAAAGATTTAGTTATTTCGTCTTTAAAAAAGATAGAATTCACACCTGCAAAAATAAAAGGGCAGACGGCAAGACATTGGATAAAACTAAAGGTAAATCAAACAGCTAAAAATACAAAAAATGAAACTATTACATTAAATTCACCACCAGTGATAATCGGCGGCTTAGAAGATATACAATCGCGGATCAAATTTCCTGAATCAATAGAAAAAGCAGGTATATCCGGAAATGTGGAAGTGAATGTACATATAGATAACGAGGGAAGACCGATAGACTTTAAAATTGTGAAATCCCTGGTTTCTGTTTGTGATGCTGCTGCGATAGCAGCAATTTCTGAAACTGATTTTAAACCTGCGGTTAAAAACGGATATCCGGTTGATTCATGGATGAAAATTCCTGTAGAATTTATTCAGGATGAACAAAAATATGATGATTTAGGCAGCATACAGAATGTTCTTGATGAACATCAACTACTGATATCGAACGAGATTAGTGTATTTATTGATAATGAAGGCAAAATCAATCTGGAAAATGAACAGATTTCTATTGTTGATCTTAGATATATGGCAAAAAAAATAACGGAAATTAACAAAGATATACTTTTTATTATATCTCCATCCCCGAAGACGAACTTCCCTGTTATAAGCAATATTCGTGATGCAATATATAAGGCCGGAGGAAAAAGTTTCGTAAGTAATAAACGTAATTATCTCGAAACAGATTCAATCAGAAAAACTCCGGTAAATAAGAGTATTATTGCTGATAAACATATAGTTAATCCTGACGAAATCTTGAAATCAGGTCCTTCGGATAATATTCCGGAATTCCTACAGATGAAAGACTGGCCGAAAATAATCGGTGGTGAAAGGGCTATTCAGAAAAAAGTTGTGTATCCTGAACTTGCAAAAATGGCCGGAATCGAAGGGATAGTAAGAATAAATGTCCTTGTAAATGAAAAGGGTGTGCCTGAGGACTTTGAAGTAATCCAGTCTTTAGGTAATATAGGATGTGATGAGGCTGCAATAGATGCAATAAAGCAGGTAAGATTTGAACCTGCCAAACAAAGAGATATACCTGTTAAATTCTGGGTAGCTATTCCTATAAAATTCAAGTTAAGAGGAGGGATAGGAACCTATAAGTGATTTTAAGGCAGGGCAAGACTACAATATTATATCTTTCAAGACCTGAAGCGAATATTCAATATGTCCAAAAGGCGAAGAAACCTGAACTCCGCTGACATGATCTTTAATCGTACTTAATATTTCTCTGGCTATTTTAATGCCTTCTTCTAAGCTTTCCTCTTTACTGGATGGAACTTTCATTCTTTCCAGGATATGATCCGGAACATACACTCCCGGAACCTCATGCTTCATAAAATCAGCATTTCTATAACTGATTAAAGGCCATATTCCGGCTATTATCGGAATATTAGTATCTTTGATTTTTTCAAGATATGAAAAGAAAGATTCAGGATCAAATACCGGCTGGGTGATTGCGTATTCTGCTCCTGCTTCAACTTTTTGAAAAAAACGGTTGATTTCTCTGTTTAAATCTACTGCATTAGGATTGGAGCCGACACCGATAAAATATGAAGTAGGCCGGCCTATTGCATTTCCTCCAATATCATATCCATGATTCAGATTATTGACAATTCTGGTTAAACCGATTGAATCTACATCAAACACAGCAGTTGCATCAGGATAATCACCGACTTTAGGCGGATCGCCCGTTATGATAAGTAAGTTTTTTATACCGGCAGAAAAGTTGCCTAAAATATCAGACTGCATGCCTAAAAGATTTCTGTCTCTGCAGCAGTAATGCAGGATTACTTCTATCCCTACTTTTTTCTGCACAAGATAAGACATAACCTGAGGGCTCATTCTGGCGCTTGCTCTCGGTCCATCAGGAACATTAATGCAGTCAATCCCGCTTTTCTTTAGAATTTCAGTTTTTTGAATTATCTCGCTTATATCCCAGCCTCTTGGGGGTACAATCTCAATACTTGTAACAAATTTTCCGTTAAGAATCTTATTTGAGAAGTCAGATTTTTCTTCTGCCGGAACAACATTGATCTCAGGCAGTTGAATCTTTGATACATTGATCTTTTCAGTATGAACAGTCGGATGTACTTGTTTTGCAGCATTTTTAATTGCCTTTATATGTTCACCCTTTGTTCCGCAGCAGCCGCCGACTATTTTTACACCTAATTCGATATATCTCTGAACGTATGTTGAAATATATTCCGGAGAACATAAATATAAGTTACGTCCGTCAACAATTCTTGGAATACCCGCGTTTGGCTCGGCAACAATAGGGAGTTTTGTGATCTTGACTATTCTTTCTATTGCGTTTAACATAGCCTGAGGTCCGATGCTGCAGTTAACTCCTACACCATCAACACCCCAGCTTTCAATAATTGGTATATATCCTTCCGGTTCCATACCTATAAGTGTTGAACCATCTTCTTTTACAGTCACTAAAGCCAATACAGGTAATTTTGAAATGTCTTGTACAGCTGTTACTGCCTGTTTAAGTTCCTCAAGATAAGTAAATGTTTCCAGGATGAACAGATCTACATTACCTGCAGATAAGCCTGAGGCCTGCTCTTTAAAATACTTATAAGCATCCTCCTGGGAAATTTTTCCGAAAGGCTGAACTTTTTTTCCTAACGGCCCGATAACTCCTGCTACGAAAAGACTATCTCCTGCTACTTCCTTGGCGATCTCTGCTGCTTTCTTATTGATTTCAAAGACTTTATCATCCAGTCCATGAGGACGCAATTTTACATAGTTTGCACCAAAAGAATTTGTCTCCAAAACTTCTGCACCAGCATTTGCAAATTCCTTGTGTATTTCTTTGACCATTTTGGGATTTGAAATATTAAGGTCATCAAAAGATTGATTAATGAAAATCCCGCGGTCATACAGACTTGTGCCCATTCCACCATCAAGTACTATAACGGGCTCATTGTTGAGATGATTTCTGAAATCTTTCATAACAAAAGTTATTATTTGAATGTCAGGAAATAAAATTGAATCAAAGATAATAATTATAAGATCAATTTCAAATAAAAATATAAAATACATTATCTAAATAAAAATACAGACATCTAAAACAATCATGTTCTAGATACATAAAGTTAAGTCGATACAGAAAAAACATTTATAAATGATTGTATTGCTCAAAAATGTTGATAATTTATACTAAATAGCTTGCATTTTTGTGCAAAATTATTTATGTTTGTGAGGTTTAAGTGTAACTAAGATTTTTATGATCAGAAGATAATACAAGTTGTTTTAATTATACATGGAATTTTCTGGCGTGTCTTATTAACTGATACGCTATTATAATTTGGGGCGATTAGCTCAGTTGGCTAGAGTACTTGCTTGACGTGCAAGGGGTCACTGGTTCGAGCCCAGTATCGCCCACAAATTTTGAAGAAAGCGCTATATAAGCGCTTTCTTCAAATAGGCAAAATGATAAAAAACAAATAATAAGAATGAACAAAGATTCAAAAAAAGATGAAGTGGTTTCTTTAGAACTGCCGGATGGTTCACAAAAAGAGTTTTCAAAAGATATCACTCCATGGGAAATTGCAAAAAGTTTTGGCGGAAAGTTGTCAAAAAATTTCGTCGGAGCTAAATTTGATGGAAAACTGATCGATATCAATACTCCTGTTGGACAGGACGGGAAATTTGAACTTCTTTCTTTTGACACAAATGAGGGAAGAGAAATATATTGGCACAGTTCGTCACATATTCTTGCTCAGGCAATAAAGAGGATATGGCCTGAAGCTCAGATAGCAATCGGTCCTGCAATTGATACAGGTTTCTATTATGATATTGATCTGGATGTCGCTCTCGGTAATGATGATATTGAGAAAATAGAAAAAGTAATGAAGGATATCATAAATGAAGAACTCAATATCGTTGGTGAAGAGGTATCGAAATCAGAAGCTGTAGAAATATTTAAGAATAATAATGAAAATTATAAAATTGAAATTATAAACGATCTTGATCCTGACGAAAAAGTCAAAGTTTATCGACAGGGAGAGTTTACCGATCTATGCAGAGGTCCTCATTTACCTTCCACAAAAAATGTAAGATATATTAAAATAACAAATCTTGCAGGTGCATATTGGCGCGGTGATGAAAGAAACAAAATGCTGCAGAGGATCTACGGAGTTTCTTTCCCGAAAGAGGGTCTTCTTAAAGAGCATTTGAAATTCCTTGAAGAATCTAAAAAAAGAGATCACAGAAAAATCGGAAAAGAGCTTGATCTGTTCAGTTTCCATCAGGAAGCTCCTGGATTCGCTTTCTGGCATGGCAACGGGATGGTTTTGTATAACGAGGCTCTTGATTACTGGCGTGAGGTTCACAACAGGGATGGATATCAGGAATTAAAAACACCTATAATACTGAATGATACACTGTGGCATAAAAGCGGACATTGGGACCACTATAAAGAGAATATGTACTTTACTAAAATTGATGAGAATGATTATGCTATAAAACCGATGAATTGCCCAGGGGGACTGCTGGTATATAATAACAGTATGTGGTCGTATAGAGATTTTCCGTTAAAAATGGCTGAGTTGGGATTGGTTCACAGGCATGAAAAAAGCGGTGTTCTTCATGGTCTGATGCGTGTCAGACAGTTCACTCAGGATGATGCACATATTTATTGCACAAAAGAACAGATGAAGGATGAGATTATTGATGTGATCGAATTAACACTTGAAATATATAAGACTTTCGGTTTTGAAAATTGTATGATCGAATTATCGACAAGACCCTTAAAATCAATAGGTACTGATGAAATATGGGAGTTTTCCGAGTCCATACTTGCAGAAGCATTGGATCAATTGAATATTGGATTTAAGGTAAATAAAGGTGAAGGTGCGTTTTACGGTCCGAAAATAGATTTTCATATTAAAGATTGTATAGGTAGATTGTGGCAGTGCGGTACTATCCAATTGGATTTTTCTATGCCGGAGAGGTTAGGGGCTACCTATATTAATAAAGAAGGGAACAAAGAAGCGCCTGTAATGATCCATAGAGCAATATTGGGTTCAATAGAGAGATTTCTTGGTATATTGATTGAAAATTATGCAGGAGATTTCCCTCTTTGGCTTGCTCCTGTACAAGTCGTTTTAATTCCTGTAAGTCAAAATCATCATGATTATGCCAAAAAAATAAATGAACGCTTGATTGCTAACAATTTTAGAGTTAAATTAGATGTCAGGAACGAAAAGGTCGGTTACAAGATCAGAGATAATGAATTAAAGAAAATCCCTTATATGCTGGTTCTTGGCGACAAGGAGATAGAATCTGGTCTAATTCCTGTTCGGCGGCGTTTAAAAAGTGATTTGGGCAAAATAAAAATGGAAGATTTTATTGAAAAATTGATTGTTGAAAGGAGAGATAAAAAATAGGAGCTAATTTTAATCAACAGAATAAAGACAAAAAAGTAAGAATTAACGATGATATAAGGATCCAGAAAATCAGATTGATTGATCATGATGGAACTCAGCTTGGAATTGTTGACTCGTCTTTTGCAAAGGAAAGAGCTTCTAATTCAGGATATGATCTTGTTGAAGTTGCGCCAAATGCAAATCCTCCCGTTTGCAGAATTATGGATTATGGCAAATATAAATATGAAATGTCGAAGAAGGAAAAAGAGGGAAAGAAAAAGCAGCATACAATAAGTGTTAAAGAGATCCGGCTGAGACCTAAAATAGATACTAATGATTTTGAAACGAAATTAAGACATGCCAGAAAATTTATAGAACACGGTGATCGGGTAAAAGTATCAATGTTTTTTCGGGGAAGAGAGTTCTCGCACAAAGAATTCGGCGAAGCGACTATTAAGAAATTCCAGGAAAGAATGGAAGATATCGCGAAAATTGAGATACCTATGTCAAAAGAAGGCAGATCGCTTGTTATTGTTTTGAGTAAAAAATAAAAAGGAAGTAAAATGCCAAAGATAAGAACAAAAAGAGCTGCGGCAAAGCGTTTTAAGGTTACCGCTAATGGAAGAATAAAGAGGAAAAAGGCTTACGCAGGACATATTTTCACAAAGAAGTCCACGAAGAGAAAACGTAATTTGAGAAAAGATACTCTTGTTGCGCAAAGTGATGTTTCAAGAATAAAAAGAATGATATAAATAGAATAAATTCAGTAATTATTTTGGAGGAACGATGCCTCGAGCAACAAATGCGGTTGCTGCCAAAAAAAAGCATAAAAAAGTATTAAAAGCAGCAAAAGGATATAGAGGTGGGCGGAGTAAATTATATAAAACCGCAAAAGAGTCTGTTCACAAAGCTCTGCAGTACGCCTATCGTGACAGAAGACAACGAAAAAGAGAATTTAGAAAACTATGGATTATTCGGATCAATGCCGCAGTAAGGCAATATGATCTGTCATACTCATTTTTTATGAATGCTTTGAAGAAGGCTAATATCTCTATATCAAGAAAAATATTGGCAGATATAGCAGTTAGAGAACCTGAAGTATTTAAAGCATTGATAGATCAGGCAAAAGCTGCATAAAAAGCTGTTAGTTTAAATAATTTAGCTTGAATAATATTAGAGAAAGCCTAACATTAGTCAATAATGCGGCTTTTTCTTTTTTTAAACAACGATTCAATTAATAATGATGGAAAATTCTATGAGTCTTTCAGAGCTTATTAAAAAATACAAAAGTGATTTTGATAGCGAGATTGAAAAAACAATAGATGAAAACTCTGTTGAGAAAATACGAGTAAAATTTTTGGGAAGAAAATCGGGATTTGTTACGGATCTTTTTAAAAAATTATCGGTAAGCTCAAAAAAAGAAAGACCACTCTTAGGTAAGCATGTAAATGAATTCAAAAATTATGTTTCTGATTCCTTGTCTGCCCGTGAAAATGAAATTAAGAATAAAGTAGAAAAGAAGAGTATAATTGATCTGTCGTTACCCGGTAGACCTCAGTATATAGGCAGGCTGCATCCGTTAACTATCATACAAAATGAAATGATATCGATCTTTGAAGGTATGGGTTTTGAGGTTGCCACAGGACCGGACATAGAAAATGAATATTACAACTTTGAAGCGTTAAATTTTCCCAAAGACCATCCGGCAAAAGATCTTCAGGATACTTTTTATCTTGATGATGGAAGGCTCCTGAGGACACACACTTCTCCCGTTCAGATCAGGGTGATGGAATCCACAAAGCCGCCGGTTAGAATAATTGCTCCTGGAAGAGTGTTCAGGAAAGATACTCCTGATGCAACGCACTCACCGGTTTTCTATCAGGTAGAGGGCTTATATGTTGATGAAAATGTTACTTTAGCTGAACTGAAGGGTACATTATTAGCTTTTGCACGTGCGCTCTTCGGTCCCAAAATGAATATCAGATTCCGGTCCGGATTTTTCCCGTTTACGGAACCAAGTGTTGAGTACGATTTCACATGTGTTATGTGTGAAGGACAGGGCTGCTCTATTTGTAAAGGAACTGGATGGATAGAAATATCGGGAGCCGGTATGGTTGATCCTGCAGTTTTTGATGCGGTAGGATATGACAGTAAAAAATTTACAGGTTATGCCTGGGGAATGGGTGTGGAGCGTATTGCGATGCTTAAATACAGAATTAATGATATTAGATTATTTTATGAAAATGATCTACGTTTCTTAGAACAATTTTCATAGAAAAAGAGGCTCTAATTGAAAGTAACATATAACTGGCTTAAAGAGTTTGTTGATGTACCATGGTCACCTGAAGAGTTGGCTGAGATATTAACAGTTTCCGGTTCAGAAGTTGAATCTGTTGATCCTGTTCCAAGTCTTTATGATGATGTTGTCGTCGGTAAAATAAAAGAGGTTAATCAACACCCCGACTCTGATCATCTTTCAGTATGTGCAGTTGATTGCGGCAAAAAGCCGATTCAGATTGTCTGTGGTGCTCCTAATGTACAAACGGGTATGATTGTACCGGTCGCACAAATTGGCGCTAAACTTCATAATGATGTTGTCATAAAGAAGGCAAAAATAAGAGGTGTTATTTCACATGGGATGATCTGCTCCGAAAAAGAACTCGGGATATCTGAAATATCTGATAAAATTATGGAGCTGACAGATGATTTCATCACCGGTAAGCCTTTTATACCAGGGGATTTAAGAGATGATAGTATTTTGCATCTGTTCATAAACCCTAACAGACCGGATTGTCTGAGTGTTTATGGTCTTGCAAGAGAAATATCCGCACTTAGCGGGCAACCCCTGAAAATGTCTAAAATTACTCTTCCAAGGGCTAAGCAGTTAGCTGAGGGTGAATTCAGAGTGGATATTTTTGATGCTGAAAAATGTCCAAGGTACAGTGGCGTAATTATTAAGAATTTAACTGTAAAACCTTCGCCATTTTATATTCAGCAGCGGCTGTTCTCTGTTGGTATTCGTCCGATAAATAATATAGTTGATGCCACAAATTATAATCTGATCGAATGGGGTCATCCTCTGCACGCATTTGATCTGAAAAAACTGCGTGGTAACAGAATAATAGTCAAAACAGCGAAAAATAATCAGAAGTTTGATACACTTGACAATGAGACTCGCGAACTGAATGATGAAATGATAATGATCTGTGACAATGACCGTGCAGTGGCTGTCGGTGGAATTATGGGCGGTATAAACTCAGAAATTACTGACGAAACAACGGACATATTTTTGGAAAGCGCCTATTTTCAACCAAACAACATTCAGAGAAGTTCAAAATTCTTAGGCCTTGATACTGATGCTTCACACAGATTTGAAAGAGGGATGGACCCGAATTTTACATTAGAAGCTCTTAAAAGGACCTGTGCTCTTATTTTGAAACTGTCATCAGGTCAAATTTACAAACCGTTTTTTGATGAATATCCAAATAAGATAAGTAATAAGGTGATTGAACTAAAGCCCGGGAATCTGAATAATGTTCTCGGTACAGATTTCTCAAAAAAGCAGATTGTTGATTCACTTTGTAAAATTGAACTGAAGCCGAAAAAAGACAAAGATAAGATTAAGTTCGCAATACCCACATTCAGACATGATCTTACAAGGGAAATTGATCTTATAGAAGAGGTTGCCAGGGTAATAGGGCTTGATAAAATACCATCCAGGCAGACAGCGCACATTCAGTTAAGGAATATTTCAAAAAATTCCGCTCAAAGTCAAAACAGATTAAGAACTGCACTGAAAGCCCAGGGTTTTTTAGAGGTTTATACTTATTCCATGATCGACAGCAATATAAAAGAGTTTTTCAGAGAACGAGGTAATAATATATTTCTAAAAAATCCTATTTCACCTGAACTGTCAATGCTTAGACCAAGTTTGATCCCCGGACTTTTAAATGCCGCAAAGCACAATATTAATAGAGGTAAAAGAAACCTCAGGCTTTTTGAAATCGGGAAGGTTTTTGCCAGGGATTTCATGCAGAAAAAAGGAAAAAGTGAGGCTCTTTATATATCAGGAGTTGTTGTCGGACAGAGAATTCCGTACTCCTGGGACGGACAAAATGTCTCTGCTGATATATTCACTTTAAAAGGGATTGTTGAAAGTTTTTTTAGAAAAATTTCTCTTGACATAGTAGAATTTATTTCTTATGATTGTTCATATATGGAGCAGTCTTTATCAGTTAAATTCAATGATATTATTGTCGGCTCTATTGGGAAATATAAGAACAAATGCCTGGTGTCTGATTTCGATAAACCTGTATTTGTATTTGAGTTAGATGCAGAGAAAATTATTGAATTTACACAAAAGGATGTTTATTACAAGCCATATTCAAAATTTCCTGCTGCAAAACGTGATCTGGCATTTGTTATCCCGCTTGAGATTCCTGTAAAAGAGATACTTGATACTGTTAAGAAGGCTGGCAAACCCATATTACAGTCTGTTTCAGTTGAAGATGTCTATACAGGAAAACCATTAGCTGAAAACAATAGGAGTGTGAGAATATCGTTAAAGTTCTTTTCATATACATCGAGTCTTTTGGATGAAGAAGTTGAAAAGATCATTAATGAGATCATTCACACAGTTAAAGAAAAACATAACATAAATATAAGATATTAAATATCATGGAAAAAGAATTGGAAAGGTTTGAAAACCTGGAAGACCAGTTTGAAAAACTTGCAGAACTGGTTATTAAACTAAAGGAGGAGAATAAACAATTACATTCGCAGAATGAACAATTATTGATTCAAATTGATTCAACAAATGAAAATAAGTTTCAAGATTCAGGTAAACAAAAATCAACAGAAACAATTAATTCCAATTTGATTTCAAAAGAAGAGACTAATTTAATTCGTCAAAATGTAAAAAGTGCCTTAAAAAAGCTTGAAGAATTATCAGAAACAGTGAACAGTGAAATCTGAAATAAGTATACTCCGGGTGTTTATTTAAATTAACTAAATAGTCAATAATAACGTTTTTCTACAAATTATTCAAAAACTCATGCATAGAAATATTGTTAAAGTAAATATTTTTGGGACAGAATATCCCATAAAAGGAGACTCAGACAGCGATTATATTCAAGATGTTGCCAGTTATGTTAACAATAAAATGATCGAGATCGAAAAAAGCCTGACTGTGAAATCATCACTAAAAGTAGCAATTCTGGCGGCTTTAAATATTGCAGATGAACTATATAAAGAAAAATCTGACAAAAACAAACTGTTGTCGGCTATTGAAGAAAAATCGCATGGGTTGAATGAAAAAATAAGCCGAATGATATTAGATTTAGAAGAATAAATATTAACATAAATTAATATTCGGTGATTTAATTATTAAATCCCTGTTGTATTAGTTGTTGTCTAATAAAAAGAACCAACACTAATAAAATAGGGAGCTTTGCTCTGAGCGTTGATTACATGCCTCAACTCGATGTGGACGTAAAATGCGTTTAGGCAGGCACCCACTGTATACGTTTAAGGTTCTTTTCTATCATGCAGCAATGATATTGCAGGGATTATTGTTTTTAATGCATTAATTTAAGATAGATCGTGATATTGGAGGAAGTATGGGAGAATATACAACGGAGATAATTGTTCTTTTAATAAGTATTGCCATTTCATTTTTTGTCGGCTGGATCCTTAGTACAAGAATTGCCAGCAATAGACTTCAAAATTCAAAAGAAAAAGCAAATGAAATAATTGAAAATGCTGAAAAAGAAGCAAAAAACATTAAGAGAGAAAAAGAATTAGAGATAAAAGATGAATGGTATAAATTAAAACAACAATTTGAAAGAGAAACTAAGCTAAAAAGGCAGGAAATTGAAAGGCTTGAAAAGTCTATAGCCAATAAAGAGAGCAGCATGGACAGAAAAGCCGATCTGCTTAACAAGAAAGAAAGTGAAATCTATGCATACGAAAATGATCTGAAAAAAAGGGATAAATACTTAACAGATCAAAAAAACCGTCTGGATAGTCTTATAGAGGAACAGAACAAACAACTCGAAAAGATCGCTCAGTTAACTGCTGATGAGGCAAAAAAGATATTAATGAACAATCTTTTAGATAAAGCAAAGCTTGATGCTGCAAAAATGATAAAAGATCTGAAAGAAGAAGCTTTGTTGGATGCTAAAAGAGAAGCACAAAAGTTAATCATTTCAGCTATTCAGAGATCTGCTGCGGATCATTCTGCAGAGACAACTGTATCTGTTGTGAATCTGCCTAATGAAGAGATGAAAGGCAGGATAATCGGCAGAGAGGGCAGGAATATCAGATCCTTTGAGATCGCTACAGGTATACAGGTTGTTATTGATGATACTCCGGAAGCTGTTGTTTTATCGGGTTTTGATCCTTTGAGAAGAGAGATCGCTAAAATGGCCTTAGAAAAGCTGATCACCGACGGCAGAATCCATCCTGGCCGTATTGAAGAAACGGTTGATAAAGCAAAAGCTGAAATGGATGAAAATATCATTGAAGCCGGTGAACAGGCTTTGGTGGAGGTTGGTGTTAACAAGATGCATCCTCAAATGATAAAATTACTGGGTAAGCTTAAGTACAGGACAAGTTATGGACAGAATGTTCTAAAGCATTCTATTGAGGTAGCAAATTTAACCGGATTAATGGCAGCAGAATTAGGATTAGATGCAAATATAGCTAAGCGCGCAGGTTTACTTCATGATATTGGTAAATCAGTGGATAAATATACGATCGGGACACATGTTCAAATAGGATTTGATCTTGCGAAAAAGTATAATGAAAATCAAATAGTATTAAACGCAATTTCTTCTCATCATGAAGATGAACCGCCGACAAGTCCGATTTCTATTCTTGTTCAAGCTGCGGATGCGATATCCGGAAGCAGGCCTGGTGCCCGAAGAGAAACACTTGAAAATTATGTAAAACGTCTTGTTAAATTAGAAGAATTAGCAACATCTTTTGAAGGTGTGAATAATTCTTTTGCAATACAGGCAGGAAGAGAAATACGTGTTATTGTTGAGCCTTCAGAAATAACAGATGTGCATGCTTTTAAGCTTGCTGAAGATATCTCCGAAAAGATTGAGAATGAAATGGAATACCCCGGACAGATCAAAGTAACTGTTATAAGAGAATTGCGGGCAGTTGAATACGCTAAATAAATTTGCCGGATTCTAATGGACTCATCAACACTTAATATACTGTTTATTGCCGATATTGTTGGCGAACCGGGAATAAAAATGTCCAAATTGATTATTCCCGAATTGAAGGAAAAGTACTTTATAAAATTCTGCATAGCCAACGGTGAAAATCTTTGCGGAGGAAAAGGTCTAAGTGTCAAGACGGTAGAAGATATTCTTGATGCGGGAGTTAATGTAATAACAACCGGAAATCATGTTTGGGCAAAAGACAGGTTTATTGAAAAGCTTGACCAGTACAAATATGTTTTAAGGCCTGCAAACTATCCAAAAGAAAATGTTGGATACGGTTCAACAATCTATACACTGAATGACAATACAAAAATAGGTGTTTTGAATTTGCAGGGGCGGGTTTTTATGAATCCGATCAATTGTCCATTCAAAACAGCTGTTAGTGAAATAAATAAACTGAGAAAAAAAACCAACTGCATTATAGTTGATTTCCATGCCGAAGCTACTGCTGAGAAAGTTGCTTTAGGACAATATCTGGATGGTAAGATATCAGCTTTAGTGGGTACTCATACTCACGTACAGACGGCTGACGAACAAATCCTGCCGAACAAATCCGCATATATTACAGATGTTGGAATGACCGGTCCGATAGATTCTGTAATCGGTATAAACAAAAGGGTA
Source organism: Candidatus Zhuqueibacterota bacterium (assembly GCA_042564455.1). GTDB lineage: Bacteria > SM23-31 > SM23-31 > SM23-31 > SM23-31 > JBHPLC01. The sequence goes on along the minus strand of JBHPLC010000019.1, from coordinate 25,847 downwards.
GCGATAAAGAGGTTCATTTATCAAATCCCTGTAAGATACGCTTTAGCAGACGGATTAGCCATGTTTAACGGTATTGTTATAGCAATAGATCCCAAAACCGGGCATTCTCTAGAAATCAAGAGATTGAATATAAAAGAAGAGAGTTTTAATTAATTTTGAGGTGTATATGGCTGATATAATAAATGGCAAGGAGATTAGTGACAGCATCAGGACCGAAATAGCTGATAGAGTTGAAAAGTTAAGTAAAGTTGGAATTATTCCTGGTTTAGCTGTTATTTTAGCCGGTGATGATCCTGCATCACATGTATACGTCAGAATGAAAGAAAAAGCCTGTGAGAAAACAGGAATATACTCTGTAACGAAAAGAATGCCGGAAACCGTGACACAGGATGAAATTGAAAAATATGTTCTGGAATTCAACAATGATCCGAAAATACATGGTATACTGGTTCAGCATCCTCTTCCTTATGGTATCGATGAACCTTATATATTCAGTCTTATAGATCCGAACAAAGATGTCGATGGTTTTCACCCTGTAAATGTCGGAAAACTTTTGATCGGTCAGGAGTGTTTTGCTCCTTGTACACCATTAGGGATCATGGAATTACTTCATAGGTCAGGTAATCCTCCATCCGGCAAAAATGTAACTGTTCTGGGTAGAAGTACTATTGTAGGAAAACCGATATCAGCGCTGTTAATTCAAAAAAATAAATCAGCAAACGCTACAGTTACAATTTGTCATTCAGGGACAAAAAACATTGGTGAAATTACTAAAGAAGCAGATATTCTGATCGCTGCAATTGGAGTTCCGGAATTTGTAACAGGGGAAATGGTAAAAGAAGGTGCGGTAGTGATTGATGTTGGTGTTAATAGAGTAGATGATCCTTCCAAAGAGAAAGGATACCGGCTTGCGGGGGATGTGAAATTCAGTGAAGTTGAACCAAAAGTGAAAGCGATAACTCCTGTACCGGGAGGAGTTGGTCCTATGACTATCACTATGCTGCTTCATAATACGACACTTTCAGCTGAAAATGCCGTAAAAACCTGATATTTTGCGCCCGTAGCTCAATGGATAGAGTACTGGATTCCGGATCCAGTGGTGAAGGTTCGACTCCTTCCGGGCGTACTAATTACTATTCTCCATTCTGCTTTAAACATGCAATAGTAACTATTTATTATAATTATAGATACGTCATATATTTAAAGTAATATATAACATGCTGTTGCAAAAAACAAATTAATAATATGTCTGACCGATTTGTTATATTTATTGTTGGTCCCACCGGTGTAGGAAAAACAAAAATTTCTATTGATCTTGCTGTAGACCTTAAGGGGGAAATAATCTCAGCAGACTCTCGCCAGTTCTACAAATATATGAATATCGGAACTGATAAAGTACCGTTAGACAAAAGAAAAGGGATTCCACACTATTTTTTGGATATAATAGATCCGAATGAAACCTATAATTCAGGATTATTCGGAAAAGACGCAAGAGAAAAAATTGACGAGATATTTAATAATGGGAAACTCCCTTTTGTAGTCGGAGGTTCCGGTTTATATATAAAATCCACTATCGAAGGTTTTTTTAACGAACCGATAAGGAATCCGGAGATCAAGAAAAAGCTCAGAATACAAGCAGAAGAAGAGGGTAATGCATACCTCTATAATGAACTGAAAAATATTGATCCTGAATTTGCACATAAAATATCAATAAATGATACTCAGAGGATCATTAGAGGTTTAGAAGTATTTAAGGTTACTGGCAAACCTTTGACTCAGCACTGGAAAGACTCAAAAGTTTCTATCAATTTTAAGCCGATCATTATTGGGCTCAATAGAGATCGAAAAGAAATATACGAGCGCATTAATTTTCGTGTTGAAAAAATGTTTAAGAATGGTCTCATTGAGGAAGTAAAGAATATCAGAGATATGGGATTCGATGAAAGTCTGAATGCTCTGCAGACCTACGGATACAGAGAAGTGTTATTGTTTTTAAACAATGAGTTGGAAAAGGATGAAATGATAGAATTGATCAAGAAGAGAACAAGAAATTTCTCAAAGAGACAGATAACCTGGTTTAAAAAAATGGATAACATTAAATGGTTTGATCTGGGCGAGGATAAGGATACATACCGAAAAATAAAGACAGACATATCCGAAATTATGAACTGATTTATGCAAATATCTCTACGAATCTGTCCTGTGCGGTTTTAGTTTGATTTGAAGCAACATCAATTCTTCGTGCCATTTTTCCTAACTGCTGTGGCGTTAGCGAATTCATTTCTTTAACAATCTGTTTGAAAACTTTTCTGGATTTTACATTTGTACGTTTAACCGCATTAGTAAAATATTCTTGATTTATGGAAATATTTCTTTGGACATTGACTCTGGCAACAGCTGTCTGCGGCATTTTTCCTCCATGAAAAAACAATAGCAAGTTTATACATATTATCGGAACAATTCTGATAATCTTCAATAAAATTATAAATTAACAAAATCGCAAGAAAATATTAGTTGTTTTTGTTAAAATTGATTATAAATTCAATAAAACTACAAAAATTTGAAGAATAATATATAAAAATGAAACTTTTATAGTTTTAGTTAATTAAATTGTATGAGAATAGAATTCAGCGAAGAACTATTTCAAAAACTATCTTATGCAGCTGTAGTAACTGTTTTGACCGGTGCAGGTGTTTCTGCAGAAAGCGGAATCAGTACTTTCAGAGGTGAAAAAGGACTGTGGAAGAAATTCAAACCTGAAGAACTTGCTGATTTTAATGCATTTTTAAAAAATCCCGAACTGGTTTGGGAGTGGTATTCATACAGACAAAAAGTTGTCTGCAATGCCGAACCTAATCCCGGTCATTATGCACTTGTTGAAATGGAAGACTATTTTAAGTGTTTTCATATTATTACTCAAAATATTGACGGGCTGCATAAAAAAGCCGGAAATATAGATCCGATAGAGCTTCATGGAAATATTATGAGAAACAGGTGTATCGGATGTGATAATATCTTTTATGAAATTAAGATAGATAGTGAAAGAAATATACCTGAATGCGATAATTGTGGCGATTTAATTCGGCCTGATGTTGTATGGTTTGGAGAACAGCTGCCTGCGGACGAGGTCCATAGAGCAAATCTAGCCCTGGCTGAAACAGATGTGTTTTTCAGTATTGGAACCTCGGCTATAGTTCAACCTGCAGCATCTATGCCTTTCCTGGCAAGAAATAACAATGCGTATATTGTTGAAATAAATATTGAAGAAACACAATTAACTCCTTTTGTTGACGAGTATATCAGGGGAAAATCCGGAGAAATATTACCTGTTATTATGAAGGAATTAAAAAAGAGAGAGACATAAATGATTTTTCTACGGCCTTCAAAATTTCTATTGTTCATGATTCTTATTATTACGTTCTGCTATATCGCAGGATGTGCTTATTTCAATGTTTTCTATAATGCAAAGAAATATTATAATAACGGATGCCGTATGCTGGAAGATGAACCTGAGACCGTACCTGCTACTGCAATCGCAGAATTTCAAAGAGCTATCGACAAGGCATATAAGCTTATTAATTTGTACCCGGGAAGCAAGTGGGTTGACGATGCTGTTCTCCTGATTGGAAAATCACATTTTCAAAGAAGGGAATACAGTGATGCCAGATTTAAGTTTAAAGAGCTTATTGACAATTTCCCTGAAAGCGATCTTTTGTCTGAAGCTAGATATTATTATGCAGAATCTTATATGCTGGAAGGAAATCTGGATGCCGCAGAAACAGAATTTTCCTTTATTATGGAATCAGACCAGGAAAAATTTGATAAATTTAAAGATATGGCCTTATATAATCTTGGTGAACTGTCATTTGAGAATGAAGAGTTTGATAAGGCCTTAAGTTATTATGAAAATTACATAACTGTTTCCAATAACGATTATAGAAAGAAAGAGGCTCAATTAAAAATTGCAGATTGTAAATTCTTTTTAGAAGATTATGAAAATGCTTCTTTAGATTATAAAAAAGTGATAAACAGTAATCCAAATTATTTAGTAAAATTCAGAGCTGAATTCGGATTAGGTACCTGTATTGAATATCAAGAGGATTATGATGCTGCTATAGTACATTTCGGAAGTCTTTTGCCAAGTGATGAATTTATTTTCGGATACAGGGAATTATTTCTTGAAATTGCCAGATGCTGGGATCTGAAAGGAAATGTAGAACAGGCTATATTTGTTTTGACTCTTTTGAACGAGATCGATCCTGAAAAAGATATTAGAATTGAGATGAAAAAAATAGATGTTGAGGTTATGGTTAACTATGATCCGACTTCTATAGAAGAGTTTAACAGAGAGAAGGAAGCTGCGCTTACGGATTCAACCATAAATAGCAATGTAGTTAATAATCCTGAATCTATGTTTTATATAGGAGAATTGATCCTTTCGCATTTTTCAAATATTGACTCTGCAAAAATTTATTATGAGAAAGCTCGCGGCGGTACTCCTTCGGAGGAAATAGTTGACGTCTTGGATGATCGTTTAGAATCAATAAATATTATTCTGGATAAAGATACAAAACTGAATACAGCAGCACCTCCTGTAAAACCTGTGATTATTTCTGCTAATCCGGATTCAATATTTGTGACAGATAGTCTTAAGACAAAAGAAGAAATTATTGAGGAAATTAGAAGTACAAATGAAAAAGCACTGGAAGATTACCAAATCGCTCAGGAGAATTATCTAAAAGAAATAACTGAGAATTTATATATTATTGCCGAAGAATATTACATGCGATTAAACAAACCCGATTCTTCCATAAAATACCTTGAAAATATTGTAAATGATTATCCTCAAACAAAATATGCTCCGAAAGCATTACTGATGAAAATGACCCTTCTTGCAGAAAATGATAATCTGCAGGAAGCCGAGAGTGTTAAAATGAGATTATTGGAAGATTATCCTGATTCTGAGTATGCCTTCTTTGTTACAGGAGAGACGTACGAGTTTATAGATACAAAAATCACCGCCAGAGATTCAATAGAAATATTATACGAGAGTGCAGAGAATGCGTTAACTGAGGGAATGTATGAGCTTGCTGTAAGTAGATTTGACTCTATAATATCCAATTATAATGATCAATACTGGCGGCCAAAAGCTCTTTTGGCAAAAGCATTTATACTTGAAAATCATTTAAAAGATTCTGAAACTGCTATCGAAGTTTACCGAAAAGTTTTTGATGAATACAAAAATACTGAATTTGGAAAATCTGTTTCGGATAAAATCAGTGAAGTTGATAAATATTTAGTTAGAAAAAAGCGTCTTGAAGCTGTCGCATTGTTGGAAGCTCAGCTTATGAACAGCGATAATGATTCATTAGTAATTGAGCTCAAGATGAATAAGATAGAAAATCCGGATTCCAGTTTTTTAATATATTTAGATGAAGATTCACTACTTTCTCCAGCAAAAATATTCAATAATGTAGAACCGGTATATCCGGACTCCCTGGTAAAACTTGAAATTTCAGGATATATTAATGTTGTGATACATATTGATGAAAGCGGCGGGCTTATGGATGCAGAAATTTTCAGTAACACAACACAGATAAAAGAATTAGAAGAATTTATTATGATATCATTGGAGGAAACAGGTTTTTATCCTGCAATGGATGTTGAGAATCGACCGGTGAAATCAAGAAATCTAAAACGCTTTGTTTTTAAATCCAAAAAATAATATATAAAGTACTTGAAATAAACTAATAAAATTAATATCCTTATATAAAATAAATTCTATAATTTTCAGACTTTACCCTGGATGAAATCCATGGTTTTTTTATATGATAAATAAATATTGATGAAAGATAACAGAATATATCAGAGAAAATGCAGAATTGTATCGAAAGATCATATTTCTCAATTATGTTACATTATTGAACTTGATTTTCGTGAAATTGCTGAATCCTCAAAACCGGGGCAATTTGTTCAAATAAAAGTCTCAGATGGACATGTACCTTTATTAAGAAGGCCTTTTAGTGTTTTTACTGTTAACAAAGAAAAAGGTACCTTCTCAGTATTGTTTAAGGTGTTCGGAAAAGGTACTGATTATTTATCAAAAACAGAAGCTGATGGTTTCCTGGATATTATTGGACCATTGGGCAATTCTTTCCAGCCGGACGAATATAAAAAACTAATACTTGTTGCAGGAGGAGTAGGAATGCCTCCGCTATACAATCTGATCAATTCTATTAAATTGAGTGATTATGAAATATACTTTTTCTTTGGGGCCTCAACCAGGGAAGAATTATTCTGTTTTAATGAGCTTGACAGATTGGATATGAATTTAATATTTACTACTGATGATGGAAGTGCCGGTATAAAAGGACTAATTACAAAACCATTAGAAAAGTTTCTGATAAAGAATGATCTTGAAAATTCATGCATACTTGCCTGTGGGCCTACTCCAATGCTTGCGGCTGTTCAGGATCTTTCTGTAAAGTATAGAATTTCCGCCCAATTATCTACTGAAACTATGATGGCATGCGGTATCGGCCTGTGTCAGAGTTGTGTTTTACCTAAAAAGGGGAAAAACGGAAAAATCGACGGTTATAAACTGACTTGTATCGAGGGGCCGGTATTCAAAGAAAATGAATTGGTGCTAAAATGATAGAAATGTCAGTAAAAATCGGCAATATAGAAGCGAAAAATCCCTTGTTTACAGCTTCAGGTACATTTGGTTATGGTTCAGAAATTTCAGATCTTTATGATGTTAACATTCTTGGCGGGATCGTAACAAAGACAATAACACGAACTCCAAGAATTGGGAATCCTCCTCAAAGAGTTGTTGAAACAACAGCGGGGATGTTGAATTCTATAGGTCTGGCTAATGTTGGTATAGATAAGTTCATAACGGACAAGATGAATTTTCTAAAAGGCCTGTCGACAAATGTTATTGTTAATATTGCGGGTGAGTCCGAGGAAGATTTTCTTTACCTTGTTGACATGTTGGAAGACCAGGAAGGAATAGCCGCATATGAACTCAATTTATCCTGCCCAAATGTTTCAGGAGGGCTGGATTTCAGCGTTAATCCGAATCTTGCTTCAAAGATCGTAGAAAAGGTTAAAAGCAGAACTAAAAGACCGGTGATACCCAAACTAACACCAAATGTTACGGATATAAAAAGTATAGCAAAGGCAGTTGAAGATGGCGGGGCAGATGCAATTTCCTTAATCAACACTCTATTAGGGATGGCTGTTGATATCAAAAAAAGAAAACCTGTACTTGGTAATGTCATGGGTGGATTGTCCGGACCTGCGATAAAACCGGTTGCTTTAGCAAAGGTCTATCAGGTTTACAATACCGTTAATATACCAATTATGGGAATTGGCGGGATAAGTAATGCAAATGACGTGATTGAATTCCTGCTTTGCGGAGCTGCGGCTGTACAGCTGGGCACAATAAATTTTGTAGAGCCTACTATTCCTATTGAAATATTGAAAGAATTAGAAACTTATTTAGAAAACAACAGTATTAATTCAGTGAAGGATCTGACCGGTTCACTTCGTACTGAATAAATACAGGGATATTTATGAAAAATATTAGAGTATTTATTATAATATTTCTAATATTAATGCTTATTTCAAACTGCGCTATCTCTCCAAAATACCGCTCATCCGGAGTAAATCCGTCTATATATGAAGAAAATACCTTAGGTACGGTAAATTTAGAAGAGCTTAAAAAAGAACCCAGCCTCCAGACTGTAACAGGAATTTCTTCCTGGTATGGCCCTAATTTTCATGGAAATCTAACCGCTAACGGTGAGATATTTGACATGAATAAAGTGTCTGCAGCCCATAGAGATTTTCCGACAGGTACATGGCTGCGAGTTACAAACTTGAAAAACAACCTGAAGCTCATCGTAAGGGTTAATGATAGAGGACCTTTTGTTCCTGAACAACCTAATAGAATACTTGATCTTTCAAAAAAAGCTGCAGAAGAGCTGAAATTTATAAATGAAGGTCTTGCAGATGTAAAGATTGAAGTTCTGAGATGGGGTGACAATAAATATAAGCGTAAAAAATACCTGATTAATTACCATTGAAGCTATAGTAAGGTAAATTCATCAAAATTGTTTTAATCATGTAAATTAAAAAACAGTTATAGTATCCCTGACAATCTAATATATTAACAGTTATTCATTAATAATATATTCCAACTAATCCGTTTCCGATTATTAAACCAGCCTTTTTGATTGATTTTTTTCATTTATTCGTTTATATTTTAAAGCTGTATCATATTCCATTATATATACCTTAAGAATATGGTTGAATATTTTTCTAAGAAATGGTCTCGGATCTGGAGTTTAATACGCTCATCGGATTTTACTACTGCAATATTTCTGAGAGAGGTAGAGATATTTAAAAGATTGATCTTTAAAGTATCTCAAAAGGATTTCGATGAAAGAGACAAGCAGTTGATCAGGCTGAATGCTGATATGCAGGCTTTTTTTGGGGAAATGGCCTTATTTGAGAAAGAGAGTATAAGATCTGCTACCGTAACAGCAACGGAAAAGAGCAGGCTGGCAGTGATCACAAAAGAAAATTTTGAAGAATTATGCGAAAGTTATCTGAAGCTCGGATATACCATACTGAGAAATATTGTTCAGGTTCTTGTAAGCAGGTTAAATAAAGCTAATCAGTATGTTTTGAAACTAACTACGGCATTTAGTTTTGCGATTGAAAACAGATAGGAGTTATTTGGGAAATGACAGTTAATATTGAGAAGAAATACGATCCAAAGACAATTGAAAAACGACTTTATGAAAGTTGGATGAAAAATAACCATTTTCATGCGGAAGTAGATGAAAACAAAAAACCTTTTTGTATTATGATCCCGCCGCCGAATGTAACAGGCATTTTACATATGGGACATGCACTTCAGAGTACTGTTCAGGATTCTTTGATCCGGTATCACAGAATGATGGGAAAATCTTCACTTTGGATGCCCGGAACAGACCATGCAGGCATTGCCACCCAAAATGTTGTTGCTAATAAACTAAGAGATGATGGCATCGATCCGGAAAGTCTGGGAAGAGAAGATTTTATAAAGGAAGTTTGGAAATGGAAAGAAAAACACGGGGACATCATAAAAGAACAGCAAATGCAGATTGGTTCATCATGTGATTGGGAACGTGAACGATTTACAATGGATGAAGGATTATCCCTCGCTGTAAGAACAGTCTTTGTAAAACTATACGAGCAGGGATTGATATATAAGGGCAAATATATTGTAAACTGGTGTCCGTATCATAAAACTGCTATATCTGATGAAGAAGTTAAACATCATGAAAGTGACGGATCACTCTGGTATGTAAACTATCCTATAGAGGGAGAGGAAAGTTATATTACTGTAGCGACAACAAGGCCTGAGACCATTCTTGGTGATACAGCAGTGGCAGTTAATCCAAAGGATAAAAGATATGCCGGATTGATAGGCAAAAATGCCGTGCTCCCTGTATTAAATCGTGTAATTCCAATAATAACAGACGATTTTGTTGATCCTAAATTTGGAACAGGCGCTGTTAAAGTGACACCGGCTCATGATCCGAATGATTTCCAGATGGGACTGAGAAATGATCTTCCTCACGTTGTTGTTATAGATGAATCAGGTAAAATGACAACTGAAACCGGGGAAATGTTTGTCGGTCTTGACAGGTATGACTGCCGGAAAAAACTGGTGAGCGAACTGGAAAAGATGGGATTATTAGTTAAAATTGAAGACCATAAACACAATGTTGGAAAATGTCACAGATGTTCCACTGTGATCGAGCCATTATTGTCAGAACAATGGTTTCTTAAAATGGCGCCATTGGCAGAGAAAGCTATAAAAGCCGTAAAGAACGGTGACATAACATTCCATCCTAAGAAATGGGAAAAAGATTATTTCATATGGATGGAAAATATAAGGGATTGGTGTATTTCCAGACAGCTATGGTGGGGACACAGGATACCGGTTTGGTATTGTAAAGACTGCAAAGACTTAACTGTCTCGGTTGAGCCTCCCGGAAAATGCTCTAAATGTGAATCGGAAGATATCTATCAGGACAAAGATGTTCTCGATACGTGGTTTTCTTCCTGGCTCTGGCCGTTTTCGACATTGGACTGGCCCAAAGAAAATAAATTGATGGATTATTTCTATCCGACTTCCGTCCTTGTGTCAGGATATGATATTCTGTTCTTCTGGATTGCAAGAATGGTCATGGCCGGATTATGGTTCACAAATAAAATCCCTTTCAGCGATATTTATATAACCGGTTTGATAAAAGATGAGCTTGGCAGAATAATGTCCAAATCTCTCGGAAACGGTATAGATCCATTGGAGATGGTCGATAAATTTGGTGCAGATGCTGTTAGATATTCCCTCGTTTCGTTATGTACAGAAGGGCAGGATATTAAACTATCCCAGCAGAAGTTTGAAATGGGGAGGAATTTTGCCAATAAAATCTGGAATGCATACAGATTCCTGAAACTGAAAGAGAGTGAGATCAAAACTGATTTAATAAAAGATGACCAAGACTTCATTTCCGATGAAATTTCTGACAAATGGATAATCAGTAAATTAAACAGCACCTGGGAGACCGTTAATGAAAAATTTTCAAAATATAAATTAAATGAAGCTCTTAATGCAATCTATAATTTTCTTTGGCATGATTTCTGTGACTGGTATGTGGAGATCCTAAAGAATAGGCTTCTTGTCAATCAGAAAGACGCTGATAAATCTTTAGTTTATATAGCTTTACCGGTTTTCAAAAAAGTCATGGAACTCCTTCACCCGTTTATGCCATATATCACAGAGGAAATCTGGCAGAATATAAATGGGAATAATGAAAAATCTATAATGGTTGAATTCCCCGGGAATCCTTCAAAAAATTTGATCGATAAAAAAAGTGAAGAACAAATGAATATTCTGCAGCACGTTATATATTCTATAAGAAATATTAAGGGTGAAATGAATATTCCGGCATCGAAGAAGGCAGAGGCAGCCATAAAATGTGAAAACCCTGAAGCAGCGGTAATTATACAGAACAACCTTGATTACATTTATAGATTAGGCGGTGTTTCCGAATTGAAAATAAGTCCGGATATGATAAAACCTAAACAATCCGTTACTGCCGTGAGCACTGATATGGAAATCTACGTGCCATTAGCCGGTTTGATTAATATTGATGACGAAAAAAAGCGGCTTGAAAAGGAATTTAACAGGCTTCAGGGTCAGATTAAGGGTATAAGAACAAAATTATCAAATAGTGAATTCCTGAAGAAAGCTCCTGAACATGTCGTTTCATATGAAAAACAAAAACTTGAAAGTTTTCTTATTAATTTTGAAAAACTAAAAAAAAACCTGCAAGCTTTGGAGGCATAATGTCAAAAAGGCAAATAATCATTTTAATGCTGGTATTGGTTTTTTCTCTAAATATGAATTCCTTTGCGTTTCAGAATTTGAGCAGGGAATATGTTATCTATAATTCTTTCGCTTATATTGTAGAAACAAGAACTATCAATTTTGAAACCGGAGACCGGTCTTATGAAATAACAGATCTGCCTGCAAGCATTCTGCCTCAAAGTATCTTTATTGACGTACCAGCTGAAAATGTCAACATAATCAGGCAGCAGTATGAATCTGAAACACTGAATTATAACCGGATTCTTAGTAATTATCAGGGTAAAAGAATAACTATAAGTCTCATCGAATGGGAAATAATAGAAGGGACATATTTAGGATTGAGTGGTAATGATATTCTGATTAATGACGGTTCTGTAAGATCGATCAACAGGAATCAGATAAAGAATATGACATTTCACGAATTAAATACGATTTCACCATTTAAACCTTTTTTATCAATCGATGCTTCAAGTACAATTAATAGTAACATAGACGTCAAAATCCATTACCTGGCAGAAAGGATCGGATGGTCCGGGGAGTATGTAGGATATTTTGATCCTGATAGAGATGTGCTAAAACTTAGATCGTGGGCAAGGATCACTAACAGGTCAGGAAGTTCTCTTATTTCAGAAAGTACAGTTCTGATCTCCGGTGAACCTAACAGGGTACAGGTCTCAGGATCACTTCCTCAACCGAGATTATCTATGAGAGCTCAGGCAATGGATGTAGAGCAGGCAGGTGTATTTACAGAGGAACAGGCTCATATCTATCACAAATTCTCGCTGGATAGTCAATTAGATGTGAATAATGAAAGCGAGCAAAGACTTAAATTGTTTACTGACAAGAACATCTCAGTTGAACAGGAATACATATTTGATTTTAACAGATATGGCAGGAATGCTGTAAATTTCATAAAATTCGATAATGACGACAACTCAGGTATTGGAGAACCTATACCGTCTGGTGTCATTCGTTTATATGAAGAGGGAGACCGGCCTTCGTCTTTATTTCTTGGTGAAGACAATATAAAGAATACACCTGTTGATGGAAAAATTTCTATTCGTCTGGGTAAAGTGTTTGACATCACCGGCAAAAGAACTCAGACAAATTATAGAAGGATAAGTGACAGGAGCAGGGAAGAGACTTACAGTATCGAGATTACCAATTCAAATACAGATGAGAAAGAAGTAATAGTTAATGAGCATTTTTCCGGAGAATGGAGGATAACGGAAAGTTCTTTGGAATATTCAAAAATTGATTCAAACACTCTAAGATTTAATATGAATATTCCCGGTAGAAATAGTGAAGTGATAACATTTACTGTAAGATTTAATTAAAGAACTGTTAAATCGATCACAGCTTATCCTAATATACAATTAAAATATGAAATTCAACAAACATCTGTTTGCAGATAAATCCGACCTTAAAGGCAATAAACGTATCCCCGCTTTATTCATTCCTACATTATATTTTGCAGAGGGACTGCCATATATGGTAGTCAATGTGGTATCTGTCTTAATGTACACAAGGTTAGGTATCCCTGAATCAAAAATGGCTTTATATACAAGCATCTTAATGTGGCCCTGGATACTTAAAATGTTCTGGGGGCCGTTAGTTGACAGGTATTCAACGATCAGGACATGGCTTTTGTCAATGCAGTTATTATGTGCACTATTTTTCGCTTTTGTAGGACTCAGTTTAAATCTGGATCTGAATATAGATAATATTTTTTATATATCGCTGATCCTCCTGGGAATAATTGCTTTTATTTCAGCTACTAATGATATATCTATTGATGGTTTTTATATGCTGTCTCTGAATTCAAAACAGCAGGCTTTTTTTATCGGGATAAGAAGTCTTTTTTATCGCATAGCAATGTTGTTTTCTGTAGGTATTTTATATAATTTTGTCGGATATTTTAATAACAGCTATAGTGTGCAGTTCAGTTGGGCATCAGGTATGTTTCTGTGTTCATTCATTTTTATTATAGTCAGTATTTTTCATATATTCTATCTGCCTTATCCGCATGAAGATATTAGTGGAAGTAAAAAAGTAGTATCCAATAATTTTGCATATGTAAAATATTCTGAATTTCTCAGACATTATTTGTCTGTATTTAAACATTTTTTCAGTCAGAACAAGATCGTTCCAATACTTTTATTCATTTTTCTTTATCGATTTGGAGAAGCTATGGTTGTTAAGATTAATCAACCTTTTTTTATAAGGTCGGTTGAAGAAGGGGGACTGGGATTATCTGATAGTACTGTCGGATCAATATATGGTATAGGCGGCTTGATCAGCCTTATTACCGGGGGAATATTAGGCGGCTGGCTGATAGTAAAATTCGGACTGAAAAAATGCATCTGGCCGATGGCTTTTGCAATGAATATTCCAAACCTTCTATACGTATATCTGGCATATGTACGGCCTGATCTGCCGGTAATAACTGCGGCAGTGGCAATCGAACAGTTCGGATATGGTATTGGTTTTTCTGCATTTATGATGTTTTTGATTCAAATTTCAAAGGGTGAGAACAAAACATCTCTTTACGCAATTGCCACAGGTATAATGGCATTCGGTTTAATGGTTCCGGGTTCAGTAAGCGGCTATATCAGTGAATGGCTGGGATACCGGGATTTCTTTATATTCGCAACACTTCTCACAATTCCGGGGATGCTCACGATATTCTTCATTCCATTGGAAAACGAAGAGGAGAAGACAGAGTAAATTAACTTGCAATTTTCCCATAAATCTTTTACATTATACTTCTTTTAAAACCTCAGGACAGTTCATTTTCTTCAAGAAAAACATACCTGATACATCAGATTTTCGGAGGTATTATTTAAATGGAATTCTCAAATACTGAAAAATATGTCTTCCTGCTTTTAGGATTGTTTTTTGCAACAGCAACGGTCTTATTATCAAAAAAGATCTTCCTTATCATAAAAAACGGCAGACCTGAACCGGACAGACTAAAAGATCCCGGACTTCGTATCAAAAGATTCATAAAAGAGGTGTTATTTCAGCAAAGAGTCGTAAAGAACAGGCCTGTAGTCGGTTTACTTCATTTTGGCGTATTCATCGGTTTCGCAGCTTTTATTTTTGAGACAGTAAATATGTTTCTTGAACCATTCGGCCTGTCATATTTGAAATTGCTTTTTGGAAATTCACTATATCTGTTCAAAAGTTTTATGCTGATTGCAGCGGTTATTGTTTCTATTGGTATTTTAGGCCTTGCTATCAGAAGATTTGTTCTGGTAAACATATCTCCTGATCCAAAATCAATTGGATCCGGACTTGTGGCACTATCAATATTATTACTGATGCTTACTTTTATTGACATGAACAGGACAAATTTGATAGATCCGAAGATCAACTGGTGGCTGCATGTTCTACTTATAATGTCTTTCCCGATATTAATAATAAATTCTAAACATCTTCATCTTTTACTGGGGCCTATTGGAGTATTTCTTAGAAAATCGAGGCTGTGGGAAGTTGAAAAAATGAACCTGGATTTTGAATCCGTTGAATCAGAAGACGAGATGCAGCTTGGTTTGGAAACTCTTAAGGATATACCATGGAAATTAAGGCTGGATTTTTTCTCATGTGTTGAATGCAAGAGATGCACGGATAATTGTCCCGCTGCCCAGGCAGGAATGGAACTTAGACCGGCTGATCTTATAAACAGAGGGAAAAAGGCTCTGCTTGAAGGTAATATGGATAAACCTGTAATAGATTCAATTATTAATGATATTGAATTAGGACAATGCACAAGCTGTATGGCATGCGAGAATGTCTGCCCTGTCGGAGTGGAACATTCTCAGCTTCTATCCGGTGCAAAAGCAGCGCAGACTCTTGCTATAGGTACAGGCAATGTCGCAACTGAATTCCTGAAGACAATGTCAAATTACAACAATCCTTATTCTGCCGGTCCTGAAGTAAGAAATGAGCTGATACAGGACATTGACATACCTTTTTTCAAAAAGGATGAAACAGAATACGCCCTGTGGTTAGGCTGCGTCTGGGCATATAATCCGGATTATAAAAATATTGTCAAATCTACAGTTGATATCCTTAAAAAAGGTGATGTCTCATTTGGTGTTTTAAAGGATGAAATGTGCTCAGGGCATCATTCCCGAAAGCAGGGTGAGGAAATGCAGTTTCAGATGCTTGCAGAGAGCAATGTCGAGATGTTCAAGGCAGAAGATGTTAAAAAGATCATTACTGGATGTCCACATTGCTTAACTACGCTAAGGCATGAATATAAGGATTTTATTGAAGATTATAACATAAGTGTTTTTCATCATTCCGAGATATTTGCAGAATTAATAAATTCCGGTAAAATAAAACTGAAACATGGCAATATCTCTTCGGAAAAAGTCACATATCATGATCCATGCTATCTCGGGAGATATGAAGGTGTCTTTGATAAACCAAGAAAGATAATAAAAGATTTGTCAGATAAGTTTGTTGAAGCAAAATTAAACAAAGAAGTTTCGTACTGCTGCGGCGGTGGAGCAGCAGGATTTACGATTGAGCAAAAAACTGAAAAACGTGTTGACCAGGAAAGAAAAGCTCAGATAACAGGTACGGGTGCATCCACATTAGTTACCGCATGTCCGGAGTGCAAACTGATGCTGTCCGGATCTGTTGAGACCACAAAAGATATAAGTGAAATTATTTCGGAATCGTTAGATTAAATAAAGGAGACCGGTCATGGGAACCGCTGACGAAAGCATTTTTTATGATTTGATTTATCCTCATTTTCAAAAAATCTGTAATATTAAACACCCCTCCGGTGATGAAAAAGAATTGATACAATTCGTCCAGGATTTTGCCGACAATTTGAACCTGAAAAATGTGACGGATTCTCTAGGTAATGTTGCCGTTTATAAAAATGCTTCTGCAGGAATGGAAAACAAACCCGCATTACTGTTTCAGGGACATTTAGACATGGTCTGTGTGCCTGATAAGAATATTTTCCCTGTTAAACCTGTCATAACTGACGGTTGGGTCCACACGGAAGGAACTTCATTAGGTGCTGATAACGGAATAGCAATCGCAATAATGCTTGAATTAATGAAAATGGATTTTGACAAGAATCCGCCTTTGGAATTTCTGTTCACTATCAGTGAAGAAGTAGGCCTGATCGGAGCATCAAAAATTGATACGGATAAAATTAAATTATCAGCATCAAAACTTATAAATATAGATTCCGAGGAAATAGATTTTATTACGATCGGTTGTGCCGGCGGGCAGGACCTGGAAATTTACATTGATACTTCTTTACAGGATAACAAAAGTGAAAAAGCTTTAAAAATATCAGTAACCGGCCCCGGAGGTCACAGTGGTATTGTAATAAATGAAAAGATTCCAAATGCCCTGAGAATTCTGGCAGAGTTGATCGACAGATTAAATGATGTCAGTATTGCTGAAATATCAGGCGGAATGGCCCGAAATGCAATACCTCCCGATGCGCAGGCAGTTATCAGTTCAGATACTTTAAGTGAAGCAGATGTAATTAAAGAGGTTGAGAATCTTAAAGGGAAATATATTGATTTTAAGCCATTTGAGGTTGATATCGAAAAAGTGTCAAATCCAAATAACATCCTTAAGGATGAAAGTGCGGAGAAAATCATTTATCTGCTGCTGGAATTGCCACACGGTGTTATCAAAAACAATCCTGATACAGGTGGGATATTAAGTTCTATCAATCTTGCATTGTTACAACAAAAAGATAATAGTTTTGTTCTATCAGTAAACTCAAGAAGCAGTGATAGTAACGAGATAAATGAAATATTCAATAATGTAGAATCGATCTGCTCAAAGAAGGCCGGTATAAATCCAAAAAGAGAAGATGGGTATCCGGGATGGAGGCCAAACGTCGATTCAGAACTGTTAAAAACTGCATCCGGGGTGTTTGAAAAAGCCCTTGGTAAAAAACCGGAATTATTAGATATACATGCCGGGCTCGAATGTGGTATACTTATGGATAAATTTCCGGTGATAAAAGAGGCAATTTCTATAGGACCGAATCTTTTTGAGGTGCATTCTGTAAAAGAACGCCTTGAAATAGAATCTACAATAAAAATCTGGGATATTATACTTAAATTAATCAATGAATACTGTTAAATAGTCTAATAAAATGAAAATTACACAATACATATTTCTGTTTATTCTTATATCATTTTTTTTTAAGTGCTCAGCGACAGTGCCCGTTATAAAAGATGTTGAAATAAAATCAGATCATTACAGGATAATAAGAACTTCTGATCAGGCAACTGTCACCATTGACGAAATGATAAGTGACATAAAAGAGAACAATATTGTCTTTATAGGTGAATCTCACAATGACCCTGTTGCACATTATTTCGAACTCGAAGTTACTAAAAGACTTTTCAGTTACAGACCTGAATTGGCTGTAGCATTTGAAATGTTTGACAGAGATGTACAGACCATAATTAATGAATATCTAAATGGCCATATACAGGAAGAATTCCTGATTAAAGACGCCAGGGCATGGAAGAATTATGAAACAGATTATAAACCGGTATTGGAATTTGCAAAAAAGAACAATCTTCCTGTTATAGCCTCGAACGCACCAAGGAGATATGTCAGAATAGTCAGCACAAAAGGATTTGAGGCATTAGATAAGGTTGAGAATTTAGATAAGACCAGCCTTGCTCCTTTACCGCTCAGATATCCGGAAAATCCTGAATACAGGAAAAAGTTCTTTGATCTGATGCGGCCTCCAGTTTCTGCAGGAAAAGATGCACCAAAAGGTATGGTTATGCCGATGATGAATCTGGAGAACACCTTTAATGCACAGGTTTTGTGGGATGCAACAATGGCTTACTCAATTGGACAATTTTTCAAAAAGCAATCGAATTACATGATAATTCACATTAACGGATCTTTCCACAGTGATAATAAATTTGGGATTTTAGCGCACTTAAATATGGATTTTTCCTCAATAAAAATGGCAACACTTACAGTGGTCCCCGTTGATGATCTTTCAGATGAAATGGTAAGTGAATACACAGAGAGAGCAGATTATATAATTTTATCTGACAAAAATTTACCGAGATCATACAAATAACATTTAATAATCATTGTATATCGTTGTTATTATGTAATATACATAATACACTTAAAGGATATTATTAGAAATAATTTAAATAGTTAGAAAGGTTTTTTAGGCATGAAAGTTAAAAGAATTGGAATCCTCACCGGAGGCGGTGATGTACCGGGATTAAATACGGTCATTCATGACGTTTCTCTTAGATGTCATTATGAAGGGATAGAGCTTGTAGGCATTAAACGTGGTTGGGGTGGATTAATATATATGGATCCTGATGGCCAAAGGGATGAATCGGAACATATTGAAAATCTGATGAAATCAAGTGTAAGGAAAATTGATAGAACAGGCGGTACGATCCTGCATACGTCAAGAACAAATCCATTAAATGTATCATACAGCGCTGATCTTGAAAGATATAGGGGAATAAAACTGGAAAAATCTGTTGATATGACCGATGATGTTCTGAAAAATCTCGAACGTTTAGGTATAGATGCTCTGATCGCAATCGGCGGTGATGACACATTAAGTTATGCAGCTCACCTGGATAAATGCGGTTTTAATGTTATCGGCATTCCAAAAACAATGGATAACGATATTAACGGAACTGAATATTGCATAGGATTTAGTACTGCGATATCAAAATCAATGAATATTCTGAATGATCTCAGAACTCCTATGGGATCTCATGAAAGATACGGTATAGTTGAACTTTTTGGCAGAAATGCCGGTTTTACTGCTTTGTACACCGGATACGTATCAAGAGAGGTGAGAGTTCTTATTCCTGAATTTGATTTTGATCCTGATCACCTTGTAGAATTGATGAAAAGAGACAGGAAGAATAATCCGACAAATTATGCAGTAGTTATAGTATCAGAAGGTGCAAAACCTGCAGGAGGCGATATTCTCGAAAGCGGTCCGAAAGATCAGTACGGACATAAGAAACTGGGCGGGATAGGTAATGTAATATCTGATATAATCAAAGACAGAACCGGCTATCTGACGATAGTGCAGCAGCTTGCATATTTTATGAGAAGCGGAGCACCAGATGCCGTTGATAAATTAGTTGCCGGCTTTTTTGGAAATATGGCAATGGATTGTATAGTAGAAAACAATTATGGTCTCCTGACTGCCATTAAAGAGGGAAGATATGCGACTGTCCCGATCGGATTAGTTACAGAAAATATGCGCGTTGTCGATGTTGAGCGTTATTATAATACAGAAAGATACAGACCTATATTTAAGAATATAAAGGGTTTACCTCTGTTTCTACAGTAATCCAGAAACATATGACTAACAGGAGGTTATTTTGGCGATCTCTCTTAAAGGGAAAAAAGTATTTATCACTGGCGCAAGCGCAGGTATAGGAGAAGCTTGCGCAATAGCATTCGCAAAAGAAGGATCAGACTTAATACTTTCTGCAAGAAGATTGGAAAAAATTAATGAATTAGCAGAAATCCTTGAAGAAAAGCACAAAATAAAAACATACTCATTCAAATTGGATGTAAGGAGCAACTCAGAAGTAAAAAGATCAGTAGACAGCTTGCCGGATGAATGGAGATCGATTGACATTCTTGTTAATAATGCCGGACTTTCTCAGGGGCTGGATAAAGTTCAGGACGGAAATATTGATGATTGGGAGAGAATGCTTGATACAAATGTTAAAGGCCTGTTATATGTTACAAGAGCAATTTTACCGGGAATGATCAAAAATGGTAAAGGACATATTATAAATCTGAGTTCTATTGCTGCTTACCAGGTTTACTCAGGAGGAAATGTCTACTGTGCCAGTAAATTTGCAGTAAGAGCGTTAACAGAAGGAATGCAGATCGATACTGTTGATACACCGGTTAGAGTTTCTGCTGTTGCACCTGGTCTTGTGGATACTGAATTCAGTGTAGTCAGATTCAAAGGAGACAAAGAGAAAGCTGATAGTGTTTATAAGGGATTAAAACCGCTAACCGGAGAAGATGTCGCAGAAGCTGTTATTTTTTGTGCTACAAGGCCCGAATACGTAAATATAAATGAAATGATCATTATGCCGAAAGACCAGGCGGCCGTATATGCAATTCACCGGGAAATGTAAAAGTGACCCGTGAAGAACTAAAAATATATCTTATTGAGAACAAATTTGAAATTATAGAAAAAGAATTAGAGCAGAATCCTCAGCTGATCAGAAAATTCTTTGGATTTTTATATGATCCTGATAAGGCTATTAGAAATTCCGCTGCAAAAGTATTCGGCATAGCAGCAAAATATATGCAGGAAGAGAGCTTAAAAGACCTGATCAGAAGGATGATGTGGATGCTTAATGACGAGTCAGGATCATGCTGCTGGCATGTACCTTATGCGATAGGGGAGATCGGTAAAGAAAAACCTTATATTATTGAGAGTTTTATACCTCAATTGGAATATTATGCAAAAGATCCTGATGCTACACTTAGAAACGGTGTGCAGGAAGCATTGGATGTAATAAAAAATGCAATAAAAAAAGCGCCTGATCATGATTAACCAGACGCTTTTTTAAATATATACGATAAATTATTTAAAACTTTGTAAAGTCTGAAGATAATTTGCTCTTTCAAATGCCGCAGGATCCGGACAGGATTTTTGGCTTAAGCTGCCTTTCATCATGTCTACAGATTCATACTCATGATCTACCATCCATTTTTCCAAATCATTTATTATTTCAGTAATCTTGGAAATCCCATCCATCAACAATACAGATGTCATTTGAGTTATGTCTGCACCCGCCATAAGAGCTTTCAGCACGCTGATATGGTCGTGGATACCGCTTGTAACCGCCATAGAGGCATTAATATGCCCGAATAATATGGCAATCCACCTGATAGGCAGTCTTATCTCATCGGGATTACTTAGAACAAGATGAGGATCAACCTTTAATTCTTCAATGTCGAGATCAGGTTGATAAAATCTATTAAAAAGGACCAGGCCATCAGCTCCTGAATCACTCATTTCTTTTGCGAATGATGCCATTGAGCTGAAATAAGGACTTAGCTTAACTGCAACAGGAATGTTTACATTTGACTTTACAGCATCAAGAATTTCATGATATCTTTTTTCAACCGTACCCGGTGCAATATTAAAACCTGTTTCTAAAAAATAGATATTTAGCTCTAAACCGTCAGCGCCTGCTTCTTCGATCAATTTCGCATGTTCAGTCCATTTTTCCGCATCAATACCGTTGAGACTCGCAAAAACAGGGATATCAACGGCTTCTTTGATTTTGCGGAGTCTTTCAAGATAAAGCTCCGGGCCTAAGAAAAACTCATTGGATGAAGGGAAGAAAGAAGTGGACTCCTGAAAGCTATCTGTTCCATGTTCCAGGAAATAATTCAGTTCTGCTGCCTCATACTTGATCTGTTCTTCGAATAAAGAATCCAAAACTACGGCAGAAGCACCGGCATCTTCCATTTTTTTAATATTATCTAATTTCCTCATGAGAGGGGAGGATGAAGGTACAATAGGGTTCTTTAGTTCAAATCCCATATACTTAGTCGATAAATTCATAATAAAAAACTCCTATCGAAAGATTTTATTTTTTCAACAATATTTTGTTTTTTATAGTTCCTTATTTATCTTCAGCTTCATCATTAGTCATTTTCATAGAAGCTAAGTGTTCATAAAACATCCTACGCTTTTTTGTTACATCCTGAGCCATAGAAAGCAATTCTTCAGCTCTTTCCGGTTTGAATTTTGTAAGCATTTTAAATCTTGTTTCACTGTACATATAGTCTTTCATAGAAATGCTCGGCGCTTTGGAATCAATTAATAATGGATTTTTATCTTCCAATACGTTATCCGGATTATATCTGTATAAGATCCAGTGACCTGAATTAACCGCATATTTATGCTGATCAGTACCTGTTTCCATGTTAATTCCATGAGCGATACAATGTGAATAAGCAATAATAATACTTGGGCCATCATAAGCTTCTGCTTCACGGAAAGCTCTTACAGTCTGCGCATCATTTGCACCCATGGCAACCTGTGCAACATATACGTTACCATAATTCATTGCCATCATACCCAGGTCTTTTTTTGAAATAGGTTTTCCACCGGCTGCAAATTTTGCCACTGCGCCTATAGGTGTGGATTTTGACATTTGACCACCCGTATTGGAATAGACTTCCGTATCTAATACAAGGATATTGACATTTCTTCCGGAAGCTAAAACGTGATCAAGACCACCGTATCCGATATCATAAGCCCAACCGTCACCGCCAACTATCCAGATACTTCGTTTAACAAGAGAATTTGCTACTCCCATCAGCTGTTTTGCCTCATCTGTTTTCAGGCCTTTGATCTTTTTCTTTAAAATCTTGACTCGTTCACGCTGTTCAGCAATATCACTTTCTGTTTTCTGATTTGCATTAACAATGGAGTCAACCAGTTCAGGACCAATATTATCTTTGAGTCTTACTGCAAGTTCTCTTGCAAATTCAGCTTGTTTGTCGTTGGAAAGCCTGAAACCAAAACCGAACTCTGCGTTATCTTCAAAAAGGCTGTTTGACCAGGCCGGACCCTGTCCATCTTTGTTAGTTGTAAATGGTGTTGTCGGCAGATTGCCGCCATATATTGAAGAACATCCAGTCGCATTGCATATAATGGCACGATCACCGAATAATTGCGTGAGTAATTTGTAATAAGGTGTTTCTCCGCAGCCTGCGCAGGCGCCTGAATATTCAAATAAAGGCTCAAGAAATTGTACATCCTTTACAGCATCTACTCTTAATTTTGAACGGTCGTAATCAGGCAGGTCTAAGAAAAACTCATAGTTTTCTCTCTCTTTAGCTCTGATAGGTTCAAGAGGATGCATATTTACTGCTTTAAACTTTGGTTCTTTTTTATTCTTAACCGGACAGAAATGTACACATAATCCGCATCCTGTACAGTCTTCTGGAGCTACCTGAAGACTGTATAATTGGTCAGCAAATTCTTTACCGCGTGCTTTCATTGTCTTGAAAGTTTCCGGAGCTTTTTCAACAATTTCAGGTTTAAATACCTTTGCCCTTATGGCAGCATGCGGACATATAAGAACACATTTTCCGCATTGTATACATATATCTTCATC
This sequence comes from Candidatus Zhuqueibacterota bacterium, assembly GCA_042564455.1. Classification (GTDB taxonomy): domain Bacteria; phylum SM23-31; class SM23-31; order SM23-31; family SM23-31; genus JBHPLC01. The sequence goes on along the minus strand of JBHPLC010000019.1, from coordinate 2,243 downwards.
AACAACCGGAATTTCCTGAGCAATACATCTTTTTTCCCATTTAGTTGTACTTAGAGGATAAGTGCCGTCATCAGGAAATTTAGAAACCGGAAGCAGATCACCATTTCCGGCCATAATTGGTGCAGTCACTTCCTGAACAAATTCAGGAGCCTTAGGATCTACAACCGGAGGTCTGTCGAAAGTGCTTGTGATCTTATCAGGTACTTTTACTTCAAAAAGATTGCTTAAGGCCTGATCAACTGCATTATAGTTCTTATTAACTATCTCGTCACCTTTTTTACCATATGTTTTGTAAATGGTGTCTTTTATTGCTGCTATAGCCTCGTCTTTAGGAAGTACACCGGAGATTGCGAAGAAACATGTCTGCATTATTGTGTTGGTTCTTACTCCCATACCTGTTTCTTTAGCAACTTTATAACCGTCAATCACAAAGAATTTCAGGTTCTTATTTATAATTGTCTCCTGAATAGAGCGGGGGAGGTGATCCCATACCTCATCAGGACCGTGATGACAGTTCAAAAGAAAAGTAGCCCCTTCTTTTGCTTTCTCCAAAACATCTATTTTTTCCAGAAACACAGACTGATGACATGCAATAAAGTTTGCAGAATCGATCAGGCATGACAATTTGATCGGATCGGGGCCGAATCTTAAGTGAGAGACTGTTATTGCCCCGGCTTTTTTTGAATCATAAACAAAATATCCCTGGGCAAAATTAGGTGTATATTCACCGATTATTTTAATGCTGTTTTTGTTAGCGCCAACTGTACCATCTGCTCCCAAACCATAAAATACAGCTCTTATTACATCATCTTTTTCAATGTTAAAATCCGGATCAAAATCTACACTTAAATTTGTAACATCATCATTGATTCCTACAGTAAATATCTGCCGGGGATTCTTTTTGCTTATTTCATCATAAACACCTTTAACCATAGCCGGAGTAAATTCTTTACTGGATAAACCGTAACGACCGCCAACAACTTTTATATTTCTGCCTGACAGAGCAACGGTGGATAATACATCCATAAATAATGGTTCACCAAGACCACCAGGCTCTTTTGTCCTGTCAAGTACACCGATTATCTTCACACTGTCAGGAATTGCTTTCAAAAGGGCTTCTTTTTGAAATGGTCTGAATAGTCTAACTTTTATCAAGCCTACTTTTTCACCTTGAGCATTTAGGTAATCAACTGTATCATGTGCAACATTTCCGCCTGAACCCATCATTATAATAAGTTTTTCTGCTTCAGGATGGCCGACATACTCAAACAAACTGTATTTGCGTCCGGTTAAATCAGCGAATCTGTCCATCATTTCCTGTACTATTTCAGGACATTTAATATAATAAGGATTAACAGTTTCTCTCGCTTGAAAATAGACATCCGGATTCTGACTTGTTCCGCGAAGAATCGGTGAATCAGGATTCATGCTTCTTTCTCTATGAGCAAGTACAAGATCGTAATCAATCATTTTTTTCATGTCCTCATCAGAAATAAGCTCAACTTTATTGACCTCATGACTTGTTCTGAAGCCGTCAAAAAAATGAATGAAAGGTATTCTTGACTTAAGTGCGGCAGCCTGTGCAATTAAAGCAAAATCCAGAACTTCCTGAGGTGAATTGCTTGAAATGAGTCCGAATCCGGTTGACCTTGTGCTCATAACATCACTATGATCACCAAATATGGATAATGCCTGACAAGCTAAACTCCTTGCAGAAACATGAAAAACCGTAGAAGTCAATTCTCCTGCTATTTTAAACATGCTGGGTATCATTAACAATAAGCCCTGCGATGCAGTAAAAGTTGTAGTCAATGCACCGGTCTGAAGCGCACCATGGACCGCACCTGCAGCGCCGCCTTCACTTTGCATTTCAGTAACTTGAGGTATTGTTCCCCAAATATTTTTTCTTCCCTGAGCAGACCAGGCATCCGAATGCTCACCCATATCACTCGAAGGTGTGATAGGGTAGATGGCTATAATTTCATTAGTTCTATGAGCTACATATGCAGCAGCCTCGTTACCATCCATCATAATAGTTTTATTTTCCGACATAAAATTCTCCTTAAAATTACAGAAATATCAAATAATAAAAGACACAAGTAACTCAATTAATGCAAAGTATGTGCCAGTCAACATAATTTTTGAACAAACATTCTTATATGTTGTTTTATATAGAGTTATGTTCAGCAAAAAAACATGACTTTTTTTATATCTACTAAAACTGAGAATAATATACAAAATTT
>JBHPLC010000189.1:0-2777 GCA_042564455.1 Candidatus Zhuqueibacterota bacterium | reverse complement strand
TATCAATTAAAAACGAAAACTGGTTTGCCGGGAATACTGTATATCATCATATACCTTATTATTCATGTTTTTGTGAATAAAAACTTACTTTTCAATGACACCTCTCCCCTGCTTTCAAACAGATAATATAATTGACTTTACGGTTGAGATTTTATAACTTACAAAGTTAATTTATTTTTTCACATGCTTTCCTCATTATCACCTTATGCAATCAAAAAAATACTTTAGAATAAATTGCTTTATTCTTTATAGTATTCAGTATATAAATAAATCTCAAGCACATCCGAAAAATGACCGGACACATGCGCTAAGCCCGACAGCACCGGACAGAAAATCCCGGGCAATTCTTTCAAGAACTGTTTTTCTGATCTCCTTTATCAAATTATTCACATAAAACTTTCCTTTTCAAGAGGTTTGTATGGTCGATGAAACTATAGCACATTACAGGACAATTGATCCCGCTGAGCGGGATGGTGATAGCGGACCTGTCTCACCAAAGATGGACCTGTCTCGTCTGACCCGCTGAATGCGGTGGCCGCAGCCTCGTCCAATAAATAAGGAAAACATATGATTGGTTTGACAATTACATATTATATATATTATAAAAGATCTGAAAGCAGACAAAAAGCAGGTTTTAATATAGAATACATATTTAATAAATTACGAGGAGGTTTATAATGATACAATTAAAGAGGCAATTAAGTGTCGGTGTTTTTTCTGTTTTACTGGTTCTATTTCTCAGTACGGTTGTGTCGGGTCAGATCATCCGGACAGCCAGCGAGCAAGTGGGTTTTCAGGAATACACCAGCTATGATGAAATGATGCAGTATTTACAGGATATCCAGGCAACATCGACTGAAATGCTGCTGTCAAATTTCGGCAAGACCATCGAGGGACGTGTACAGCCCTACGCAATATTCAGCAGGCCGCTGGTAACACAGCCCAAGGAAGCTATCGCAACCGGAAAACCTGTCGTTGTACTGGCAGCAAATATTCACGGCGGTGAAAGGACTATCAGGGAATCACTGTTACTGCTTGCACGGGAACTTGTGACTATAGGGCATCCAATGAATGAACTGCTGGATGACATGATCATTGTAATGGTGCCCTCTATTAATCCCGATGGTTTTGTTCGCGGATCACGCACTAATTCCGTGGGAATTGATATGAACCGTGACTATGTAAAACTAGAACAGCCGGCACTTCAAAACTTTGTCCAAAACATACTTCATACATGGTATCCTCATGTTATACTCGACGGGCATAACGGCGGGGCTTTTCCGTTTAATGTCACATACCAGGGTCCCCCCCATGCGGCTTCAGACCAGCGGCTCACAGAAGTATGCGATCTGGAGATCTTTCCTCTGATCGACGAGGAAATGGAGAAAAACGGGTACAGGTCATTTTATTATTACGGCCGGGGCGACAGCAGTGAAGTGCATGGTATGCCTTTTGATGTCCGTCTGAATACAGCTTACGGCGGATTGATGAACAGCATTACTATTTTGTTTGAATCTCCGGGACAGGACCGGGAAGACGGTGCAAGAGGCGGGCTGGTCGCTACAAAAGCAATTTTGAAGTATGTCCTGAATAATTCGGAAAAAGTGTTAACGATGGTAAACCGGGCACGCCGTGAAACCATAGAAATGGGCCAGAATGCAACCGGTGATATTCCGGTGCAGATGACTACGGGACCGAAGAGCTACAAGGTTTCGTACGAAAAAGGAATTATACCCGGCGGGCAACGGGAAGGAGAAACACGGCAGGAAGCAAACAGCAGGAGGCAGATCGTAACGATCAACAATGTGGACCTGATGCTCGAACCGGTAGTCACCAAGACCAGGCCGCGTCCGTATGCCTATGTTCTGGAGGCACGCGCTTTTAGAGCGATAGAAATGCTTAAACGGCACAGACTTACGATCGAGGTACTGCAGAGAGATACGGAGATAGATGTAGAGGCGTATAATATGACCGGTATTGAATACAGATCGGAATATGATCATCCTGCATCGGTTGTTGTAACATTTGCCGATGAGACAGTTAAGTCAACCCGGACATTTCCTAAGGGGACGTTTGTTATACGAACGGGTCAGGTTATGGGCCGTCTGGTTACACATATGCTGGAACCGGAAACGAATGATAATGTAGTTAAATGGAACGCAATGGATGCACTTCTTCCAAGTGCACCGCGTCAGAGAGGACAGCGCGGCGGTATTCCCCAGGTACAGCAGCAGCCTCAACCGCGTATTTTCCCGATTTTCAAAATAATGAGACCGGAAAGTCTGCCAACGAAGATATTGAAGTATTAGCTGATGTAATGTAAATCTGAAAAGATGAGAGGGAACGAAACCGACCATTCCCTCTCATGCATTTAAATAACACAATTCACAGTATCAGTATTTAGTCAAACGGATTATAGAATAAACTCATTAAAGAAATCAAGCACGAATGGGAGGATTTTTCGTTATAGATTAAATTTCTTAAGGAGAAGAATGTGGGTAATTATACTTGGTTTTATTTTAAGAGAGCTATAATAGGCTTGATTGGTGCTGTAATTTGTATAGGAGTATGCGTGCTTATTTATTTCGGGATTAAGAAAATTCTTCCTGAATCCTGGGGGTTGCGGCCAGTTACAGTTTGGATTTTTCTTTGTGCTCTGTTTATTTGGATCATCTTCATTTTAAGATATCGGCGTACTAGGCGGTCTGGTGATGTGCTGCTGAACCTCGGAAGATTAAAATATGACAAATTAAATATAATTTTAGGAATATCATTTA
>JBHPLC010000188.1:0-2788 GCA_042564455.1 Candidatus Zhuqueibacterota bacterium | reverse complement strand
TGCTGCCGGAAGGCGACATTAAAGAGATACTTTTTAACGCATCAGGAACATGGGATTATGCAGCATCAAATTCTTTGGCTGAAGTGTTCAGGGCTGAAGATTTTTCCAGTACACCAATAAGATATATAGGCAGTGAAACTTTATATATGTCCTTCAGAAATTTTGACATACTTGACGGACTCGGCAGAGGCATTAACTCTATAAAAACAATAAAGAATGTTGATCCTGTGTTAGTTAATATGCGAATATTCAAGGATGAAAAGGAAATTGAGTTCCTGAAAAAAGCCGGTGTAGTTACAGCTCTGGCACTGAATGATGCGTATAAGGCGGCCGAACCGGGTGTTACGGAAAACCAGCTTTTCGAGATCATGGAGAACGGTATCAAAAGCAGGGGTTCGCGAGGATCATCATTTTACCAGGTTGCTTCCGGACCGAATGCCGTAAATGTCCATTTTAATGCAACTGACCGGCCGATGGAAGAGGGAGACCTGATTGTCTTTGATTACGGTGCATGGTGGGAAAACTATACTGCCGACATAAGCAGGACCATACCTGTCAGCGGTAAATTCACGATAGAGCAAAAAGAGATCTACCAGATAGTCCTCGCTTCACAGAAAGCCGCGATCAATAAAATGAAACCCGGTGTAAGCTTTAATGATGTCAGACAGGCAGCTGAGGAAGTTATAATAGACGGACTGACTGACCTGGGATTAATAACGGATAAATCCAAAGAATGGCAGCAAAGGTTTTATATCCAGCACGGTTTCTACCATTTCATCGGACTTGAGATTCATGACGTGTGGAGCGAATACAGAAATGCTCTTGACGAACTTGTTTATCAACCCGGAATGATCATGACAATGGAACCGGGGCTTTATTTCCCCGAGGATTATCTTGACCGCAGGCAGCCCCGCGGAGTGGAAGCGGAAGAATGGCAGCAATTCCTGCAAAAAGTTCGTCCCATATATAATAAATATATCCATATCGGTGTGAGAATCGAAGATGATGTGCTGATCACTGCGAACGGAAATGAAGTATTAACTTCACAGGTCCCGAAAGAGATCGCTGATATTGAAAACATGATGAAGAAACAATAAGATACCGTTATCGTATTATATTTTTAGCCTATTTATTTGTATAGTTTACTCGCTATAAAACAGGAGGAGTGATGCTCTTGAATAAAAGAATTTTTCAGCTATCGATAGTTTTTGTACTGGTCCTGTCCATATCTTTTGCAGCCTGCGGACAGGTAAGTAAATTCCCCGGTAAAACCTGGGAGATCGCAGATAAACCGGAAGATTACGGATACTCTTCACAAAAACTCGCAGAAGCGCAGGAATTTACAAAAACGATCAGGACTGCAGCTGTGACTATTGTTGTGAACGGTGTGATCATCGACGAGTGGGGTGAAGTCGAAAGAAAATTCATGACCCATTCCACAAGGAAAAGTTTTTTAAGCGCTATGTACGGCAAATATGTAAGAAACGGCACGATCGATCTCACCAAGACCATGTGGGAGATCGGAATTGATGATGAGCCGCCTTTATCCGCTGTGGAAAAAGAAGCAACAATACATGACTGTATCAAGGCAAGGTCCGGAATATATCATACTGCTCTTTATGAATCTGCCGGGATGAAAAGACTGAAACCGGAACGCCATACTCAAAAACCCGGTACGCACTGGTATTACAACAACTGGGATTTTAATGTTCTCGGAACGATCTTCGAAAAATTCACCGGAAAAAAGATATTCGAAGCGATGAAGGAAGAGATCGCCGATCCAATAGGAATGGAGCATTTTGAAGCGGAGGACGGCGAATATGTTACAGGAAGGGAATCCATACATGCGGCTTATCCGTTTATTATCACTGCACATGACATGGCGCGGTTCGGTCTTCTGATGCTTCGTAAAGGAAACTGGAACGGTAATCAGGTCATTCCTGCCGACTGGGTGGAGGAGAGCACTGATTATTATTCGGATGCGGCTCTTTATTCCAGCGACGGTTACGGTTATATGTGGTGGGTTGTAAAGAAAGACAACAATTTTCCGCATCTTCCGGGTGTTGAACTTGAGGAGGGAACATTCTCGGCACGCGGAGCCGGAGGTCATTACATTCTGGTGATCCCTGACAGGGATATGATAATAGTCCACCGTGTCAATACATTCGAGAACAACTCGGTCTCTTCGGGACAGTTCGGCAGGCTCGTAAGGATGATCCTCGATGCGAAGATCAATTGATTAAACCCGATGTTTGGCTTCAGATAATCAAATCATTCGGTTAACTTGGAACCGGATCATTTTTTATTTTTTGATTTTTTAATATAATGAACGTTGTTAAAATTCCGGAAATCTTTGTCCTGAGTATAGATTTCAGCATCATATAATTCTGCTGATGCCAAAATAATACTGTCTGCCATCGGGAGTTTATGATTATGACTCAGTTTCGCAGATTCTATTGCGATTTCTGAATTCACATCAATGATTTTTCCCTGCATCATTACAGACACTGCCATAAGAGCATCATTTTCACTCCGTTCTCTTAGAACGACCTTAAACACCTCATAAATACATATCGCAGGTACAATAACATTTTCCAGATTATTAAGAGGTTCAGCAAAAAAATCTGCATTAGCACTATCTGAAAAATATTCCAGCCAGCCGGATGAGTCAACCAGGATCATATCCTGTCATCCTCCCTTGTGAATTCAGTATTTATTCCCTTAAGATAACCGCGCATATCTTTTACTGAACGTTCCGGTATCATTTCGATCCTGTCCTTCATTGTGA
>JBHPLC010000187.1:0-2794 GCA_042564455.1 Candidatus Zhuqueibacterota bacterium | reverse complement strand
CTGCTGGGTGGTGGAAAGTATTCCCAATGAAAAAGTCGTAACGGATTATTCAAAGATCATCTCCTGGGTTTCCAAAAGAGCAATTGCACCGGTAAAAGAAGAGTTCTATGATAACAGGAATAATCTGAAGAAGCTGAAGAATGCCCAATTCACACAAGTTGAAGACTACTGGATATTCAATAAAATGACCATGGAGAATATTAAAAACCAGCATAAAACGGAGATCCTCATAGAGAACATCGAGATCAACACGGGTATTGACGAAAGTATCTTTGATTCAAAATTTATGACACGGATACGATAACGGAGGTCATGATGAGAAAACTTATTATTATAACTGCGCTGCTTTTGCTGAACTCCCCAGTGTTCGCTCAGAATTATGATTTAAGGGGAAATGTTCGGTCATGGATCAAGAACTATACTCATGATCCGCAGGACCAGGGCCTTATGGAAACAAAAGTAAAGCTTGAGTTATTGTCTGCATTCGGCGAGAATTCGGCATTCCGCGTGAAATCATACTATACATATGATGGATTGACCAAGGTCAGTGACTGGAATTTTCAGGAAGCTTATATCGATCTGTATTATGACTGGATGGACCTGAGGATCGGTAAACAGTTGATCGCCTGGGGAAAAGCCGATGAGCTGAATCCGACTGACATACTTAATCCGCAGGACCTGTCGAATCTTACCGAAGAAAAACATATACGGAAGATCGGTCTGACCATGATCAAGAGCCGATTTTTCATTGGAGACAACACACTTACTCTTGTCTGGAAACCGGAATTTGATCATAACCGGTTCGCATTTGACAATCCCAGGCTTTCCGTGATCCCGCTGGCTGCCTTCAGTTCGGTAGCACCCAATCTGCCGGAAAACGAAATAGATAAGACCGAATGGGCAGTCAAATGGGAACGTACATTCGGTTATGTAGATGTGTCCGCAAGTTATTTTGACGGATGGGATAACATTTTTACCCCGGTTTTTTCATATGACCTCTGGGGAGCACCTCACCTGGATGGGCTTGTTTTCAGCAGGACAAAAATGTATGCTGCGGATTTTGCGGGAAGTTTCAGTTCTGTAGGACTCTGGGGTGAGGCGGCCTATTTTCACACCTCGGACAGTGAAGGTATCGATCCGTTCGTTAAGAATCCGTATTTTCAGATGGTTTTGGGAACGGATTATAATTTTGCGAACGGGATAAAGATCAATTTTCAGTATTTCAGTGAATTCCTGACAAAGGTAGACAATCAGGTCGAAAGAGAAATGGAAGAAGCTATAATCAGCCGGCTCGGTCTGGGTCTACCGATACGAAAGGCTGTTTCCAGCAGGATCGGCAAGAATTTTGGTGAAAGCGAGCAGCACTCTCTGGAAATAATGAGTATTTTTGATGTGGAGGATTCAGGTTATCTTCTGCAGCCTAAAATCAAATACTCTCCGGAGGATGCGCTGGTATTTGAGATCGGTTTTGCAGTTTTCGGCGGAGAAATAGGTTCTTTATTCGGCCGCTTCGGGAAAAATGATGAAGTATATCTAAAAACTACTTATAGTTTTTAGGATTTTTGGGGAGGATTGGTTAGTAGACATATAAAAACTTGCGGGGGCGTGTGTTACGCTTTACGAACTTTTAAGTTAAATATATCCAGAGTTATTCGTCCGCGATTCATGAGCTTTTGATACCGATCCCTTTATTCCCTATGCTGGAAACTGTACTTAAAGATTTCGTTTCGACCTCCCAGTAAGAAAGCTGTACCATCGTTTCCTTCTAATGGAGTGAGGCTATTGTAAGAGTCATCAAGGATCTCCTTATATACGAGTGTACCATCATTTGAAAATACATACAGGACGCTTCTGAGCCATCTTCCCCAGCCCTTATAAATCGCTACAAACGGGGCATCTGGTCCAGTACCAACATATGTCGCTGCAACTACGTGTAATGGTGATGCACCTTGTGCGTCGTATCTTTTAACTTGTTTCATCTCAGAATCATATACATCAAGTACACTTCCCGCTGACATTACAAGGTAAGGGTGTCCAAACTGAATGACAATCGGTCTGTACCAGTAGTCCGAAGATACACTGAGGCTGGCAACTTCTTTTCCGCTGCCATTTACTACAGTGTAATTACATTCACTTGGGCTGAGCAGTGCTTCCTGATGGTTGTCTCCTGTAAAATCTGCCCAGTCTTTTACATCTATTGGATCACCTTTGCGTATTATTTCTCCACTTTCATAATCAAAAAAAAGGAGTCCTTCCCTTCTTTTGTTAACTATAACATAACGAATGTCACTATCCTCAATGATTGCAGCTCTTCCCATAGAGGAAACGCCACCATCATATCTCCACATGCACTGTCCTTCCAGGTTCAATATTGCTGCAGAAGGTTTGCCATAAAATCCACTACCAATAATAGCTTCAGGTTTGTCATTGGAGTTATTGACGACTTTCACTTCCTGAAGTCTTATTTCAATATCGAAAAACTCAGGATCTGAACCTGTTGTCGAAACACGGCCGATCTTATTGCTGCTCACTACAAGAAACTCATCTGCACTATTCAACGGCAATATTTCTTTGACGAGATTCATGCCCTCATCTTGATAAAAGAGCTCCTTCGATGATTCCCAGTTAGTTATTTCAATTCGTGGTACTCTTAGCGAAGGTGGCAAACCTGGGTAGCATGAGACTGCCAATACAGGAATAGTGAAAGCTCCCAACCATGCTAGAAGTGTTGCTCTGTTGAGAGCAGATCTTAAATGAACAATTGTGTTTTTCATCAATCTTCTTTCGAATATTA
>JBHPLC010000186.1:0-2841 GCA_042564455.1 Candidatus Zhuqueibacterota bacterium | reverse complement strand
CCGGCGATCATAATGATCATATTATCAGTTGTCAGATACTTCTTAGCCGCATTCTGAATATCTTCAATAGTTACTTTTTCATAATTTTCCAGGTAATTGTCATAATAATCCATGGGTCTGCCGTTGAATTCGAGATTGGCAAAGTTTCTCAGTATTCCGGAAGTAGATGAAAACCTGGAAGGGAATGCTTCTTTTCTTGCCGCTTTAGCAAAATTCAAGTCATCTTCTGTTACAGGCACATCCCGTATTTTTTCAATTTCGTTAAGCATCAATTGAGCGGCAAATACCACTGTTGAGTTCTTTGTCTGGCATGACGCAGCATAGGATCCCGGATAAAGAGTGCCTCCGCTGAATCGGGATCCAGTAGAATATGCAAGACCATTATCGGATCTTACAATTTTCATTATTCTGGAGGAAAAGGAACCACCGCCGAGGATATAATTCATCAGATCCACAGCCGGATAGTCTTCATCGTCCTGCATTAAGCCAATATTACCGATCCTGATAACTCCCTGATTTGGAACAACTTCCGGTTCGATCATATAGACACCGCCGACAGCTGCCTGCTTGACTTCCGGAATTTTTGGAACTGCTTTTTCCGAATCATCCCATTTTCCGAATGTGTCTTCAAGTTTCTGAAGCATCTCATCTTTATTGAAATCACCGGAAACGATCAGTATGGCATTATTTGCTCCCCAGTATTTCCTGTGCCAGTTCCTGAGGTCGGTTCTTGTGATTCCGTTAACCATTGCCTCGTTCTGCTGAGCAGTTATAGGTGAATCCTCACCGTATATCAGTTCGTTGAAAGTCCTGCTGCCAACAGTTGAAACATTTTTATTGCGGTTTCTTATACTGAGAATTGAACTTTCTTTTGAGCGGCGTATCTTGTCTTCTGGAAAAGCAGGATTATTCAGTATATCCATCCAAATTTTCATACCTTCATCGAAATACTTTGTATGGATCGATAAACTTGTTGCTGATACGGAACCTGCCAGAAAATCCATTCTTTCATCGATCTGTTCCCCTGTCATTGATGTTGTTCCTCCGGAACGCATGATCGACTGAACCATTCTTGCGACACCGAGTTTATTTGCGGGCTCAAGAAACGGCCCTGTTTTAATCATAATAGAAGCATCGAACCATGGGATCTCTTTATCCTCGGCAATATACACAACCAGACCGTTGGACAGGGTTGTCCTGAATTCATCGTATTTCGGCGGCTGGAAATCCAGAGGCTCATATGTAAAATCATCCGGACGCGGTCCAAGATCCTGAGAACAGGACGAGATCAATAAAGCCGCAAGCGCAAAGAAAATCGTGAATTTAATGTATCTGTTAAGCATTATTATGCCCTCCTTTTATCTATTTTGAGATAAAATTCAAATTATTTACCGCGTTCCAAAATACCGGTAACACTATTACCTTTTGTAAAGTATTTTTTTGCGACTTCCATTAAATCTTCGGGTGTTACCGCCATTCTTTGTTTATATTGTTCTTCTATGAACTGCCATTTATATGCTGTTTCCATACGTGCCAGGCTGCCGGCAATACCAGTTCCTCTTAATGAGCGCAGAAAACTTGCTTCCTCTCTGTTCTTTATTCTCTGAAGGAGTTCTTCATCAACAGGATTTCGTTTGGCATTCTCTAAATGTGTCCAGAGTTCATTTTCGATCTGTTCATGAGAAACAACCACCTGATTTCTTCTTTCTTTAATGTTTGCCCGTACAGAAAAATCACCATCATACATTGAATTTGATGCACGTGCGGACACTGATGTGGCATGTTCGTCTTTCAAGACCATATCGTTGTACATATCTCCGGTTCGTGCACTCAAGACCTGTCCCAGCATATACAGTTTGGAAACATCATCATGCCATAGAGGTGGAATGTGGAACATAATTGTAACATACGGAGAGGTTTCCGCTTTTCCGTAAACACGTTTTTCCACATAGGGTGCATCAAAATTTTCACCGACTGTTCGTTTGTAAAATTCGGGAGACGGTTCCTCTGTGACCACTCTTGGTGATTTTCCTTTGGGATTGATCGGATCAAAATACTTATGTACAAGAGACATCACTTTATCCACGTCAACATCCCCGGCAAGGACTAATGTAGCATTATCCGGTCTGTAATATTTCTCACGGTATTCGATCATATCCTGACGTGTGATGCTTTCCAGGTCTGACATCCATCCTACAACAGTCCACTGATATGGGCTGGCTGCATAAAATGTTGAAGTAAGCTGTTCGCTGAAAAAGTATCCGGGCCGGTTCTCACTCATGCGGCGTTCTTCCATAATAACGTCTCTTTCGGAATAGAACTCTCTGAATACAGGATTGACCATTCTGTCTGCTTCAAGGGCAAGATAAAGTTCGATCTTGTTTTTCGGAAGAGTGACATAATATTGTGTCATTTCCTTACCGGTAGAGGCGTTAATTCCGGTACCACCCGCTTCCTGATAAGCCGCCCAAAGTTCATTATTGATGACCGTTTCCTCTTTTTGTCTGGCAATGATCTCTGAGATCTGAGCTTTCCATTCTATTATCTTGGCGTCATCACGCCCTTTTACTTTTGATTCTTCCTCTACGACCATTTCCATTATCTCGTCGATCTGGCGAATGTAGTCACTGTCTTTTTCAAGCATACCGGATTTAACACCCATTGAATGGGTTCCTTTAAACATCATGTGCTCGTGGAAATGTGAAATTCCGGTTATCCCAGGCCTTTCATTGACTGATCCGACACGATAAGCTAATATACAGCGGATCAACGGCGCCTGCGGACGCTGTACTATAAGTACTTTCAGCCCGTTGTCGAGTACTTTCTCGATCACCTGGTCAT
>JBHPLC010000185.1:0-2858 GCA_042564455.1 Candidatus Zhuqueibacterota bacterium | reverse complement strand
ATGTGCTGAAATAAGATGATCGGGATTCAGAAAATACTGCATTTTACTGTAAATATCATAATATACCGGCTTTACATTATTTTCTTCCTCCATCAGTTTCAGGATGTATTCAATATAACCCCTGCGTGCTAAAAGCTGCCAGCTTCCCTTACCGTTTTTGAAAGTCCCTTCCGTCAGGAAGCGCGTATTCAAAAAACTGATCGCCAGAGATGTCCGCGGTTTTTCGGAAGTCGGTGTTCTCGTCTGCATATTGAATACACCGCTTAATTTATTACCGTATTCTGCCGGAAATGCTCCCGTTATCATATCAATACTGTTGATTAATTCAACATCGATTATACTTAATCCTCCTCCAACAGCTTTTAAATGAAACGGATCATGCAGTTCCAGACCATCAAGCATTACCAGTACCTCGTCGTGTTCACCTCCCCTGACTGCAAATTTTGCCGAAAAATCATTACCTGAAAGCCCGGGAAGCCGTTTCACTGCACGGAAAATATCCTCTCCTAACTGCGGGAAATCCCTCAGATCTTCTGATTCAAGTACATTATATGAAGCCGGTTTGTCTTCCATTAATGTAAAATGTCCAGGAGTCACAACGATCTCACTCAGTAATAGTGTTGTCTCATTTAATTCAAATTGCAGTTCAACCGTCTCGTTCTCCTTAATCGAAATATTCTCAATCACCTTTGTCTCATATCCGATCGTGGAAGCCTCAACAGAGTAGATCCCCGGTGAAACATTACGTATAATGAATCCCCCGGAACTATCTGTGGCAGCACCTAACTGTGTCCCTTTAATAATTACATTCACCCGGGAAAGAGGAAGACCGCTTTTATTATCCGTCACGATTCCCGTTATTTCAGCATAAGAATTTTTGGCAGGAATGATAATTAATAACCCGTCTTTTGTTGTCCTTAAACCTGTTCCGGTTCTGTTTAAAATATCCATCAAAACTTCAGAGGCGATTGTATTTTGTTTATTTACCGATACAGTTTTCTGTCTGAAAATATCACTGATAATATAGTTCAGTTTTATTCCGCTTTTCACTGACAATTCGTTCAGAGCCTCTTCTAAGCTAACATTATTCAGGTTAAGAGTTATAATGCTGAACAGTGCTGCAGGAATATTATCTGTATTTTTGTCTGTCTGATGATTATTATTCTGAGCCTGAACAGCAGCACTGCCTAAAATTATTAATGCTGCAGCAGTTAAAATCCAATTGCGAAAAATATTTACCATTTAACCATGTCTCTGCTTTTGTGATCTGCCCTGTCTGACGGATCGGATTAGTTATTTAGAAAAATATCTCACTTTATTATCTGTTTTTTCGAATTCCTGATCTGACATTGCGGCTATCAGTTCTAAAATTTCCGGTAAAGGTCTCCTGTTTACGTGCATCGATACTTTCAAGGCCAATAACGATTCATTTTCAAAAACAATACGGAGATCATACCAGCGTTCCAATTGACTGATAATCTCCTTTAAGTATACATCATGAAACTCCAGGTCGCGGTTTGCCCAGGAAAGGAAATTATCAATATTAACATCGACCGGTGCCGATATTGAACCGTTTGTGCCCATAAAACTCACCTGGTTTGCCGTAATAATAACCGGATCTCTGTTTGCATTTTCCGCCGATTGAAGTGAAACTCTACCCTCAGAGACAGCTACTTTCACACCCTCCGTCCGGTCCCACGCTCTTACATTGAACTTTGTGCCCAGAACCTTTATGACCGCATGCTGTGCCTGTACCTCGAAAGGTTTCTCAGGATTGCGGACAACTTCAAAATAACCCTCACCGGTTAAAGTAATCTCTCTTGTATCCTGGAATTCTTCGGGATAAGTCAGGATACTTCCGGCATCAAGTAATACTTCAGATCCATCGGGAAGTAACACCTCTTTCGTTTCACCGTTTTCAACATATACTTCTATAAGATTTTCAGCAGGTTGTTCATTTGTTTTTTGCAGAACAAAATATGGTACTAAAACACACAGTATCAGTACTGCAGCATACTTCATAAAACGGCCAAATGTAGAGCTTCCGCGTGATCTGCGGCGCAAATTGCGCCTTCTTTCCGAATATGATAACTGTTCATCAGGAATTTTAGATATTGGAATATCTTGGTCTGTTTTTGATCTGTCTTTTAGTTTCCGCAAAGCTGCCTCAGCATCGAATTCATGCTTCCCGGTTTCTGATACATTCCAGAATCGTTTCAAGATCTCTACTATCTGCTTTTCATCAGCGCTTTCTTCGAGCAGCTTAATAACCGTTTCTTTTTCATGTTCAGTACATTCACCCGACAAATAACGGGCGATCAGTATTTCCATTGAAGATGGATCCATAAGTTTACACTTTCTAAAATTTTAGCCTTTAATAAGCTGTTTATTATAAGACACGGAAATTTATATTTTCCATGACAAAAATTTTTACGATATGTAAATTTTGTTGTTTTTATCCAGTCAGGATAGAAAGAAAGCTGATAAGTTGTTTTCGAAGTTTCTTAAATGCGCGCCCCATTTGTGTTTCCACGGTATTAACCGACACATCCAGGATTTCTGCGATCTGCCTGTATTTCAGGCCGTCATACCTGTTCATTATGAATATCTGGCGGCATTTCTCGGGCAGTTTTTCTATTGATAATTGTAATAAGGTGAGAATTTCTTTCTGATCTAATTTTTCCAAAGGAGTCTGAGACATATCCTCCAGAGCGTCTGAATCCAGACTGATAATACTAAAACCTTTTTTATCCCTGTTATAATTCAATGCCGAGTTCCGAACCGTTTTATAAAGGTACGATCTTAGTGATATTGTTATATTCAGTTTATCCCTGTTCAGCCACAGTTTATAAAATATA
>JBHPLC010000184.1:0-2884 GCA_042564455.1 Candidatus Zhuqueibacterota bacterium | reverse complement strand
TCTATGATCCCAAGACAGGTGGTTGCAGAGACGGGCTGATGGCTGACGGTATCAACCAGAATGAAGGCGCCGAATCTTCACTTGCCTGGCTACTTTCGCTGATGACATTACAGAAGCTTTA
Source organism: Candidatus Zhuqueibacterota bacterium (assembly GCA_042564455.1). Taxonomy (GTDB): domain Bacteria; phylum SM23-31; class SM23-31; order SM23-31; family SM23-31; genus JBHPLC01. The sequence goes on along the minus strand of JBHPLC010000184.1, from coordinate 2,763 downwards.
TGCTGACGAACTTCTAAAGCAGCCGTTCTCGCAGAAAACCGATTCACAGAAGGATCAGTAATGCGCATTGCCATGCTCTCACCCATAGCCTGGCGCACACCGCCGCGACATTATGGGCCATGGGAAAACATAGCCTCCCTTATAACCGAGGAGCTGGTTTCGCGCGATCATGATGTAACTTTATTTGCAACCGCAGATTCGCAGACCAGCGGCAGATTGCATGCGATTTGTCCTCAGGGCTATGAAGAAGATAGCTCTATTATTCCAAAAGTATGGGAGTGTCTGCATATTTCGGAACTCTTTGAACGTGCTGAAGATTTTGATATTATCCATAACAATTTTGACTATCTGCCACTGACCTATACCGGCTTTATTTCCACTCCTGTAGTGACCACCATTCACGGTTTTTCATCACCCGGGATTCTGCCCGTTTACAGGAAATACAACGGCAAAGTGTTCTATGTTTCCATCAGCGATGCAGACCGGTCTCCGGATCTTGATTATATCAAAACCATCCATCACGGTATTGATATAAAACAGTTCGATTTTCAACCAGAACCTGAAGATTACCTGCTCTTTTTCGGACGCATTCATTATGACAAGGGGGCCCGAGAAGCAATTGAAATTGCCAGGGGCTGTAATAAAAAGCTGATTTTGGCTGGAATCATCCAGGACCAGGCCTATTACGATCAATATATTTCTCCTCACATAGACAACGACAAGGTGGTTTTTATCGGTAGCATCGGGCCCGCTGAGCGCAACCGGATAATCGGTAAGGCTTGCGCTCTTTTGCACCCTATAAATTTCGATGAACCTTTTGGTCTGTCCGTAATCGAATCCATGGCCTGCGGTACTCCTGTTATTGCCTTTGACAGGGGCAGCATGCCTGAACTTATTAAAAACGGCAAAAATGGATTTCTTGTAAATACAGTGAGTGAAGCAATAGACGCAGTTGCAAAAACAAAAGAGATTGACCGCGCACACTGTCGTCACCATGTTGAACAGTATTTTACAATAGAACGCATGGTTGAGGAGTATATTCAGGTTTATGAATTAATTCTTGAATCTGAAAGACTATAGAATGGCCTTAAAAATCTGAGACAGATATCCGATAACGGCCGACTGAAAACTTAGAATAATTTTACAGGTTAGATCATTATGAAAACTCATTCTCCAATTATAACACGTTATAAGAAAAATCCCATACTGACAAAAAAGGATGTGCCGTATCCGATAGCTACTGTTCACAATGCGGGCATTGTAAAGCACAACGATCGTTATATTATGCTTTTTAGGTCTCATCAACTGAACGGGCGCTCCATCATCGGCAGGGCAGATAGTGAGGATGGTTTTTCATTTACAGTTCATCCCAAACCATTTCTTACACCTTCAACTGACAGTGTTTTTGCCGAATATGAAGAGTTTGGAGTTGAGGATCTTAGAATCTGCCCTGTAGAAGGCGACTACATGCTTACATATAGCGCCTATTCCCGTCATGGAGTGAGGATTGCCCTGGCACGCACAAGAGATTTTGAAAAAGTGGAACGCGTTGCTCTTATAACCCAGGCCGACCTCCGCAATGTGGTCATTTTCCCTGAAAAGTTCGGTGGTCGTTATGTACGCCTGGACCGACCGCATTCTGAAATTTCGCCATGGTCGATCTGGATTTCTTATTCCCCTGATCTTGTGTACTGGGGCGATTCACGGGTGATTTTGAAGCCGGTTCCCTACCACTGGGATGAAATGAAAATCGGGCCCGGGGCTCCACCGTTCAAAACCGACAAAGGATGGCTTAATATTTATCATGGTGTTTTTAAAACGATGTCCGGAACTGTATATAGACTTGGTGTAGCTCTGCATGACCTTGATGATCCTGCCAATATCATCGGCGTTTCCGATCAGTGGATATTACAGCCTGAGGATCCCTGGGAAGTAACCGGATATGTCCCCAATGTTGTCTTTACATGCGGCGCTGTACCGGAAGATGACGGTACGGTAAAAATATACTGGGGCGGTGCGGATACGGTCATGTGCGCCGGTACGGCTTTGATAGATGATCTGGTATCGGTTTGCCTTTCGGATTCCCGTCCGCCGTTGTAGGATTTTACTTTCCGGTTGAGGGTAGACCGAGTAAAATGTTTTTTGTTTATGAAATGATTGAAATACACTTTCAAGGAAAGAATGAAAATGAAAATCTATTCCGATGAACAGTCTATCGATGCAAAGTGAAAAAATAAATCGACATTAAGGACTCAATGATATGCAAACAAAAAATAATCAGAAACTGAAAGTTGTTAGAAAAGCAAATAAGATAGTAGGGGATACATCACGGGTAATCACTCTTCCTCATATTCCAGAGGAGGGATTTCGAATATCTAAAATAATTCAGCGGATAATGAGCTTGTCGGAAGAAGATGCCAAAGACTTATTTACTCAAATCACAAAGACATCGGACATATTTTTGAGCGGCATCTAAAAGAGGTAAAAGGTTATCTTCCCAGGGATACAGTCCTCAGCGATATTCAGAGAGATCTCATCGGAGCTTACTTTACAAAAGAATACTCCATTGAATCAGCCGCCCTTTTTAATCCTTCCATCATCCCCCATCCTGATCAAAGCCATCTGAATAAAGGAAGCTTGCGCTTTGTTATGAGTCTGCGGGCCACTGGCGAAGGCCATGTTTCATCAATTGTCTTTCGCAGCGGCGTCCTTGACAGTCATAATAAGTTCCTTTTCGATCCGACCAGCAATTTCGTGGAAACT
>JBHPLC010000183.1:0-2901 GCA_042564455.1 Candidatus Zhuqueibacterota bacterium | reverse complement strand
AGATATTTTATGCAGCCACAGGCTCGGGCGGCTTATGGAAAACCGTTAATCATGGTATTACATTCGAACCGATATTCGATTTTGAGAATGTATATTCAATAGGTGACATCGCCGTATCACAATCAGATCCGAACATTGTGTATCTCGGATCAGGTGAATCCAACACTTCCAGAAGCACTTACTGGGGTGACGGAGTATACAAATCCACAGATGCCGGGATGACATGGACAAACGTAGGTCTTCCGGAATCGCATCATATCGGAAGAGTTGTCATACACCCTACAAATCCGAACATCGTTTATGTAGCCGCTTTAGGTCATTTATATTCTGAGAACGAAGAACGCGGGCTTTATAAAACGACTAATGGCGGTCAAACCTGGGAAAAATCCCTCGGTATAGTCGATCACGGAAAAAATATCGGAGTGGTCGACGTCATTATGGATCCGAAAGATTCAGATGTACTTTATGCCACAACTTACGACAAGGTCCGTAAACCCTGGACATTTAATGCAGGCGGCCCGGGAACAGGTATTTATAAAACAACGAACGCAGGAAGATCCTGGGAAAAATTAGGCGGAGGCCTTCCGACCGGTATGCTGGGTAGAATTGAGCTTGAATGCTACCTGAGAGATCCTAAGATCCTGTATGCGAATATCGAAGTAAATAATGTTGAAGGCGTATCCGATGAAGAACGTTATAATCAGCTTCTCAACGGCATCCCTCCGCGGGGTGGTCGTGAAGTTGGCTCCGTGGTTTACCGCTCGGATGACGGCGGGAAGAACTGGTATAAGACTCATACTGAAAGACCTACAGTAGGTGGTGGCCCCGGTTATTATTACAACTCCATAAGAATTGATCCGAATGATCCCGATCATGTATATGTTCTGGCTACGAGTATGACGCACAGTACGGACGGCGGGAAAACATGGGGTTCTCCTTTCAGGTTCGGCGGTGACAATCATGCTATGTGGATCAATCCTGAGAACTCCGATCATATGATGCTGGGTTATGACCATGGTCTGGGTGTTACATTCGACGGCGGCAGGAACTGGATGCATCCGGACAATCTGCCACTTGCGCAGTTTTATGCAATCGGTGTAGATATGGATTATCCGTACAATGTATACGGCGGTCTACAGGATAACGGATCAAAAAAAGGTCCGAGCACGAAGCGTGACGGCGGCAGGATATCTTATGAAGACTGGAGAAACGTCGGCGGCGGTGACGGTATGCACAACCAGGTAGATTATACGGACAGCAGGTGGTTATATAACGAATCACAAAATGGCAGCATCAGCCGCATTAATCAAGTTACCGGAGAAAGAGCAGGTATCAGAGCAAGTATCCAGGGACAGCGTTTCCGTTATGCATGGAATGCACCGATCCATATTTCACCACACAATCCAAAAGTAATCTATCACGGTTCACAATTTCTTCTACGCTCCATGAACCAGGGTGATGCATGGGAAATGATAAGCCCCGATCTTACAACAAATGATCCTGCAAAGATCCAGGGTACAGGAAACATCACATATTGTACAATATCATCTATCAGCGAATCTCCAGTGAAACCGGGTGTTATATGGTGCGGTACGGATGATGGCAATATCCAGCTTACTCAGGATAACGGCCAGACCTGGACACTGCTGAATGACAATATTCCGGATAATCCCGGATACTGGGTCAGCAGAGTAACGGCATCCAATCATTTTGCGGGAACAGCTTATATATCCTATTGGGGTTATAAATACGATGATTTTAAACCTTATGTATATAAAACTTCAGATTTCGGACAGACATGGACATATATCGGAAATAACCTTCCTCAGGAAACAGTCAATGTTATTAAGGAAGATCATAAAAATCCGAATCTTCTGTTTGCCGGTACGAGCAAGGCTGTTTATGTATCGATCGACGCGGGTATAAATTGGACTATGATGAAAAACAATATGCCGACCCAGCCGATACATGATCTTGTTATTCATCCCCGCGAGAATGATCTTGTGGTCGGAACACACGGCCGAGGAATATTCATTGCAGATATTGCACCGCTTCAGGAACTGAACAGAAATGTCCTTTCGCAGAGTGCGTATCTATTTGATCCTGAAACAAAGGTAAAATGGGTCAGTGCAGGCAACAATGAGACAGACTCTCAGAATTATAACGGCGAGAGTGAACCTGTAGGTTCAACTTTCTATTATTTTCTTGGAAATTCGGCCCGCGAGGTTTCACTCGAAGTACTTAAAGGCGAGAGAGTAGTAACAATTCTTAACGCCTCAAATAATCCAGGTATGAATAAGGTAGCCGCTGAAACACCGGAAAAAATACTTAAAGAGTTTATTGATCCGGCCGTCGGTATAACCGCTTTTCAGGCACGAAGACTCGCATTCGGTTTAGGGCTTGAAGGAAGTGCATTTAAAAACGGAATTAAATTTATGCATGCCTTATACAAAGCATATTCAGAATCGGATGCCAGCCTTGCTGAAATTAATCCTTTGGTTATTACTGATAAGGGTGATGTTATTGCTCTCGATGCAAAGATCAATTTTGATGACCATGCACTTTACAGACATCCGGATATTAAAGAATTCAGAGACACAGACGAAGAAGAACCCCTCGAAGTACAGGCAAGTGAATTTGGTCTGAATTATATCAAACTTGACGGGAATATCGGATGTATGGTTAACGGTGCAGGACTCGCCATGGCAACAATGGATCTGATAAAGTTTGCCGGTGCATCTCCTGCTAATTTTCTTGATGTCGGAGGTGTCGCTAACGTAGATACTGTAAAAAACGGTTTTATGATTTTAATGTCTGATCCTCAGGTTGAAGCCGTACTGGTCAATATTTTCGGCGGGATCGTCAGATGCGACCGTGTAGCAAGCGGTATCAAAGAAGCAT
>JBHPLC010000182.1:0-2930 GCA_042564455.1 Candidatus Zhuqueibacterota bacterium | reverse complement strand
ATGTTTCCAACTGTAATATTGTCACCGGAAAGCCAGGGAATTTCGCAGGGTTTTCCGGAGGAGAGAAGAAAGTTCATTGATCTGACGATCTCAATGGTTGAAAAAGAGTATCTTTATAATCTTATAGCTTATAAAAGAATTATTAAGCAGAGAAACAGGATACTTTCAGAGAACGCAAACGGGAATTTGTCATCAAAGAAGGAAGTTGAGCCATGGGATGAGCAGCTAATCAAATATGGTTCTGCGATAATCAGGAGGCGTTTTGAGGTTATAGAAACCTTCTCTGGTATTTGCTCGGAAATGTATTCTGAGATCAGCGGAGGAAAAGAAGAGCTGTCAGTAGAGTACAGATCAACTATACCGGTAAAGGGAGACCTGGAAGACAGCTACCGAAGGGAAATAGAAAAAAACAGAAATGAGGATATTAGGAAAGGAATTACAGTTTCCGGTCCTCACAGAGATGAGATTGTATTTCGGTTGAATAGTAAAAATGCTAAGAAATACGGTTCGCAAGGGCAGCACAAGACGATATTGCTTGCTTTAAAATCAGCAGAACTGAGGTTTATATCAGAGAAAAAAGGAATGGATCCGGTAATATTGCTTGATGATCTATTTGCCCTGCTTGACAAAAAGAGGATATTGTCTTTTTTGAGGATACTAAAAAATTACGGACAATATTTTGTTACAGCAAACAGAGAGATTCGTCCGGAGACTCTTATGTCCGAGGCTGGATTTAGTAAAGATGATTTTTTGCAAATGTATGTACGCGAAGGTAAAATAACGCTTCGCCAATGAATAAAAAACTCAAACAGCCGGAGATATTCGGCAAAATATTAGATGAGCTGTTCAAAAAGCTTGGTTTGGCGGACGGCTTGAAACAACAGCAGGCGGTGCTGGCCTGGAAAGATATTGTGGGGGAAACAATATCCAGGATCAGTGAGCCTGAAAAAATTGAACACGGACGTTTGTTTATAAGGGTGGAAGACAGCGCCTGGCGTCAGGAGCTTCATTATCATAAACATAAAATAATGAAGAAGCTGAATGATAAGTTGGGCAAAAAGGCAGTTAAAGAAATAATTTTGGTTTAATAAAGGGCGAGGTAAAAGTGACAGCAGCATCTGCGGCAGCGAAGCAGTACAGCGCAAAAAGTATTCAGGTACTAAAAGGGCTTGAAGCGGTCAGAAAAAGACCCTCGATGTATATAGGTGATGTCAGCAAGAGGGGACTTCATCACCTTGTCAGCGAGGTTGTCGATAACAGCATCGACGAAGCAATGGCAGGATTTTGTACAAAAATCTCTGTTTTAATCAATACGGATAACAGCATAACTGTCCAGGATAACGGGAGGGGCATTCCCGTTGACATTCACCCAGTCCAAAAGAGACCGGCAGTTGAAGTGGTTATGACAGTTCTGCATGCCGGTGGAAAATTTGATAAACATACTTACAAAGTATCGGGCGGACTTCATGGAGTAGGTGTCTCGGTAGTAAATGCCCTGTCAATAAAATGTGAAGTGGATGTTTTCCGTGATGGAAAAATCTACAGACAGGAATACAACCAGGGTATTCCCCAATATGACCTAAAAGTGGTTGGAAAGACAAAACTTTCCGGTACAAAAACCACATTCCTTCCGGATCCGAATATTTTTACGGAGACGATATTCAGTTACAATAAACTGTCTCAGCGTCTATTGGAACTTGCTTTCCTTAATAAAAACCTTATGATAGAAATTGAGGACAAGAGGACAGGCGAAAAGGATAAGTTTCACTCCAAGAAAGGTCTGATAGAGTTCGCAAAATATCTTGACCAGAACAGAACAGCCCTGCATTCCACAATCAGTCTTGAAGGAAATCGGGAAAGTGTGGAAGTTGAAATCGCAATGCAGTATAACGATTCATTTAACGAGAACGTATTAACTTACGTTAATAATATTAACACGATCGAAGGCGGTTCACATCTGTCAGGATTTAAAACAGCCCTTACCCGGACACTGAATAATTATGCAAGCAAGAATAATCTACTGAAAAATGAAAAAATCTCTCTTTCCGGTGAAGATGTCAGGGAGGGGATAACAGCTATCATTTCTCTAAAAGTACCTAATCCCCAGTTTGAGGGACAGACAAAGACCAAACTTGGAAACAGTGAAGTAAAAGGTATTGTCGAATCCCTGATGGGTGAAAAACTTAACGAGTTCTTTGAAGAAAATCCTTCTGTTGGCCGGAAAGTCATAGACAAAAGTCTTACTGCTGCAAGAGCAAGGGAAGCAGCGCGGAAAGCAAGGGAGCTTACCAGACGAAAAAGCGCGCTTGAGGGAAGCAGCCTCCCGGGTAAACTTGCAGATTGTTCATATACTGATCCGGAAGCATGTGAAATATACCTTGTTGAGGGTGATTCTGCAGGAGGATCAGCAAAACAGGGAAGAGATCGAAGATATCAGGCGATACTGCCGCTTCGCGGTAAGATCTTAAATGTTGAAAAGGCAAGGCTCGATAAAATTTTGGCGAATATGGAAATTCGCACGATAATTACTGCTTTAGGAGCAGGTATAGGTGACGATGAGTTTGATCCTACAAAGATCAGGTATAGTAAGATCATTATTATGACTGATGCAGATGTTGACGGATCGCATATCAGGACTCTTTTATTAACATTTTTCTACCGCCATATGAAAAAACTGATCGATCTGGGACATATTTATATAGCACAGCCGCCGCTTTTCTTATTAAAAAAGGGAAAAGAAGAACATTATGCGTACGATGAGGATGAAAGATTAAGAATTCTGAAACGCCTCGGCGGGGGAAACGGTGTAAATATTCAGAGGTATAAAGGACTTGGCGAAATGAATCCGGATCAGTTATGGAATACGACCATGAATCCTGAAACGAGAACAATATTACAGGTAGCGACCGACGACGCAGTTGAAGCAGAAC
>JBHPLC010000181.1:0-2949 GCA_042564455.1 Candidatus Zhuqueibacterota bacterium | reverse complement strand
TGTGGTTAATTGCAACAGAATTGATCAAAAAAGTGTTTAGTTATTCATATAATCATAACGGCATTGTTTTTGTATGGAACAATATTGGTTTTAAATTGTAATTATTAATACTTATTAATAAATTAGATCAATTAAGTAACAAGTTCCAATTAAATACGTATCTTATTCTGTAGATATATTAATGGAGAGTCTAATGCTTAAGTGGAAATTGTATTTAGTTTATATTGCCTCAGGTTTGATGCTGATATTCTCACTGCAGTGTGTTCAGGGTAATGCAGGAGAAAACAGTACTTCGGAAACCCCTCAGGTTCAGGCAACAATTAATGAGGTTCTTGTCGAAACTGTACCTCTTTCACTCAGAACACTTCGCTCATTTATTCTTTTAAACTCAACAATCGAAACTGAATCGATGGTCGATGTATATCCCCAGGTAACGGGGATAGTTAAGGAATTGAATACGGAAGAAGCAAGGATGGTGGATAAAGATGGTGTTTTGATAAAGATCGATGACAGGGATTTCAAGTTAGCTGAACAGAAAGCTCAGATCAGTTTTCAAAAAACAGAAGCTGACCTTAAGCGAGTAAAAGAATCGTTTGACAGGAATATTGTCAGCGAAGTGGAATATGATAATGCCCGATTTACTATGGAAGAAGCCAAAGTAAACTGGGAACAGGCAAAGCAAAATCTGGATTATACAAATGTTGTTGCTCCGATCGGCGGAGTTGTTACCGAACGGCTTGTTAATATAGGTGACAGGGTTCAGACAAATACTAAACTTTTTCAGATAGTTGACACGTCAGAAAAAATAGTTAAGGTATATATACCGGAAAAAGAGATAAGTTCGGTCGGTTTGGGCCAAAAGACAGTAATAATATCAGAATTTTTGGATAACCTTCAGTTTGAAGGAACCATTAAGAGGATCAGCCCGATAGTTGATCCGAACAGCGGGACATTCAAAGTTACCGTTGACATTAAAGATCCCGAAAACAAGCTGCGACCGGGCATGTTTGTAACAGTCCGCATCATAACATCCGTACATGAAGATGTACTTGCTGTGTTAAAGGACGCCATAGTTTATGACGGGGGCCTGCCTTTCATTTTTATTGTTAGAGATTCCATAGCAAACAGGATCCTTCTCCAGGAAGGATTTTCTGATGAACAATATGTTGAAACTCTTAATGATCTGACTGAAAATGAACAGGTGATCATTATGGGACAGAGCGGATTAAAAGACAAGTCAAAAGTGCGTGTGATGTCAAAGAATCCTGTTAACAAATAGTCTATTAACTTTAACAATATAAATTTATGAAAAACAATTATAAAGAGACTTTTCGTGTTACAACGACACGGCCTATTGCTATTTTAATGATAGTGGTGGCCGTATTTGTTTTTGGTTTTATAAGTTATCAGCGGTTATCACTGAACCTGATGCCCGATATAACCTACCCTTCTCTGACTGTACGGACGGAATATGCCGGCGCAGCTCCTGAAGAAGTTGAAACCGTAATATCCAGACCTATTGAACAGGCCTTAGGTATAGTCAATAACCTGGTAAATTTAAGTTCCATATCCAAGGCGGGATTTTCTGATGTGATCCTTGAATTCACCTGGGATACGGACATGAATTTTGCTACTCAGGATGTCAGGGAAAAATTAGATCAGGTGTTTCTGCCATTAGATGTTGAGAAACCAATAATACTGAGATACGATCCGACTTTAGATCCGATAATGAGGCTTGGTTTATATGGAGATATGGATCTTTTCACCCTAAGAAGGATCGCTGATGAAGATATCAGAAGAGAGCTTGAGACAATACCAGGGATAGCCGCAGTCAAAGTCAAGGGCGGATTAGAAGAAGAGATCAGAGTCGAGATCAGCGAGGATAAGCTCACTCTACTGAGATTAGGTATAAATGAAATTAATCAGAGACTGGGGCAGGAGAATATAAACCTTGCAGGAGGGAACCTAAAAGAGGGCGATACAGAATATCTGATCAGAACATTAAATGAATTCCAGACCATTGATGAGATAGGCGAACTGACCATAGGTTCGCGAAATAATGCAGATATACGGATAAAGGATATTGGCAGGGTTTACAAGACACATAAAGAACGGGAAATAATCACCAGAGTGAACGGTGTTGAGAGCGTTGATATTGAGATCTATAAGGAGGCAGATGCAAATATCGTTTCTGTGGCTCAATCTGTAAAAAACAGGGTGTACGGCACGATAGTGCAGCAGGATTATGTAAATGCTTTAGAAGCGGGTAATCCTCCTGACCTTACACCGGATGAACGCAGAAACATGCTTAATTTCATATCCAATACTCTGCCTGACGGCATTAAGATCGAGACTCAGACAGATCAATCGATATTTATAAAAAGTTCCATAGACGAAGTTCGAATAACTGCGGTTATTGGTGGTATCCTTGCAGTGATTGTGCTCTATTTTTTCCTTAGAAACTTATTAAGCACCTTTATTATCGGGCTTGCGATACCTGTGTCCGTAATTGCTACTTTTGCTCCGATGTATATGTTTGATGTGTCGCTTAATATTATGTCTCTGGGCGGTCTTGCTCTTGGAATAGGAATGCTTGTTGACAACTCGATAGTTGTACTGGAGTCAATTTTCAGGTGCCGGGAGGAAGGTGACAGTATAATTGATGCAGCTGTACGGGGAACGGGAGAGGTCGGCAGTGCAGTTACAGCTTCTACGCTGACCACTATTGCAGTTTTCTTCCCAATTGTATTTGTTGAAGGGATCGCCGGACAGATTTTTGGCGACATGTCACTTGTTGTTGTTTTTTCTCTTATTGCATCCCTTCTTGCAGCCCTGTTTTTTATTCCGATGCTTGCTTCAAGAAAATTGCCTACAGATTCTGAGGGTTCCTCAACATTAAAATATTCGACAGCAGGTTTTATCAGATATTTTTCATACGTCAAATTAAAA
>JBHPLC010000180.1:0-2963 GCA_042564455.1 Candidatus Zhuqueibacterota bacterium | reverse complement strand
ATGCAGTTTAATCTTAATGAAGCCGCAAAAAATGTAGTATTAAGGATCACGACCGGTACCGGTGCGGTTCTTTTGGAGAAAGAAATGGGCGCTATGCCGAAGGGTACCCAGGAATTTGCATGGGATGGAATAGATCAGAATGGAAATCTCGTATCGGACGGTGAGTATTATTTTGAAGTCTTCGCAGAGGGAAGCAATGGTCAGAATGTAGCACAAAGTGCTTTCACAAGTGGTGAAGTAACAGCAGTCAGATTCATAAATGGTATGGCATACCTGGTAGTTAACAATGTCGAAATACCAATTACTGAAATTACGGAAATACTTCCCGGCTATGGAGAAGCTTAAATTAGATTTTCGGTTACGAAATATAAAGATATAAAAATGGACCAGTTTAAAATAAGACAGATAAATGGGGATTTAGGGCAGGTCAATGCCCCAAAACCGCAAACTGTCTCTGCTGATACTGGCCGGTTCAAGGAACTGCTGAATGTATCAATTGCCAATCAGGCTGAGGTTAAGTTTTCATCTCACGCCATGGATAGATTGAATTCGAGAAATATAATGCTTAGCGGTAATGATATAATTAAACTGAATGAAGCTGTCAGAGAAGCGGACAGTAAGGGAAGCAGAGATTCATTAATTATTATGAATGATCTTGCGTTTGTCGTAAGTATTAAAAATAAGACAGTTGTAACCGCTATGACAAATGATCAAATGAATAATAAGGTAATAACAAATATTGACAGTACGGTATTAGCTTAAATAAATAATTTGAAATAATTAGTTTACAGGGCTGGCCCTTTGAAAGGAGGCCCTGCCCCGTTGATCGATCGAAACGGGGGTTATACAAACAATAAACAATGGAGGTAGTAAATGGCCATTTCAAGGGCGTTGTTCTCAGGTGTCTCCGGTTTACAGAACCACAGTGTAATGATGGATGTTATAGCAAACAATATTGCTAACGTCAACACTTTTGGTTACAAAACAAGCCGGATAACCTTTGAGGAAACTTTTGCATTCATATTACAGGGTGCAAGTCGTCCTCCTGGAGGTTCAGGTGGTATAAACCCGATGCAGTTAGGTATAGGTTCCTCTATCGGTAGTGTTGATGTTCTTCATACACAGGGAGCTCTTGAATCAACAGGAGTATCCACAGACCTTGCAATTCAGGGGACAGCTTTTTTTATTACAAGTGACGGACAGAATCAGTTCTTCACACGGTCCGGCGCTTTCCAATTTGACTCAACCGGTAAACTGATAAATCCAAACAACGGTTATACGGTTCAGGGAATCGGAGCAGACACTCAGGGTAATTTGCTTCAGGGTGCTGCTATAGGTGATATAAAACTGCCGTTTGGTCAGAAATCACCGGCAAAATCAACAACCTCCGTGTCTTTTACAGGTAACCTGAATGCAGGTGAAAAACCCAAAGGCACTGAATTGCGTTCTCAATCCATCTATGCTAAAGAGTTAAGCGGAACTACTGCAGCTGGAAGTAACTCTAATATTCAGAACATGCTTGCTTTGAATACTGATACCGGTTTAGCTACACTGCTTGAAGGTATTGCCGCTAACACAACCACAGTTAATATTATTGATGGTGTTGACCGTAATAGCGACGGATTGATCGATGTAGAAGATTCCATTGCATTTACGTATGTTGCTATTAATACCGACAGTAATTATGACTTTAATTCGTTACAGGATCTTGTTGATGGTGTTAATAATGTTTTTGGTCCAACCGGTTTCGGAACCCTGACAGCAGCGATGGATGATGATGGTGTGGTCACTTTTACGAGAACCACTCTGACAAACAAACTGATCATTACTAGTACCAACAGTAACCTTCAGAGATCACTGGAATCTGCCAATAATGACAGTCTTACTGTTGCAGACTCTACAACGAATGAATTCTCGCATGTTGCGACGGGAGTAGACCTTGTTACCAATCTGAGAAATGCTGCCGGAGCGGATATAGGTCTGCAGGTAGGTGATACAATAACAATGGACGGCCGACTTGGAGGAAATCCGATCCAGACTAATAATACCCTGGCAATTGATATTAATACTGATGTTGATGCTTATCTGGAGCAGGTCAGACGTGCTTTTGACATTACTACTGGATCAGTCGCTCTGAGTGATGAAGGAAAACTTATCATAAAGGGTGATGGCGGCAGTGCAAATGAAATTACTGCTCTTAATATTTCCGCCGCTGATGCTGCATCAGCTGCTGTCACAAATTTTAATGCGATATACGACAGTACACCGAACAACTATTTTCTTGCTCAGGAAGCTGAAGATGTTACTGCATCCGCTTCTGCAACTGTGTTCGATTCATTAGGTCAGCGGCATGTAATGACTTTGTCATTCCAGAAAGATGCTAAGGTCGAGAACAAATGGTCCTGGCAGTCAACAATGGCCGAACCCGCAAGTCCTTCGGGCGGGGAGTCTGGAATCATAACATTCAAGACAGACGGATCATTGGCAACATTCACATTTGACGGTTCGGCTACATCATTCCAGTTCGAGCCGAAAACAGGTGCATTAAATCCGGTTTCAATAAGGATTAATGTAGGTGATGAAGGCTTTTTTAACGGTATCACTCAGTTAGGAACGGATACTTCTCTTGTTGCAAGCGATCAGGACGGTTTTGGTCTTGGAGAATTAAGTCAGGTGTCGATCGACCAGGAAGGAAGAATTGAAGGTCAGTTCACTAACGGTCGAAATCTTCTTCTTGCCCAGCTTTCCGTTGCGGCTTTCAATAACCCAAGCGGTCTGTTAAGAGTAGGTGATAACTCTTTTCAGTTGTCAGCAAACTCCGGTGTCCCGATCATTGGTGCTGCAGGAACAGCGGTACAGAGCAAGATAGTTCCGGGAGCTCTTGAGCAGTCTAATGTTGACCTTTCACAGGAATTTACAAATATGATTATTGCTCAGAGAGGATTCCAGGCTTCCGCAAGGAT
>JBHPLC010000018.1:0-44742 GCA_042564455.1 Candidatus Zhuqueibacterota bacterium | reverse complement strand
TTTAAAGCAAAATAACACTCACCTATCCAGTATTGACAATTATCGGCTAATGAATGATTTCTGTCCCTGTTAAGCAGATTTGCAAACTTATTCAGAGAATCCTCATATTTTCTGGCTTCAAATGCATTCAAAGCCATCCGATACTCCCCGTCAAAATCAAAAACATTCGAAGGCATTTCTCTTCTTACCGGTACAGTTATATCAGGTTTTGTTACTTTTTCTGTTACAGTTTCTTTTTGTTCAAGTTGTTTGATCTTCTCATCACGTATCAGAAGCTGAGATCTCAGATCATTCAGTTGTTTCTCATAATCTGAACTCTTCTTTTCCAGTTCGGCTATCTTGTTTTTCAGATCCTGACTCTCTTTAGCAGTCTGAATATCCGGAATATCTTCCTGTCTTGTATTTAATAGTTCTATCAGATCTTCCTCTTTTTGCTGATTTGATATTTCTTTCTCCTGACCGGAAAAAATCGCACATTGTGTAAAAATTTGAAATCTCTGATTTCCTGAAAAAGGATCTTGAAAAGGAAATAGTTAATAATTTTGACAAGAAGATTAATGAGAAAGAATATAAAGATACTGTGCTGGGGCTTTTTGTTGCTCAAAAAAAGAAGAATAAACTCCCCTCAAAAGGTAGGATCCAAAAGGAAATTGAAAAACTTGTAAGGCAATATAGAATAAGATCAAAGAAGGAAATACTAAAGAAACTTATTCAAGCCTTTGATACTGATCCGTCTGATTTTGGCGAATTGAAAGAGATTGTAGTAGAATTTTACGTCAGACTATTAAGAGAACCTTTACAGAGAAGAATAACTTCCCTTGTGAAAGAAGGAACGACTGATTTAAGAAGAGTTCTAAGTGTTTTGAAACGGGAAAAATTCGATGTTGAAAGAAAAGATGTCAAACCGATACTTGATAAAATTATCACAGATATGGAGAAGACGAAAAAGAAGTATTCCCGGGGAAGAGTAGCTAAAGCCGGTCTTAATTTTGATGATGATAATTCACCTGTAAAACGCAGACTTAGAGACCAGATGAGAAAATCCCTGCTAAGAAAAACAAGATACAGGAAACAAAGATTTGTTAGGAAAGAATGTCCGAAGTTCAGATTTGTCTTAAGCCAGGACAGTGTTGAGAACGATCTAAGAGCACTTGTATATTATGGAGAAAGAACAAATTCCGCATTTCATGCTAAAATTCTTCTGTCTAACGGGAGAATTACGGATGTTCAAATTACTGCCGGAATACCTGATACAAAGAATAGTGCAATAATAAACATAAATGAATTCTTAAAATCCGGGGACAGTAAAAGTAAAGATGCGTTTTTACAGTTGTGGTTGAAAAATGCTAACAAATATATAAAATTCACAAATGTTCAGGAATTATTATGGTTTTTATCAACTGTGTTAAATGAAAGATTCGGTTTACCGGATGGAGTATCAAAATATCTGAAAGATAGATTTGTTAAATATTTGAATGAACTTGATAGTAATCTGACAAAGTATGTAATTGAGAAAGCTGTTGAAAATATCTAAAGGAAATTCTCCATGAGGATAAAGCAAATATTTATAAGTTTAGTTCTAATATTTCTTTATATAAGTTCTATAAATGCTCAGGAAGTGCAGGAAGCAAATAGTCTTTCTCATATGCCGAGCAATTTAATCGATTTGCCTGTAGCTGTTACTTATGCCCACAAAGAATATGGGATCGGTCTAAGGAATTATCCGAATGGGGGAGTGCTGACAAATTTTTCTTTCGGTCTGTTTGACAAAACACTTGTTGCAATATATTATGGCGGCGAGAATGTAATCGGTGAAGGTGATATAAACTGGAATCCACATGTTGGATTTGATTTCAGACTTAGATTGATTGACGAAAATATAATGCTTCCCGGTATAATAGTTGGATTCAGTAATCAGGGTTACGGTGCTTTTGTAGAAAATGAGAACAGATATAGTATCAAGTCAAAAGGTGTTTATGCAGTCAGCAGCAGGAATTATTCAGGTATTATAGGAGATGCCGGTTTACATTTTGGAGCAAATCTTAGCCTTGAAAATGAGGACAGTGATAATGATATAAACTTATTTGGCGGGGCTAATTTTACATTTAAAAGAGTTGCAGAAATTCTTTTAGAATATGATCTTGCTGTTAATGATAATGAAAGCAATTCACTTGGTGATAATAACGGATATCTTAATTTAGGATTGAGGTTTTTTATTTCCGACAATTTTCATTTAACGTTCCATTTTAAGAACCTGACAGAAAACACCAAGGGTAAAGAATTTGGAAGAGAGATAATGATTGAATATAGAAATATATTCAGAAGATAAATATATTGTAATCCAACCTCAATAGAATCCCGCAAGTGCACTGTTTGCTAATTAATCCATGGATATATGATTTTGCGGCTTTTGACCTTTGGCAAAAACCGATCGGTTTGTTGTATTTAGGGGCTATTTTAAAAGAAATTGGCTGGTCGATTGATCTAATAGACTGTCTCGACAGATATGATCCGGATCTGATTAAAACAGCAAAAACGAAAGACAAGAAATTCTATACAGGAAAATATCTTAAACAATATTTAAACAAACCGGAACCGATAAAACATATACCAAGAAAGTACAGCAGATATGGATTACCTGATAATCTTGTTGAAAATAAACTTTCAAATATTAAAGAACCGGAGATTATTCTAATTACATTGGGCATGACTTACTGGTATCCTTCGCTGATAGATATTATTGATCTGATAAAAGAGTATTTTCCTGACAAACCAATAATGGTCGGTGGGGTATATGCCACTTTGGCCGAAGAACATGCAAAAAAGTATATTTCTGCCGATATTTTTGGACAGGGTGAATGTGAAAATAAGATATTTGATCTGCTGCCGGATAATCTAAAACCGGAAATCAGTCCACGATCCTATAATGATATTGATGATTTACCATTCCCATTATATGAACTTTATGATGATTTGCGTTTTTTACCTCTTTTAACTTCGAGAGGGTGTCCTTTAAGATGCAGTTTTTGTGCATCATATAAACTTAATGGAATTTTTAGAAAAAGAAGTGTTGATTCGGTTTTTGATGAGATCAAGTATTCAATGGGAAAGTACGATTTGAAAGACATTGCGTTTTATGATGATGCTCTTTTAACTGATAAGGAAGAGCATATTTTACCTATATTGGAAAAAGTGATACATAATGGATTTGATCTGAATTTTCATTCACCGAATGGAATCCAGGCAGAATTAATAGATGACACAACAGCAGAGATTATGTTCAAAGCGGCTTTTAAAACCGTCAGACTTAGTCTGGAAACTGTTTCAGAAAAGAGAATTCAGGTTATATCAAAAAAAGTATCTCCGGATGGTTTTTCAAATGCTGTTAACTCATTAGAAAAGGCCGGATACAAAAGAAGTGATATCGAGGCATATCTGCTCATGGGCCTTCCCGGAGATAATATATATGAAGTAATTGATACTCTGTATTTTGTTGCTGAAAACGGTGTTCTTTCCAGATTGTCGACGTTTTCACCTATTCCTCATACAAAAGACTGGAATCGGCTTGTTGATCATGGAATAATTAATGAGGAAATGGATCTTTTAGAAACAAATAATTCTGTTTTTCTGTATAAGTATCAAGATTACAGTATTGAAATTGTAGATGTAATAAAAAATCATGTAAAATATCTTAATGACTGTGTCAGGAAAAATGAGAAAATTCCGGATAAATTACTTTTTGTGAAACAAATAGAGAAAATAAGAGATCAAGTATGAAAATATTGAATATGTCCTTCTTGAAAAGATCAAAATATTTATTAAGTATCATAGTATCTATTATTTTACTGCCGGTTCCTGAATGTTCACTATATGCTCAGGGAATTCTTATAAACAAAGATATTGCTCATACACTTCGGGACTCTTCTTTTTTATCCTCAAACGTTGAGGAATTAATTGATATTTTCCGGCAGAAAGCTGGATTTAGTATACTTGATCAGGAAGCATTAGGACAGTTCTCCACTATAACCTTTAAAGGAAGCAACAAAAATAATACAGTACCTGTAATAAATGGGATACCTCTTGAATCAGAATCTTTCGGATCCTGGAACTGGTTAGATATCCCTTATAGCATATTAAAGGAAGTTTCATTTAATGAAATCAATAATGAAAATATTGGTTATTTGTCCCCTATTGATTTGAAGAGTATAGATAGAATGGATGAAGTACCTTATACTAAAATAAATTATAAAGTCGGCGATTATGATTGGAGTCATACTGATATATCTTTTAGAAGAAGAGTAGGTTCAAAAATGTCTTTTTTTGTATCTGGGAACACAGAACATTTTTCAGATATATACGCTGATAACAAATATAGAGGTTCGGGTTTCTGGTTCGATTTAAGATACAATTTTAAAGATTATGTAATTAAATGGCAGACTATGTTATCAGATAAGAATAACATGGAATTGACCTGGGATGTGGATTTTCAGATAAACGAATTCAAAAATATGAGGCACAGTCATAATGTAAAAATGACATCGTTAAGCATATTTGATCGAAACCAATCGGAAAATGATTATATTTCATTATATCAATGGGAGATCAAAGATAATGGTCAGGGTTCTTTAATATTCGATGAAGATTTTTATAATAACGACAGGAAAACAGGCTTAAAGTTGGCAAGATCAATCTATAATAGTGAAATGTCCGATATAGGTATATATTCTGATATAAATACTACAAAGATAAACAGTTCATTTTTTGAAGATCAGAGAATAAACAACGGAAGAATGTCAGTAAGAATGAGTTTTCAAAAAAATGAAAACTTTAAATTCACGATCTTTCCTGAATTAAAATACAGAACCGGATATGATAAGCCGCTTTTGCTTTTTGTAACGAATATATTGTATGATGGATTGGAGAAAACAGATATTAATTTAGGATTTTCAAGAACATACAGGAATTTTAGTAAATCAGAATTATATTTAAAAAATTCATTCGGATTTGACAACGGTATAAATCGGGAAGTAATAAATATGCTCTTTGGTAACATAGAATATCATTCTGATAAATACTCAATATGTGTAAATCCGTTTATTATAAAGAATGATAAAGTATTTATCCCTTTTATGAGGAAGTTTGATCTTAGTAATGTTGAAAATGTATTTAACGATGATAATATTTTCGGAATTAATTTTATATATAAAAGAAGTATCAATTCAATATATGGAATTGAGTTCAGTCAATCATTCCTTGATGTAAAAGACAAAAATATCTTTGGTAATAACTATTCGGCAGGTTTTAAGATCAATGCCCGCAACATTGAGGATAAATTTCTGAAATTAGATATTGATACGGATATAAATATTTCAGCAGAGTATTTGAGCGGCGGTAATAAAGTGGTTTATCTGCCGTTATTGCAGCAGTTCATATCTTTGGATGAAAATTTCTCATCCTTATTAAAATTAAAGATCAATGCATCAGCGCAGGTGAGCAATTTGAGATTCTTTTATGAGCTTGATCTTTCAACAAATGGGGGGTATCAGAACATTTTGGGTTATCCTGTAAGGGAAAAAATGTTAAGAGTTGGTCTGATATGGGATTTTTATAACTAAATTGCACTTAGATCAAAACTTTCTTGAATTTAATTTAAAATTATTGTATCTTGATACTTCTTTTGGGGCTGTAGCTCAGTTGGGAGAGCGCTTGACTGGCAGTCAAGAGGTCGTCGGTTCGATCCCGATCAGCTCCACTTTTTTATTGCCTCAAATATCAATAACTTACAGAGTGAATTAACTCAATAGTCAAGAGGTCGTCGCTTTCCGCCGGAGGCGAGATTACGCCAAAGGCGAACGATCCCGATCAGCTCCACTAATAAAAACAATGACTTACGTTGCTAATTGGCAAATTAGTCAAGTGGTCATACTGCCGAATTTGCCAATTCTTGCCATTTATTATTCCCTATAATCATCCTATCAAAATTGTCTATTAATATTTGGGATTATTTGTCCAACAGATTCTGAACCGCTACACTTGAAATCAACAAATTTTCTTTAAAAAAACTGAAATAGTAATAATATTAAAAAGAAATGTATCCAAAAAAACGGTGATAATGCGTAACATGTTATACCTTAATAAGTTATATAATTATTCAACTCTCTTGAAATTTTGACTGGTAGTCAAAAAGTCGTCTCGCCATATGTGGGATCACCTCCAGCAATAAAACCACTTGATAAACACAAAACTAACTCTTACTTTTAATCAGTTGAGTCCAACTTGTATAAACGACACCTAATATATCGCAGTGTATTTCCTGAAAATTAAAGGGAACAAATGGATTCAAATCGACGGGAATTTCTAAAAACCTTTGGTTTCGGTACTGCAGCGGTTTCATTGATGCCCTTTCTGCATTCTTGCAGTCGATCAAAAAAGCCACCGAATATACTTTTCATTATGGCTGATGACCACACAAGTCAGGCTTTTGGATGTTATGGTTCCAGATTGGCAGGATATGCGCCGACTGAGAACATCGACCGGATTGCCAGAGAAGGAGCTTTACTGCGAAACTGTTTTTGCACTAATTCAATCTGTGTTCCAAGCAGAGCATCTATACTCACAGGTCAATACAGTCATATAAACGGTGCCAGGACATTAAATGGCAGACTCCATCCCGATTCAGATAACGTAGCAAAGTATCTTCAGACAGTTGGATATAAAACAGCTGTTGTGGGCAAATGGCATCTGAAAGACCAGCCTGCGGGATTTGACTATTATAATGTGCTCCGGGATCAGGGACGATATCAAAATCCAATTTTGTTCGAATCAGATATGGATTGGGAGAAGGGAGGGCAAACCTATCAAGGGCACAGCACCGATATTATAACAGATGAAGCGCTTCAATGGCTGGATAAACATAAAGATAAGAGCAATCCCTTCTGTTTAATGGTACATTATAAAGCTGTCCATGAACCTTTCTTTAGTCATGACAGATATCGTTCACTATTTAAAGACCAAAATCTTCCGGAACCTGAAGACTTGTTCTGGCCGGAAAGTCCCAAAGGAAAGGTTTTTGACGGCTGGCCGCTGGAAATTCTTGGAGAACGATTTCAGAATAATAATGAAAGATATCCTCCACCTATTCTTGAATCAAATAGCACAGATACAGAAGATTTTCGCAGGGATACATATCAGAAATTCATAAAAGACTATCTTAGAGCGGTGGCCGGTATAGACTATAACGTTGGACGAATGTTAAATTATCTGGATGAAACCGGACAGAAAGAGGATACTGTTATAATTTATACTTCTGACCAGGGATACTTCCTTGGAGAACATAACCTTTTTGACAAACGGTTCATGCTGGAGGAATCACTTCGGATGCCGTTCGTTATTCGGTATCCCCGTGAGATCAAACCGGATACAGAGGTTAATGATATCATCCTCAATATCGATTTTGCAGAACTTTTTCTTGATTATGCAGGTGTAGATATTCCTGAGAATATGCAGGGACATAGTTTTCGACAAAACCTTCGCAGCAATACTCAAAAAAACTGGCGGGATTCAATGTATTATCGTTACTGGACAAATAATCCTGCTCGTCCGGCACATTATGGGATCCGTACACATAAATATAAATTGATATATTATTACGGTCTTGTTGAATTCGGCAGAAAACCGGAAGAATGCTGGGAACTTTACGATCTGCAGAAGGATCCGAATGAGCACAGTAACGTTTATTACCTTGATGAAAACAAAGAAATAATTACTATGCTTAAGGATAGACTGGAGCACCTCAGAATAGAATATAAAGATGTGAATTGAAACTCTTTATGATTGTGTAATTTAATAACATGTAAAAGCATTTACTACCTAAACATTACAATTTTCGGATATAAGGTTGATTTACGCTGCAGAAGAATACGATGATGAATCCGGGAAGAGTTGCTAATACAAATGGGTGGATTGTGTTACATAAATTGAGATTTTCAATGCGGTTAATTATTTTTCCGATAGGGACTTATAGTATGTTTATAACGTACAAAGGTTTTATTTATGGGATCAAGACAGAATAGAAGAGACTTTTTAAAAACGATTGCTGTTTCCTCATTAGCGTATGGACTTGGTTGCAATATTACATCAAAAAACCAGAAACCTCCTAATTTTGTGATCGTGTTTCTTGATGACTCGGGATGGTCTGATTTCAATCCTTTTGGCAATCCCTCTTATCAAACTCCAAATGTGCAGCTTCTGGCTCAGCAGGGCTGTCGTTTTAATAATTTTTATGTACCTCAGGCTGTTTGTTCTGCTTCACGCGCATCCCTGCTGACAGGATGTTATCCAGGGCGGACTAAAGTATTTGGTGCTCATGGACCGCACGCCAGAGGTCTTGATCCTGAATTCGCAACAATAGGTGAAGTATTAAAAAAGAGAGGATACAAAACCGGAACGTTCGGAAAATGGCATATTGGAGATCAGCCTGAGACACGCCCGCCGGCACGCGGTTTTGATGAATCCTGCGGATTAATGTATTCAAATGATATGTGGAAATATCACCCAGAGAATCCGGATTATTGGGGGCAATGGCCTTTGCAATATTGGGAAAACGGAAAATTGACAATAGAAGATGTTACGGATCGTGAACAGGCAATGCTTACAACATGGTATACTGAACACGCTGTTGATTTCATAAATAGAAATAAAAACGAGCCATTCTTTCTGTATGTTCCTCACTCAATGCCGCATGTCCCTCTTTTTTGCAGTGAAATATTCAAAGGCAGATCAGGTTTGGGTTTATATGCCGATGTGATGATGGAAATTGACTGGTCTGTTGGGCAGATAGTTGAAACTCTTAAATCTAATGGATTAGATGATAATACTGTGGTGATATTCACATCTGATAACGGGCCGTGGATCAGCTACGGAAATCACGCGGGAAAAACTCCATTCAGGGAAGCAAAAGGTACAACTTTTGATGGAGGAACAAGGTCAGCTTGTATTATAAAATATCCAAATGGAATTAAGCAGGGAAGTATATCTGAAAAAACACTATGCTCAATCGATATTCTTCCTGTGATTTGTCATTTGGCAGGAGCTGAACTGCCGGTAAATGAAATTGACGGTAAAAATGTGTGGAATATAATTACAAATAAAGCTGATACACAGAATCCGCATGAATATTATGCCTTTTCCAATGGTAATAGATTTGAGGGGATTATTACCGGTGATGGGAAATGGAAACTGCATTTACCTCATAATTACAGAACTCTGGTTGAGGCCGGTATGGATGGAGAAGCAGGAAAATATAGGCAGGAGCAAATCGAGATGTCGTTGTTTGATATGGAGAACGATCCCATTGAAAGTGTAAATGTTATTGACAGATATCCTCAGGAAACTTCCCGATTAATGCAGTTAGCTGAACAGCACAAAAACAGGTTTTATAATAATTAAAAGCACCATTAGTAATGAAAAAACTTGAACAAATTTCTTGAATATAGCACAAAAAATATCAGTATTTTGATAATTATCAGCCTTTTTATACATTTATTTTGTATAATTACTGTTATTTTTCACAGAGAAGTATTTAGGAGATAAATAATGAAAAGAGTATTTGTACTATTCCTCGCTGTTGGTTTGCTGTTGGGATTCGGTACTTATTCTTATGCTCAAATCCCTGATGTATTTATCGAACTGGAGACAACATATACCGCAGGTATAAGCATGAGCGATACTTTGGAAGATGTAAGAGCAAGTACACCTGTTTATGTAAGTATATATGCAAAGAACCTGACAAAATTCATTAGCTATGATATTAGAATAGAATTAGATAAAACAAAAGTGATGACCGGTTCAGGTGAATATACATTTGAACCATCAGTTTTTCCTGAAGAAGCTAATGCATTAGGAACACCTTTTGGCAGCGCTATGTTTTCAGCAACCGAAGATATGTTCTCAGTATTATATACTATATCTGATACTGAAGTCGGTGTTGATGCCTCCGACTATGTTTTTTTAGGCAGGCTGTCACTGGTAACCGCTGCTGATTTAACAACCAGTGATGAAATATTGTTTGTTGTGAAAACAGCGAAATTTCTGCAGGGAACACCTAGAACGGAAACAACAGCATTTACGGCAAACTGGGCGGTAATAAATCCTGATTACAGGCCGACTATTGTATTTATTGATGATGATTATACATCCGGCAATGCTGGTGGACATACCTGGAATTATGATGCATTTGCTGATATTACTACAGGTATTACATCAATTGCCCCCCGAGGCACTGTTATAGTCGCAGCAGGTGCCTATACTGAAGATATTACTTTCAATAAGTCAGCCAAATTTACTGGTGCCGGAATAGCTTCAGTAACGATAACCGGATCGCACAAGATCACAGCTAATGATGTTTTTATCGATGGTTTTACGTTTGACCTTGCATCAGTAGGGACAGTATTTACTATAAGCACATATGATGCTGAGGCTGATATATCAGGAATTTCTTTTGAAAATAACGCTTTTGATATTACTAACTCTGCTTCCATTGGTATATGGTTCGGGAATTCCGCTTCATATGCGGTTTCTGATATAATAGTTGATATGAATACTTTTACTGGATCTTCCGAAAAGATCGCTAAATCAATGCAAATCGGCGGCGATTACCTGACACCATTGAATACTTCCGTTTCTGATCTGATCATTTCAAACAATAATATAACATCATGTTCAATAATTATCAATTTACAGGATACCGATCTGACAGACATCACCATTGATGGAAACACTTTCAGTAATACTAACGGATGCGTCTATATGTGGGGTGCAGGTACAATAACACCTCCAATCGGTATTTTGTCAAATTTTAAATTCACAAAGAATACGATTGAGAGTACAAACTCTTTTGGACTAGCAATTGGTTTTGATCCTTCTCTTGCTCCGATTTTCACTGATGCTAACTTTGGAACAGGTAATGTAGTCAGGCAAAATACATTTGCTTTATTGCCGGACACAACTTATGGTCTCCGGTCGGTAACCCTTAAATCAAATGTTTTAACATATAAACTTAATGCGGTATCAAACTGGTGGGGCAATACAACCGGTCCTCAGCATTCGTCAAATGCGGCAGGTACCGGTGCGTGGGTGAGTGATAATGTGACATTTGAACCATGGTACTCTGATGCGCTGATGACCACTTTAGGAAACGTTCCTGAAGATATACCTATTATTCAGGAGATCACAGAAAATACACAAACTTTTACTAACAATTTTGCAGATAATACATCGATTGTTGTAGATTTTAAGACCGGAGAACTTAAGGGACTCGAACTGGCTCTTACCAAAGTCAGTAATATAGCTAAAACTACTGTTCCTGCTGAGAAAATATCTGCAAATATTGCAGAAGTATTTGCGATTTCACTGAGCGCTGATGCATCATTTGAAGCATATCTGACATTTGGTTATGATGATACAGCATTACCGGTTGGAGCAGATGAAGACAGTTTAACCGCTGCATATTTTGATGATACTGCTGGAGACTGGGTAATTGTTCCTGCAACTCTTGACAAACCAAACAAAAAAGTTAAGGTTACTACAACCCATTTTTCGGTCTGGGCGATTGTTGACAAGAACGATGGTGTAATTACCGGGATCAAGCCTATTGAGGATGTGCAAATTCCGGATGATTTCAGGTTGGATGATAACTATCCGAATCCGTTTAATCCGACAACTACAATACCTTTCCAATTAGCAAAGTCAGAGATTATAACCCTTAGAGTATATAATACTTCCGGTCAGCTTGTGAAAACATTGATTAACAATGAATTAACCGGTGCAGGAAGTTATAAAGTGTACTGGGACGGAACAAACGAGGCTGGACAAAAGGTCGGTTCAGGTATCTACCTGTATATTTTGCAGGCACGAACCATTACACAGACTAAAAAAATGATATTGATAAAATGAGAAATATTTTGAATAAGATCCTTGTTGTTTTAAGCTGATAGCATTTTTTATTACATTGTTTTATAATTCCATTATTCTGAAACGGTATTTTTTTAAGAAATTTATTGAATTTATTAGTTAAATTATGTTAATTTAAGCAGTGAATACGATAAAAGATATCAGCAACAAGGAATTTTTTGCATATGACCTCTTGTAGACTCTTAAGATTGCTGTGTCGGTCTATACTAATATTTTGCATTGTTGTTGCTTTTGGGGATGATGGAACAGCACAGAAACCCCGAAAGGAGTATATTAAAAATTCACACCTGTTCCATCTCGATGAAACCGACCTGGAATGCGTGGCTTGCCACAAAGAAGTAAGCCTGAGTATTTCATCTTCAGATCGCCTCCTTCCGAAATGCGATACCTGTCTGGAATGCCACGACGGGAAAATTGCCAGGAATAAATGCGACATTTGCCATTTCGACGAAAAAAACGTTACTTTGATGCCCAAGAACAAGCGTGTCACTAATTTTAGCCATAAAACTCATATTGAGCAGAAAGATAGCGATTGTAATACATGTCATGTCGGAATGAAGAAAACGGATTATTCGACTATAGAGAGTGTCCCTATTATGTATGACTGTAAGAGATGTCATAATACAGTTGATGCACCCGAGAACTGCGACCACTGCCATTTTACACCAAAAAGTCTGCGTCCGAACCACCACGATAAAGCCTGGATATACACACATAAATTTGCAAAAGATGATTTATTGACACAGTGTTCAATGTGCCATATGTTCATATTTTGCCAGGATTGTCATACAGAAGCTCTTTTAATTAATTATGATCCACCGACTTCCGCAGATGGAACCAGAGTCAGCTTCTATAACTGGGATATGAATAAGGCAAAGCTTGGCTTTTATCATGAAGAATTTTATGAGAATAACCATTCATATTTATCAAAAGACCAGATTAATGAATGTATTTACTGCCATGGTGAAGAGATTCGCTGCAAATATTGTCACTATGAACCAAGACTTAGAATTATTGAGAATAAGAATTATAAAAGGAATTAACTGTTTATTCCAATAACCGATATTAGGGGATATAGAAATACTTCGGAAATAATAAATATAAATATTCATTGATATTGTTAAATAAAAGCCTCTCTGCTTATGGATGATAAAAAGGATAGACTAAGTATGAATCGGAAAACACTTATTCTGATTGTTATCAGTGTATTTCTTTTATATGGTTTAACAATACCGGTTTCTGAATCAAATTATGTTTGTTCATCCTGTCATTCAGATAAACATGATCAATGGGATCAATCAACTCATCTCTCCATTAACTGCTGTGACTGTCATGTTGAAGAAGGGTATCCGGGAACTTTTAAAGCACAGGTTAAGGGGATAAGGAATATTTTTATAGCTGCAACTAAGGGAGTAAATATTTCTCCACACGAAGATCCTGTCCCTCTCCCGATCAATAACTGCAAGAAATGTCACGCTGCGATCTTACTTATCACAGAGCTTATGTATCCGGATTCGCTTAAGGAAGTCCGTTTGGGGCAGGGACTGATCATCAACCACAGTCTGCATATCGAAAAATACGAAATGAAATGTGTCGATTGCCATCGTAAGATCATTCATTTCGATCCTATGGAAAGAGAAAATTACAACTCTGAAAAAGCCTACCTTCATTTGAGATGTTTACCCTGTCATGATGGTGAATACTGGGAACGTTTCCAGATAGAAGTGACCAGCATTAAAAATATGATGAAGTGTAATATATGCCATCTGTATTAAAAATAGCAGGGTACAATATAAAATCAATTAATGAAAATATAACTTCTCGTTATTCAGGTCTTCTTTACAATTTATATTATATGTTGACTTGTGTGTTATTTATTTTTAAATTTTAAGATATGCATTAAAATCAGATAATGGTATAATCATGATAAAACCATCATACGAAGAACTGTCTGAAAGATCAAAGTATCTTTTAAATGAGAATAAAAGGTTTAAAAGAATAGAAAAAAGTCTCTTGGAAAGTGAAGAAAAATACAGAACATTGACTGAAAATATTGCTGTCGGCATATTCAGAAGTACTCCTGCTCCAAAAGGTGATTTTCTTGAAGTAAACCCTGCACTTGTGAAAATTCTTGGATTTAAGAGAAGAGAGGATCTATTAAAGACTAATGTTTCTGATATATATCAGAAACCCAAAGACAGAAGAGAATTTGTTCAAACAATTACAAATAGCGGGTATGTAAGGAATAAAGAACTTCATTTTAAGAAAAAAAACGGTACTCCGATAATTGTTTCAGTTACTGCGGATGCTGTGAGGGATAGAAAAGGTAAGGTTCTATATTTCGACGGAATTGTCGAGGATATAACTGAGCAGAAAAAAACAGAAGAGGATCTGAGGATCCAGAAAACCTATTACGAAGAACTTGTACAGAGTGCACCGGAAGCCATTGTATTACATAATAATTGTGATATTGTAATATCGATAAATAAAGAATTTACAAAGATGTTTGGATATTCTTTAAAAGAAGCTGTGGGAAAACCTATTAACGACCTTATAGGTACAAAAGATCTGAGGGAAAATGCTGATTTTCTGTCAGCTAAAGTATTATCCGGCGAAAGAGTTAGATTTGAAACCAAACGCAGACGCAAAGATGGATCATTAGTTGATGTTTCTATATTAGGCGCTCCGATTGTTCATGACAAAAAACAAATGGGAGTATATGCTATATATCGTGATATAACAGAACGGAAGAAAGCAGAAGAAAACCTTCGGATTCAGAGAACTTTTTATGAAGAATTAATACAAAGTGCGCCGGAAGCGATCATATTACATGATATTCATGATATTATTATCTCGGTAAATAAAGAATTCACAGCTATGTTCGGTTATTCATCAGAAGAAGCTGTGGGAAAACCTATTAATGAACTAATAGCATCAGAAGATCTTAGGGAAAATGCTGATTTTCTTTCAGCAAAAGTTCTTTCCGGCAAAAGAGTTAATTTTGAAACCAAAAGAAGATGTAAAGACGGTTCATTAATTGATGTTTCTATTTTGGGTGCACCTATCTTCCACGATAACCTGCAGATGGGAGTTTATGCGATTTATAGAGATATTTCTGAAAAAAAGAAAGCGGAAGAGGTTAGGATAAGAGTCAGAGAAGAAGCACGTATGGCGCGCGAAATTCAAACAAATCTATTGCCGAAATCAAATCCAATAATACCGGGATATGATATCGCGGGGATAAACGTGCCGGCTTTAAATGTTGGTGGAGATTATTTTGATTTTATTAATTTGAGTGAACAACAAATTGCTCTTGCCTTGGGAGATGTCAGCGGGAAAGGTTTACCTGCTGCATTAGTTATGGCGAATCTTCAGGCAACCGTACGTGCACAGGCGTTTTTTAATACCGAGGCCGATGACTGTCTTGTTAAATCCAATAAACTACTTTTTCAAAGCACCGATTCCAAAACATTTATATCCTTATTCTATGGGATCCTGGATTTTGAAACCCATATTCTTTGTTATGCAAATGCAGGTCAGAATATGCCTATAATGTTTTCCTTGGATGAAAATCCATACTCTCTTAAAAACAGGGGAGTTGCGCTTGGTATTAAGAATGATCTTTCATATAGAAAAGTTAAAGTGAAATTAAATCCCGGTGACCAGTTAATAATTTATTCAGATGGGATCAGCGAAGCAATGAATAGCAGGATGGAAGAATTTGGTGAGGAGAAGTTGATAGAGTTTGTTCAGAAAAATAAAAATCTTGCTGCAGTACAATTGATAGACAAAATCATATCAGAGGTAAAATCATTTTTTGGGAAAGCCCCTCAACATGACGATATGACAATAATTATACTTAAAAGGAACTGTCCTGAATAGTTATCATTCAGAAAAATCCAGATAGTTGACCTTAAACTGTATGCTATTTCCGCATTCCCCATATAAGTTGAACATTCTTTTTATGGATCCAGGCATTTTCAGATAAATATGATACATTTATCCAGTCGCCATGCGAAGCAATGACATTGTATTTTTCATTTATATCACAATTATCTATAATGTTATCAGATATTGAAGGATTTGTTCTCAGATTAGCATCTTCTTTATTTATTTTTGCATACTGTACGAAAAGACCGGTAAGTTCTAATGTTAAATCTTCATTTATATTCAAATCAGGTATTTCAATAGAGTAGGGCAGATCATATAGTTTCTCTAATTCGAGGTTTTCCAAATTAAGATCATCTGTACAATTTATTTCAAGCAATCCTGATGTGCTGAGTTTGTTTACAACAATACCATTTTCAAGTTTAATGTTGTAAGAAAAATCTTCAGTATAATCTTCAAATTTACCTTCCTGGATAATTTCTGTATCAGAAATTCGATATTCTGTTCTTAAAGGATAGATTCTGTCTTTTTCAACAAATGGATAAACAGATGCTACAGAAAGTGCGGATCCCATTAGAATTGTACCTAATTCAGCATCGCCAGTAAAAACATTTTTCCATGCAAAATAAGAAAGAAGCGGGGCAACAGGCCATGCTATGCATGTTGAGAAGAATTTCAGCTTATTTGTTTTCCAATAATATACTACAGAGCTTTCTTTCTTAATGATTTGTTCCTGGAATAATGTCTTTTGCTCAAAAAATGAGATAGTTTTCACACGCATCCGGAAAGAGATTATCGGATTATTATATGTTGGTTCAGAAATGCTGAAAAGCTTATACTCATATTTAACAGGTTTGTTAATGGCCGGGATTACAAGCTTTTCATCTGTTGGTACCCATCTTAGAGAGGATGTACTGCTGCAATTTATCATTAAAGAATAGGTTGAGAATGTCGTTATGAGCATTATTATAATGAATCTATTGGTATATTTATGTATCATAGAAAGTCCTTTTTGAATAAAGTCCTTATTTATCTCTTACAACCCTGAATCCAACATTAAAACATCGAGCTTCAGGATCTATTATATTCCTGTTAGAAACTCTGAGGTGATACTCATTATCAAACCAGCTTCCACCTCTGATGACACGGTAGGTTCCGGTAGAAGGGCCCTTGGGATCGTACAAAGGAGTGTCGGAAGTGTATTTAGGGAAATACCAGTCCATGCACATTTCGCTGACATTTCCCAGGACATCATAAAGCCCCCATTTATTTGGATTCTTTAGGCCGACAGGAGATGTTTCAGTATTTGAATTATTTTCATACCAGGCAAAGTTTTCAAGTGTTTCTCCATCATTTTCGAAAGGGAATTCACTTTTACTTTCAGACCGGCAGGCGTATTCCCATTCAGTTTCAGTAGGTAAGCGGTAAGTATATCCGGTCAAATCAGATAACCGTTTAAGATACTCCTGTGCTTCTTCCCATGTGATATTCTCGACCGGTCTGTTGTCACCCTTAAAATGAGACGGATTTGATTCCATAATCTCTTGCCATTCTTGCTGACTGACTTCATATTTGCCGATATAAAATGAACTTCTGATATAAACCTTGTGGACAATTTTTTCATCATTGTCCCCGTTTTCTGCTCCCATAAAGAATTCTCCTTCAGGGATCAGTACTAATTCAGGTAAATTTTCAGGAATTTCTGTTTGTGATGTCTGGCTGAGGCCGAAATACAAATATGGACAAAAAAGGAAGATGAGTAACAATTTTCTCATAATTACTCCAAAGAGTTCATCGTATAATAGTAACTACAATTAAAAACCCTTTTTTATTGCATGGAAAGTTGAAATTTATGAAAATTAATAATAAAAGAAGAGAAAATGAAGAAAATAGTGCATAAAACGTGGTGATTGGTAAATTAAATTTTTAAACAAAAGAAAGATACTCTTGAATTGAGGCACATATTTACACTGATCATTGTGAGTTGCCAAAAATTTTATCTTTAGCTTCAATAAATTCCAGTTCTATCTCAAACATCAGACTGTCAATAGCCTCGTCTTCCAATTTTAACAGATCTTTGGATTTGGGATCAACCTTATAGGCAAGAGAATCAAAACTTGAAGAACCTCCGCTGAGCATTGCTAAATGATCACCAAAGTGTACAATATAGCATAATATTCTAAATTCATCAGGTGCATTTTTAGGATTATGATGATATAGAATAACATTTTGAATTGATTCGGGGATGCCCCATTTTTCTGCCATCATTTTACCAACATCAGCGTGGCTTATTGATAAGAATTCCTTTTCTATATTTGAAAAGTCAATATCCTTAAATTCATTAAAACTATCTTTTATGCTTTTATTATGTGTTTTCAAGAAATCGGTGATAATAACTTTACCCATATTATGCAGGAGTCCTGATGTATATGCTAAATCAGCAATATTTTCCTTTTTTGTTTCAAGGGCGATCAATCTGGATGATATTGCTGTTTTTAGGGAATGTTCCCATAGTTCACCTTCTCCCGCGTTATATCCTTCAAGAGGAGAGTTGAATACACTGCCAAAGCTGTTTTCAACAACAAGGCCGAAAATAGCCTGCTTCCCTAAATAACTGACTGCTCTTTCAATTGATGTGATCTCTGATCTTAAAGCGAATTTTGCTGAATTAACAATTTTGAGGCATTTTGTTGACAAAGAAACATCGAGAGCAATAAGATCTGACAGATCTTTTATGCTGTAATCAAGGTTGGCAATCAGATCAAGTATTTTTAATGTATTTGAAGAAATAGCCGGGATATCTATTACGCGCTCTTTTATTTGTTCAATTGTATCCATTTAAATCTCCCAGACTCCTTTAGTTGGACAGGACGCATAAAATTTTCCCGTATCGTACTCTATCCATACTGTTCGGCTGAAATTGCCGCCGACATCTTCCTTTATTATGGGCAGCCTGTATTTCCACAAATTTTTTCTTACGGCTAAAATGTTTCTTTTACCTATATTAAAAACGTTTTCAGTATCGACAACATTAGCGCCACCTGCCAGTTTCACTGTTATTTTACTTTTCTTATTTATACCTAAAGATTGATATTTCTTAATAAGTTTTGGAATAGCTGTATCGGCAAAATATCCGGGTAAAAGTTTTGCTTTTTCTGAAGAAACATTGCTGTCGGAAAGAGCAACATGTATAAGGGTAACCGTTCTTGGGTGTTCTGTCAGAACCGCTACTGCCACACATGAACCTAATGCCATTGTCTTTAATATATCTCCCGGTGATTTAGACATTGACATTCCACCAATACCAACCATTATAGTGCTCATAGAACCGTATTTCCCAAATAACTGTTTTCAGAAGTAAGAATATCAAAGTTGAAAAATGCAAGATTTATGCCAAATATACAAAAGAAGAAGATTATATTCCCAATATAAAGACAGATATAATGCTAAATTATTTATCTATCAGGATTTACATTTTATATGTTAATCAGAAAATTAGATTGTAATTTAAATCGTTACGAATGTGAAAAAATATAAAATATGTCGAAATATGCACAGTATGAACATAATTATACAATAGAATAACGGAAAATCATTTATAAACTATTGAAAAATAACAACATAATATTTAAAATGATTTCGGCACAAATATTGCATGACCAAATCTATAAATCTGTTTAAAGTATCTGTGAAAATGTTCGAGGATTAATAATGGCTGAAAATATTTGTAAATTCTCAATTGAAGATGGCAAAATAGTTGTAAAAGGTCTGAGAAGTCTAAAACGTATATGTAATTATATACCTGATAAAACTGTGTTAATGTATAAAGGTGTTGAATTAGCAGAGGATCTGAAAGATAATAAGGGAGCGGTCTTATACGCGAAAGAATCAAAGATATCTGTTCTTGAGATCAGAAAATTAACTACATTACAGGAAAACTATGAACCGAATTTCAATTTCAATGTTACATTAAAACCTGCTCCGTTGTTGATATCACATTTCAGAAAAGAAATTAATATCAAAATGGAAAAGCTGATAGAGCACAGAGGAAAATTCAAGGTATATTCAAAATTATTCGGCCCGATCACAAATGATATTAGAAAACTGATTAATGATGCACTGTCGGATGATATATTTGCTCTGCATGTATACAAAATGAAATTTGCTGCCGAAAATGCGTCTAATAAAAACTCAATACCGTTTTTTAATCATATGTTGTCTGTTGCTTTGTTTTCGTATGCCATATGCAGGCAGGATGGATTGGCTGATATGATAAAATTTTCTGATTCTGATAGAGTAAATCTGGTCAAGGCGGCATTTTTGTTTGGTATTGGTGCTTTAAGTAATGTTGATACTTTAATAGGATTACAGGTTGATAACAGGGAAGAGGGATTTGATGAAGAGAATAAGAACAGTACATCTCTTTTAACAAATCTTGAATTGGAACAAGATACAAAAGATGCTATAGAATTTATTAACGAATATCCATTCAAAGTATATGACATTATACCTATGGCAGAAAAATCAACATGGATTGCTAATATTATAATTGTCTCGCATTTGTATTCACAGGAAGAAACAGGACTTTTCGGAGTAAAGAGCAAGGTTAAGGATATAGTTGATCAATTGAACGTTATGGCAGTAGATACTAAACTAAATACTCATGTTGTGCAAAATTTTACTTTTGGTTTGAGATTGACTGACATATTTGATTTTTACCAGGAAATCGAAACACTGCAGGCTATGTGTGACAAAAGCGCCGCAACACCATACCCGATGACAGGTTTCGTGAGTCCAACAATATTTTTGTGTAAAAAGAATGTAAAAGAATGTCAACATCTTGAAACAGGTACAAAAGCTGTTACATTAATGAAGAATATAGGAGACCTAAGTCCGGGTCAGTACTCAAGGTGTGCTTTGGTTTCTCCAAAACTGCAGAAATTCTACGATGATCATTACAGCAGTATAAAAGACGATAATGTGGAAAATATAAAAGAAAACGCTTAGCTCATATTGCTTACTATCTTGTTTGAATATTTTCAGTTATAACAATAATATGATGTATATATTTAAGTACACTTTATGTAAATAAATAAAATGCCCATTATTATTTGACTTAGCTTACTTATTTTTATCTAATATAGGATCTTCCCTGATAATAATACTCCCGTAAAATTTTTCTCCACTTACATCCAAAGTTACTCTGTAATTACCTGCCGGTGCGGAGATAGATCTGCCCAGAGACTCTCCAAACTGTTTTTCATCACCTTTTGCTATGTAGCCAAAATCTATTATTAAAGTCTGCCTTATCCTGTTTAGATCATTGTTCCTTGTGGAATTTATTAGTTCAAGACGGATGTTCTCCAATTTTTGCTTTTGAGTATTATCTATAGAAGAGTCTAATAGTTTTTCAATAATATTGTTTAATTTAGTCTTCAATTCATTTCTTTGTGACTCAGTTACTGGGAATTGCATATTCCATCTGAATTTATTAATTCCCTGTTCGCCGCGGATGCTTTGTGCAAAAAGAAAGTCATTATTGATATCGGTTATTTCAATTCCAACATTTTCTAAAGGAGGATTTTTCAGATAATAATGAATAAAAGCTCCTTGCTGTGGATTTTGACCTCTATAAATAAAATTTCCCCTGGAACCGCCTCTGCTTATATTCTGCCATTTTGTCGCTGTACGGTTATCAAATAAGTAAACATCCTGTTCCAGTACAGAATTTGTGAGCTGCTGAAGTGGTGTAATATCATCAAGTATCCAGATACTTCTGCCATGTGTTCCTGCAATAATATCCCCGTCTCTCGGATGTATTACGAGATCATGTATAGCAACGGTCGGGAAATTATTGTTCAGTTTTGACCATGTTTTTCCTCCGTTAATTGTTACAAAGCAGGAAAATTCAGTCCCTGCAAATAAAAGATCCGGATTTTTGAAATCCTCTTTAACTACATAGACACTGTTACCATCAGGAATACCATCTGATATACTTATCCAGTTTTGCCCAAAATCAGTTGTTTTATAAACATAGGGATTGAAATCATCACTTCTATGTCCGTCAAATGAAACATATGCTGTTCCAGCGTCAAAATGTGATGCTTCAACTCTGCTGACCCAAATTTCCTGGGGTAGATCAGGAATATTATATTTTGTATTAGTCCATGTATTCCCACCGTCTTTGGTTACCTGAACATTTCCATCATCAGTGCCAGCCCATATGACATTCGGATTAACGTGAGATTCGGAAATTGTTATTATTGTACAGTGATTTTCAGCGCCTGTAACATCAACTGTCAGACCACCATCCCCGGTTGGATTCCTCTTTTTCGGATCATTTGTCGTAAGATCCGGGCTGATAATCTGCCATGTATCACCACGGTCTATCGATCTGAAAAGATAATTAGATCCAAAATATATTGTTCCCGGATTATTTGAAGAGATTACCAATGGCGAGCTCCAGTTAAACCTGAAATGGGGTGGGAGAATATTCCCGTTAACGCTTCTGCTCTGCAAGTCTCCCCATAACCAGTGTTCACCCGGATCAATCGTGTATATAATAGGTGTCTCGTTATAATCCGGTTTTGAGTATTCTTCAAAATTAATTATAGTTGCAGGTGTCGGAGTGATGAATTTTCTTTCTCTTGTCTCAATATTTGATCTTCCGACATATCCAACATGAGCTACTGAATAAACAGTTCTCCAGTCCGTAGGATCAATCTGAGTATGAAAACCGTCCCCGCCACTGACATTAAAAGTGTGATCATTTAATATACCGGTTCTGTCCCTGCTGTTACTTGTCACACTCCAGACATTCTGATCCTGTAAACCGCCATAGACCCAGTAAGGATCACGCATGTCAACTCCTATTGCGTAATACTGTCCGATCGCCATATTGTCGAATTTAATCCAGGATCTTCCTGCGTCATGAGACAAATGTGATCCTCCATCATCACCAAAATAAATAATATTGGGATTGTTCGGGCATATCCACATGGCATGAGGATCTCCATAGACTCCTCTGAAACCGGAACCAAAGGTTTTCCCTCCATCCCGTGATATTTCAAAATCTCTGTATAAAAGATAAACGAGATTGTCATCTGATGGATTTATTCTTATTTGTCCGAAATAGAATGGCCTGCTTGAGTGTCTGTAAAGATATTTCCATGAGTTTCCGCCGTCTTCAGATCTGTAAACGCCGGGTCCGGGTATATTCATATCATTGGGAAGATTTTCATCTGCTTCCACGTTTGCCATAATTATTTCGGGATTTTTCAGATATATAGCCAGACCGGTCCTGCCTGTATTTCCAAGAGGCAGTCCGTTTGTGAGTTTTGTCCATGAATTTCCACCATCTTCAGATCTGAAAATCCCTCCGTTAGGCCCTCCGCTATTAAAAGACCATGGTTTTCTGATCCTTTCATACATGGCAGCATAAAGGATTTCCGGATTATCAGGATTAATAATAAGGTCTGTGCATCCGGTTTTTCCGTCATCCGGAAGCCCATTTGTTAGTTTTAACCAGGTTTGTCCGCCATCTGTAGTCCTGAATACCCCTCTTGACCCGGAATGCCCCCAGAGGTTGCCTATGGCGGCGACATAGACAATATTCTTATCTTCAGGATTAGTTATTATCCTGGCGATCTGATAAGTGTCGTTTAATCCCACATTCTCAAATGATCTTCCGCCATCAGTGGATTTGTATATCCCGTCACCCCATCCGCTGCTGTTACGATTATTTGCCTCGCCGGTCCCTACCCAGATTATATCAGGATCTTTCTGGAAAAATGCAACATCTCCAATTGATCCGCTTCCATAATTGTCAAAGATAGGACTCCAAGTTGTGCCGGCATTCGTTGATTTCCACACCCCTCCCGAAGCAGATGCGACTAAAACTACCTGGTAATTATCATCCAGGGCTTCAACATCCGATACCCGGCCCGCCATGCTTGCCGGTCCGATATTTCGCCATGAAAAATTTCTATAAAGGTTAATCTGTTCGTTTTGTGCATGAGATAATTGGAATGATAACAGAAGAATAATTGTAACAATAAGAGAAACAGATGTCTTTTTTGAGTTAAATAATTGTGTCATCGAAAGGTCTCCGGTAATGTTAATTGTGGGATCATTGTTATATAAAATAATACAATTAAACTGAAAATAAT
Source organism: Candidatus Zhuqueibacterota bacterium (assembly GCA_042564455.1). Classification (GTDB taxonomy): domain Bacteria; phylum SM23-31; class SM23-31; order SM23-31; family SM23-31; genus JBHPLC01. Next base: position 20,716 of record JBHPLC010000018.1, on the reverse strand, counting down.
ATAATAATAAAGTAAAAATATAGAAATTGTGGAAAATTATCATAAATTTTTGTGTTTTATTTAAGGTATGATTTTCATATAATTAAGTTTATGTAAAAACAATATGTAATATGCATTATGAACCAGGGAATAATATTTGACATAAAAAAGTTTGCGATTCATGACGGTCCGGGTATCAGAACGACAATATTTTTTAAGGGTTGTCCGATAAGATGCCGCTGGTGTCATAATCCTGAAAGTATTTTGTCTGAAAAGGAATTGATCTTCAGAAAGGATCTTTGCAGGCATGATGACAAATGTATTCAAGTTTGTGAAAAAGATGCGATAACAGAGAAGGATGGCATTAAAACAGTAAATATGGAGTTATGTGACCTATGTGCAGAATGCGTGGATAAATGCTATGCTGAAGCAATGGAGATCGTGGGCAGGGAAGTAACTGTTATTGACCTCATAAAAGAGATCGAAAAAGATGTAGTGTTTTATGATGAATCCGGGGGAGGTGTAACTTTTTCAGGCGGGGAGCCATTATATCAGCTGCAGTTCTTAAATGAACTTTTGTCAGAGTGCAGGAACAGGCAGATCCATACGGCAGTAGACACTTCCGGCTACAGCTCATTCAGGGCATTTGAACTGATACATAAAAAAGTTGATATGTTTTTATATGATATTAAAATCTTTGACAGTTCTGTTCACAAAAAATATACAGGCGTTACAAATGATATAATTCTGCAGAATCTGAAGAACCTGTGCAAAATTCATAAAAATGTTATAGTCAGGATTCCGATTTTACCGGGTGTGAACGATTCACATAAAAACATTGAAAATACTATTAAATATTTATTATCTTTAAGTTATATACCAAAGATCGATATTTTACCGTATCATGAAATGGGATTTAATAAGGTCGAAAGATTAAATAATAATGACTTTAAAATTGAAAAACTTGATAAGAATAATGATAGTGCTGAATTAATTAAGACAAAATTTGAAAAATCAGGTTTCGATGTTAATACCGGAGGATAATAATTTGAATAACAGAATTAGAAAATTAAGAGAACAAAGCATAAACGCAGTACCTGAAATATCCAGTGAACGCGCAGTTCTTATAACAGAATTTTATAAAAGTGATATGTCCATGAGTATGTCTGCTCCGGTCAAAAGGGCAATGGCGTTTAAACATATTCTGGAAAATGAAACAATATACATCGGTGACGGAGAATTGATCGTTGGCGAAAGAGGACCTTTTCCGAAAGCAGTGTCCACTTATCCCGAATTGACCGCACACAGCATCAGAGACCTCGATATATTGAATTCAAGGGAAAAAGTGTCTTTTAAAGTTGATGATAGCACAAAAGAGATTTACAAAAAACAGGTTATCCCGTTCTGGAAAGGTAAAACTGTCAGGGAGAAAATATTTAAAGCGCTGCCAAAAGAATGGAAAACTGCATTCAAGGCTGGTGTTTTTACTGAATTTATGGAGCAAAGAGCACCTGGTCATACTGTTCTTGATGATAAGATATATAAAAAAGGGATGCTGGATTTTAAAAAAGACATAAAGTATAGTATAAAAGAACTTGATTTTCTGAATGATCCATATGCATATGACAAAAGAGAGCAGCTGATGGCAATGGATATAACCGCTGATACATTGATTGATTTTGCCAAAAGGTATGCTGCAAAAGCTAAAGAGATGGCGAAGAATACAAAAAACAGAAAAGTAAAGGATGAACTGATCGAGATCAGCAGAATTTGCAGCAGTGTCCCGGCTAACGCTCCAAAGACTTTCCGTGAAGCAATTCAGTATTACTGGTTTGTTCATCTGGGAGTTATAACTGAGCTTAATCCATGGGATGCTTTTAATCCGGGGAAACTGGATCAGCATCTTTTTCCATTTTATGAAAAAGATATTGCTGACAAAAAACTGTCCAAAGATGAGGCAAAAGAGCTTTTACAAGCCATATGGATAAAATTTAATAACCAGCCTTCTCCGCCCAAAGTCGGTGTAACTGCAGAAGAAAGCGCTACCTACACGGATTTTGTGCAGATAAATTCCGGAGGTGTTAAAGCTGATGGATCTGATGCGGTTAATGAATTGTCATATATGATCCTGGATGTAATTGCCGAAATGAAGCTCGTTCAGCCAAATCCATCAGTGCAAATAAGTAAAAAGACACCTGAGAGTTTTTTAAATAAGACTCTCGATGTTGTTAAATTAGGTTATGGTCAACCGGCAATTTTTAATACGGATGCTGTGGTTCAGGAGATGATCAATCAGGGTAAATCAGTTGAGGATGCAAGGAACGGAGGCACCAGCGGATGTGTGGAAACCGGTGCATTTGGAAAAGAAAATTATAACTTAAGCGGATATTTCAATTTAGTGAAAGTCCTTGAAATAACCTTAAATAACGGAATTGATCCTGTCTCAGGCAAAAAAACCGGATTGAAAACGGGAGATCCTGCAAAATTCAGAAATTTTGAAGAATTATTCAATGCATTTAAAAAACAGTTAGAGTATTTTATTGATATTAAGAACACAGGAAATAATATTATAGAGAGAATTTATTCCGAATTTATGCCAGTTCCTTTCCTGTCATTATTAATAGATGATTGTATTAAAAAGGGGAAAGATTATCATTCCGGTGGGGCAAGATATAACACTACATATATTCAGGGTGTCGGAGTCGGCACACTGACAAATTCTCTTTCGTCTTTAAAGTATCATGTTTTTGATAAAAAAAATATCTCTATGAAAAAAATGATAAGTACGTTAAAAACCGATTTCAGGAAAAACAGGGATATTCAGAACCTTTTTATTAACAAAACTCCGAATTATGGAAATGATGATGATTATGCCGATTCTATTATGAAAGATATTTTCGAAACCTTTTATAAGACGGTAAACGGCAGAAAGAATACAAAAGGCGGTTATTACGCAATAAATCTGCTCCCAACAACAGTACATATTTATTTTGGATCGGTTATTAATGCAACACCTGATGGAAGAAATGCAGGTGAACCGCTGTCAGAAGGAATATCACCCGTACAGGGGAGTGACCGGAATGGTCCTACAGCTGTTATTAAATCTGTTTCCAAGATGGATCATATCCGGACAGGAGGAACGCTTTTGAACATGAAATTCTCTCCTCAGATATTGAATGATAACACCGGAAAAGATAAAGTTGCCAAATTGATCCGCTCATATTTTAAAATGGATGGACATCACATCCAATTAAATGTTGTTAATGCTGAGATATTACGAGAAGCACAGAAGAATCCGGCTAAACATAGAGACCTGATCGTTCGTGTTGCAGGCTATAGTGACTATTTTGTTGATCTTGGGAAAAAACTGCAGGATGAAATAATCAGCCGTACCGAGCATATTGAGTTTTAAAAATAAATAAATCCACACGAATAGTTATATATGAATACTTATATATTTGAAGACGAACAGTATAGAAATTTCCTTCCATTAACCTGGACAAGGCCGGTTTGTTTTCTAAGGTTCGGGACTAATCTGCTGTATGAAAAAGTAAAGCATTATTTCAACGAATCAAATATTACAATACTGTGCAGAGATTATTTAAAGGCTATTGTTGAAGAAGATTTCAAGATCAGTGCTAACAGCAGTATTAATTCAGAAGGGATATTCTTAAACGGCAGGGCTGTATTTGATGCGGAATCAGTTCAAGCTATCGACTTAGATAGTACCGATGTTCTTTATGTGTGCAGGGATACTGTAGCAGCGGCAGTACTTTCCGAAGAACAATCAAATAAACTTAATGGTATTAAATTCCCGGTAAACGATATTAGAAGTTTATTTCCTGATCTGGAAAAAATTGAAATAGATGTAAATATACTGGAATTCCCCTGGGAAATAATAAACCGGAATTCTGAGGAGATATTTTCAGATTACACCAATATTGTTAAGAATCCCAATAAAGAGGGGCTTATATATCCCGGTGTTCATTTATTGAATGAAAACTTGATAACTATCGGGAAAAATACTCAGATCAAACCCGGGGTTGTTTTAGATGGTGAAAAGGGACCTGTTTTTATTGATGAAAATGTTGAGATATTACCGCTATCTTATATAAAGGGTCCTGTATATGTTGGAAAAAATACAACGATTAAGGCAGGGACAAGAATATACAGCGGGACTTCTATCGGAAATGATTGTAAGGTCGGAGGAGAAATTAAACAATCGATACTGCAATCATATTCAAATAAACAGCATGACGGTTACTTAGGTAATTCATATCTGGGATCCTGGGTGAATTTAGGTGCGAATACTACCAATAGCAATCTGAAAAATAACTACAGTAATGTGAAAGTTCTAATTGCTGATAATGAACATGATACCGGATTGACGTTTCAAGGAGCAATAATAGGAGATCATGTTAAAACAGGTATAAACACGATGTTAAACACCGGTTCAGTCATAGGGATTCATTCGAATGTATTCGGGGGGGATTTCCAGCCCAAATTTATTCCATCTTTTTCCTGGTGTAATAATGGTAATATTAGTGAATATATATTAGAAAAGGCTGTTAATACCGCGAGAAAGGCAATTAAAAGAAGAGATAGAGCTTTTACTGATGTACAAATGAAATTAATATCCCACCTGTTCAAAACCGCAAAGAATGAAGAAAGAACATAGTAGGTCAAATCAGAAGGACATTATGGAAAGTGGCGAAACCGGATCCACAGTAGAAAGGAATTTTCTGGATTCCTCAGACTTTAAGATCATTTACACTCCGGAAGAAAAGATTAATACTATTATTTTGAACAATTTTCCTGATCTCGGAAAACTTACTGCTTTACGGTTTATAGAATGGATTCAGAATAACCCGGATGGATCAATAGCGCTCCCGACAGGAAAAACACCAGAATACTTTATAAAATGGATAGGCTATTTATTAAAAAATTGGAATACTAAAGATGTTAAGAAAATTTTAGAAATTGGTGGAGTTGATGCTGTAAAAAAACCTGATTTGTCAAGCCTGAGATTCATACAGATAGATGAATTCTATCCTATTAATCCGTCTCAACACAACAGTTTCTATTATTATGTAAATCACTTTTATATGGATGGATTCGGTCTTGATCCGGAGAAAGCCCTATTAATCAATTGTTATGATATAGGATTAGGTAAAGGAGATACATTAGAATCAGTCTGGCCGGATAATGAAGTTAATCTGAGCCTTAGATACAGACAGGCTAAGAATAAGATTGAAAGAAAACAGAAAGAGGTAATAGAGCGGATAGATCAATGGTGTCAGGAATATGAAGAAAAAATACGCATTTTGGGAGGAATTGGATTTTTCCTGGGTGGTATCGGCCCAGACGGACATATCGGCTTTAACGTCAGAGGATCGGATCATAATTCGACAACAAGATTAACCGAAACTAATTATGAAACTCAAGCAGCAGCAGCAGCAGACCTTGGCGGTATAGAAACTGCGAGGAAAAGGCATGTTATTACAATTGGTCTCGGAACGATAACCTTTAATCAGGAATGTACTGCAATAATTACTGCTGCCGGTGAAGCAAAAGCTGATATAGTATCCCAGGCAATACAGAGTGAACCTGATATTCTATATCCCGCAACATGTCTGCAGAAACTTAAGAATTCTGCATTTTATATTACAAAGGGAGCATCAAAAAAACTTATCAGAAGGCAGAAAGAAATACTAATCAATGGGAGCAAACTTCCCCAAAATAAGATCGATGAAATTATTGTTGATACTGCTTATAATACCGGTAAAATGATCTTAGATCTTACAGTAGATGATATGTTCAAGAACGGACTGGGGAAAATTATTATTAATGAAATCAAAAATGATTTTGAAGTTCATAAGAAAGATGTTTATAAAAGACTTATCAACAAGTTAGAGAAGGGAATGAATTCCCTTACAAATACGAGATTTCTTCATGCCGAACCCCATCATGATGATTTAATGCTTGGATGTCTTCCCTATATTGTCCGCCATGTAAGAAGCGCTACTAATACACATTATTTTATGACACTTACCAGTGGATTTACATCAGTCACAAACACTTATATGCTGCATATCTTGTCGTATTTAAGAGAATTTATTAGTACGGATAAATTCAAGACTCTTTTTGAAGAAGATTATTTTGATCCTGACAGCCTGAGATCAAGGAACAGGGATGTATGGCAATATCTTGACGGAGTTGCTGCCGATTCGGAATCAGTGCTTCATGAAGGGACGTCAAGAAGATTATTGAGAAATCTGATATCCATTTATGGAAATAAAGAACTAATAAACCATAAAGTTAACATCAAAGAACTGCAAAACTATTTTAAAGAAAGCTATCCGGGTAAAAAAGATACTGAAGAAATACAGAAATTGAAAGGTATGTGCAGAGAATGGGAAGCAGAATGTCTTTGGGGCTATTTCGGTTGGGAATGTTCTCATATACTGCATAAAAGACTGGGATTTTATAAAGGTGATATATTTAATGAAGAACCTTTGGTAGAAAGAGATGTTGAACCAATATTAGAAACTCTTTTGAAAACAAAACCTGATGTGATTTCCCTGGCGCTTGATCCGGAGGCGAGTGGCCCTGATACTCATTATAAGGTGCTTCAGGCTGTAACCGAAGCTATAAAAAGATATGAGAATGCTACAGGAAGAAGAGATATAAAAATAATCGGATATAGGAATGTCTGGTACAGATTCAATCCGATAGAGGCAGATATTATTGTTCCGGTCTCACTTAATATGTTCTCAATTATGTATACTTCATTTTTGAGTACTTTTCTTTCTCAGAAAGATGCTTCTTTTCCAAGCTATGAGCATGACGGTCCGTTTTCGGAACTTGCACAGAAGATCCAGGTTGAGCAATATCAGAAAGTAAAAACATGTCTTGGGAGGTCGTGGTTCTATGATAACTCAAGTCCCTTGGTAAGAGCGACCAGAGGTCTTGTATTTCTTAAAGAAATGACACTGGAAGAACTTTATGAACACAGTATTGCATTGCGGCAACTAACTGAAAATAAATAGACAATATAACAGGGGAAATATGAAGAGGTTCGGTTTTTTTGTAATGGCGATAGTCCTTTTTGGACTTGCTGAGTTCACTTTCTCACAGACAAGTATAAATGAGCTGAATTTAATGCCGTTCCCAAAAGAAATTAAAGTACTTGACGGAAAATTCAGACTTGATGAAAAATTCACTATTAGTGCAGATCTGCTGAACGGAGACAAAAATAGAATGGTCAATGCTGCTTTCAGAACTCTGAACAGACTTGCAGGAAGAACCGGGATATTCTTTGAAAACAGTTTTGTCAATGAACAGACAAATTCAGAAAATAGACTACTTACGGTTTATTGTGATGAACAGGGTGATGTCAAGCTGCATGTTGATGAATCTTACAGTCTGATCATTCTTCCGGAAAAGATCGGATTAATGGCTAAAACAGATATTGGAATAATCAGAGGCCTTGAAACTTTCATGCAATTATTGATGGCAGATGAGGAAGGATATTATTTTCCGTCTGTGGAAATAAATGACGAGCCCAGATTTCCATGGCGGGGATTGCTGATAGATCCCGGACGCCATTTTATGCCGGTAGACGTTATTAAAAGAAATCTTGATGGGATGGCTGCTGTAAAATTAAATGTGCTGCACTGGCATCTGACTGAAGACCAGGGCTTCAGGATAGAATGTAAAACTTTCCCCAAACTTCATGAACTTGGTTCTTATGGAGATTATTACACTCAAGTACAAATAAAGGAAATTATAGAATATGCAGCAGATCGGGGAATCAGGATAATGCCGGAATTTGATATGCCCGGACATGCAACCAGCTGGCTCGCTGCCTATCCGGAATATGCAAGTGCCCCGGGACCTTATGAGATAGAAAGGAAGTGGGGTGTTAAAAATCCGACATTCAATCCTGTTATAGATGAGACATATGAGTTTATTGATAAATTCTTTAAGGAGATTACAGAAATATTCCCGGATGAATATATGCATATCGGAGGTGATGAAAATAACGGAAGACAGTGGAACAATAATAAAGATATACAGGACTTTATGCAAAAAAACGGAATAAAAGACAACCACGAGCTTCAAAGCTATTTTAATAAGCGTATTTTAGAAATATTAACTAAATACAATAAAAAGATGGTTGGCTGGGATGAAATATATCAGCCTGACCTTCCAAAAGACATTGTAATTCATTCCTGGCGCGGTAGAAGGGCGATGGTTGAATCAGCAAGGAATGGTTATCAGACAATGCTGTCTAACGGATATTATATTGATCTGATCCAGCCAACAAGCCAGCACTATCTGAATGATCCCATACCAGAGGATTCACCATTAACTGATGAAGAGAAGAAGTTCATACTGGGCGGTGAAGCTACAATGTGGGGGGAGTATATATCCCCTGAAACTATTGATTCGAGGATATGGCCCAGAACAGCGGCTATTGCAGAGAGATTCTGGTCACCGGTACATATTAACGATGTTGAAGATATGTATAAAAGGTTGGATATTATTAACCTTCAATTAGAAGAACTTGGTCTTCTTCACGAAAAGAATTATGAAATGTTTTTAAGGAGACTTACAAATTATAAAGATATTACTCCGTTAAAAATCCTGGTTGACATAATTGAACCTCTGAAGGGATATAACAGGGGAAGGCATAAACCATATACTCAGCAGTCACCTTTAACAAGAGTAGTGGATGCTGCAAGGCCTGACGCAAAAAAAGCAAGGGATTTTAGAAAACTTGTTGATGAATATCTTGAAAATAATCAAAATAATAACGCTATTTACGAAAATTTAAAAAGAGATCTCGAAATTTGGGCACGCAATCATACTGATCTTTTACGGATCATTAAAACTTCTCCGGTTTTAAGGGAGATCGAGACATTATCGGAAGATCTGACTGCAGTTTCTTTAATTGGTCTGGAATCTCTGGAAATGCTTCAAAAAGGGAGTGCTGCCGACAGTAAATGGCTCGAAGAATCTGTGAAGACTCTGGAACAGGCTAAAAGGCAAAGAGGACAGACAGAGTTAATGATCTTACCTGCTATAGAAAAGTTAGTGAATAGTATAAATAAAGATTAATACTTAGCAGATTTGAAGTATATAAATTTCTACAGGTTTATAAAATTATTATGCTTTAATTATGTTAGCATAAGTGGTTGTGCAGTTAAAATATAACTGGCTTTACATAAAGTATGATTGGGCTAATGTTTTACGTATATTGCTAAACCATTTGCTATGGAACGGATTGTACCGTCAGAGGGTTTATTCCTGATTTCTCCATCAGCCCACATTGTAGTTGAACCTCCACCGTCAAGATTTATTGCTTCCTTTGCGCCGATTTTAATTAAGAAAGAGGCGAGTTCTTTTAGGTCCATACCAATGCTGTAACCATCCTGACGCCCGTCTACGGTCACAAAGAACAAAAAATCTTCGTTGTAGCCAATTGCTGTTCTTGGATGTCTTGTATCGACAAATGATTGGGAGACGCCTTCAAGGTCATTTTCTATACTTATTTTACCATTTCTCAGCAGTCTCGGAGTACCTCCGACAGCATGTTTAATATTATTTCCTTCAGGAAAGACACTGTATGAAAATGACAGCTTATCTTCAATTTTGAGATTTTCAAGAAATCCGGCTCCTGAGCCCATTCCAACAAAAGCAATTTGATTATCAGCAAGGAATAATAAAGAATCCCGGTTGAGTGTTTCTATAATACTCAATTCATAATTGTTGTCCGGTTTTATGATTGATTGAATACCACCGGTAAGGATATGTACGGAATTATTCTGAGGTCTTGTTTTTAGGCCAAATCCTTTTGTTATTAATGCAATACTGTTATCCGGGCAAGTACAGTTGATATGTTTAAATATAAATTTTCCGCCATTTATTTTTGTGATCTCTGCTGTCATTTCAAATCTGTCTATTCTGTATTCATTCTTATCTGTAATTGTAAAAACAGACCTGTTAACAGGATTACTTATTATTTGGCCGTCTTTTATACATAAACCTACCGGATCAGCATGGAAAGGATTTTGTTGTATGGTATAGAAATCAGCATTAATCGCAGCTATTGGGTGTTCATCAATGGAAAAACTTTGATCGACCATCTTATCTAAGGGCAGAATACCCATTTTATCAAAGCCGCCTAAAAGTACTTTATATTTAATACTTAAGTTTTCACGGTTTATCTTAACAACCTGAATTACCTGAGGTATTTCCTTGAAATGATATTCCCGATATACAACACCATCGTGAATTGTCTGACTTATATCCTGCGCGAATAAAGATATAAAAGGGGAGAAAAGGAAAACTAATATTGAAAAAAGTACAAAGAGGTATCTTTTGAAATATTCCATATTTTATACAGTAATGGTAGTTTATGTATGAGTTTTGTTAAAATATCAAATTAAATTCATTTGTGCAAGAAGGTATTGATCCGTATGCTCTAAAAAAATGTCAATTATGATAAAAATTTTATTGCGGTAAAAGATAAAAAGTAGTATATTTAACGCTGTTCCGCGGGAGTAGCTCAGTGGTAGAGCCCCTCGTTGCCAACGAGGCTGTCGCGAGTTCAAATCTCGTCTCCCGCTCTAATTGGCGACGTAGCCAAGTGGCTAAGGCGGAGGTCTGCAAAACCTCTATGCATCGGTTCGAATCCGATCGTCGCCTCGCAGGTATCTATTAAATTATATTTAGCAAGTCTTCATGACTTGCTTTTTAATGTAAAAAAGATCATTGACAATAATTTCACTTGCCTTTATTTTCTAAATTAAATAGATTTGAGTGAATTAGCCGGGGTGGCGGAATTGGTAGACGCAAGGGACTTAAAATCCCTCGGATTTTATAATCCGTGCCGGTTCAAGTCCGGCCCTCGGTACAAAAAGGGAAATCATCAGATTTCCCTTTTTTTATTTCTGGTATACAGTATGAAAAGTCTTAGGATTTAACAACTAATACTTCCTTAAATGTTCAATATAAAATGTGAGAATTTGTATAAAATATTGCATATATAATAATATGTTTGTAACTTATATTAATAAAAATAATTGAAGATTAATGAAGAAAAGTGATATAAGACTTAATACAATTTTGGATTCCATTGCTGATGGAGTTTTTACAGTTAATGCTGACTTGATAATCAGCTCATTCAACGATGCTGCTGAGAAAATCACAGGTATTTCCAGAAATGAAGCCTTGGGTAAACCATGTTGTGATGTTTTCAGAGCATCAATATGCGAATCCGGATGCGCATTGAAACAGACACTAAAAACCAAGGAAACGATAATAAACAAATCCATTCATATCCTTTCCTCGGAGGGTAATAGAATCCCCATAAGTGTATCTACAGCATTACTTAAAGACGAAAATGGTGAGGTAATTGGTGGAGTGGAGACTTTCAGGGATCTTACAACGGAAGTGGAACTTAGGAAAAAACTCGAAAAGAACTATTCCTTCTTTGATATTATTACAAAAGATCACCATATGCAGGATATATTAGGTTTATTACCGAAGATCGCTGAAAGTGACACATCATGTTTAATTACAGGTGAAAGCGGAACAGGAAAAGAATTGGTAGCAAGAGCTATACACAATCTAAGTCCCAGAAAAAACAAACCATTTGTTGCTATAAATTGCGGTGCATTGCCGGACAGCCTTCTTGAGTCAGAATTATTTGGATATGAAAAGGGCGCTTTTACTGATGCCAAACATAACAAACCGGGAAAATTCTCTATGGCTGAAGGTGGGACGATATTCCTTGATGAAATAGGAGATATATCCCCGTCACTGCAGGTAAAACTGTTAAGAGTGCTGCAGGAAAAGGAATTTGATCCTTTGGGTTCTATAAAAACAGTTAAAGCAGATGTCAGGATTATTTCAGCAACGAATAAAAATATTAATGATCTTGTAGCTGAGGAAATATTCAGAAAAGACCTTTATTACAGGATAAACGTAATCCAGCTCAACATACCGCCTTTAAGGGAGAGAAAGAACGATATTATTCTGCTCGCAAATCACTTTATAAATAGATTGAACAGGACCAGGATTAAGAATATAACAGGATTGTCACCGGAAGTGTTAATGGAATTTATGAAACATGATTGGCCAGGCAATGTCAGAGAGATCCAGAATGCTATTGAAACAGCGTTTGTTCTTTGCAGCAACGGTCTTATTGAGTTGAAACATCTCCCGATTCAATTCAATAGTGATAATCCTGAAAAATCAAATAACTCAAATAACTACAGCCTTAAGGAAATCGAGATACAGATTATTTCAGATGCTCTAAAAAGAAACAATTATAAGAAGCTTAAGACAGCAAAGGAATTAGGAATAAATAAGACAACTCTATGGCGTAAAATCAAAAAATATAATATTATCTCTTCTTGAGAATCAGTAATAACAAACTATCAATTATCAGTTGCATTATGCATATTAATCGGATCTGTGAGGTTTCATATTGCACCCACACTCGGGTGTATTTTTATAATTTTCCTTCAAATAAGTCCTTATATATTATAATTGCAATATGTTATAATATTATGGTGCAGCTTTGGCACAAACCTTGCATTTATGTAAATTCAGAATAGAGGAAAGATTCAGACTTTTTTGTTGATAATTTCAAAAAGGAATTATCGATCGGGAAATAATATCTGAGGAAAGTATGAAAAATGATATCGAGTTAATAGCCATTCCAATTTGCTGTGAAAAGAATGTATGCGATTTTGAAAAATGCAGTAAGTTTCTCATTTTTAATTATGATAAAATCAAAAAATGTGTGGTGTATATCAGTTTTATGTCTTTGGAAGAAAAATATGATCCAAAAAAAGAGCTCGTCAGAAGAAACATCCGCAGGATCATAACAAGTAACATGAATGTGAAGAATCTTAATTACTTCAAAGAAAAGAAAGTTGAGGTAATGCTTAGTACCCCGGAAGAGAATGCACTTATTACAGCACTAAAATATGCCGACGGGAAATTACTAAAAGTGCAGGGACAGATTGAACATTAGAAAATTACAATTATAACTATTAAAAGAGGATAAATATGAGTGATCTGATCTATTTAGACAATGCTGCAACCACATTTCCAAAACCTAAAGAAGTCCATGAATTCATGTTTCAATTCTACAGCAAGATGGGTTTGAATCCTGGTAGAGCCAGTTATGATGCCTCGTTTGAAGTAGAAGACATTGTTCATGGAACAAGAGAAAAATTGATGAAATTCTTTAATGGGGACGGCCATCCTGAAAGGTTGGTTTTTTCTTATAATGCAAGCGATTCCCTTAATATCATTACTCAGGGTATCCTAAAAAAAGGTGATCATGCGATTTGTACAATGGTTGAACATAATTCTGTTCTCAGACCTCTTTATGTAATGGAGCAGAGGGGTATTATTGAGGTTGATCGTATACCTTTTGATAATAATGGTTACGTTGATCCTGATGATTTCAAAGCAAAAATAAAGAGTAATACTAAACTGGTTATCGTGAATCATGCATCAAATGTTATAGGTACAGTTCAGCCTATAAACCAGATAGGTAAGATTTGCAGGGATGCAGGAGTTATATTTGCTATTGATGCTGCTCAAACTGCAGGAATGGTCCCAATCGATATGAAAAAAGATAATATTGACATAGTAGCATTTACAGGGCATAAATCGCTTTTCGGGCCAACAGGAATTGGCGGATTATATGTAAACAAGAATATAAATATAGATCCGATAAGGTATGGAGGTACAGGTGTAAAATCTGCCGTAAAAACACATCTTGAAGAATATCCGTTCAGACTGGAATGCGGTACTTTGAACATTTTAGGTGTTGCAGGACTAAATGCCGGTCAAAAATTCATAGAAGAAAAAGGACTTGAAAACATACACAATCATGAAATCAATCTCCTGAAAAAACTTATAGACGGATTAAGAAATGTTGATGGAGTAACAATGTATTTTCCGGATTCCCTTGATAACAGAGCACCTGTTCTGTCCTTCAATATCGATGGATATAAAGCAAGGGATGTAGGAACATTTCTTGACGTGGATTATAATATAGCAGTGAGAACAGGATTACAATGCGCTCCGCTGACTCATGTTGGTATAGATACATCACCTGAAGGCACCGTGAGATTTAGCGCCGGTTATTTTAATACTGATGAAGATATTAATAAGGCAATAGATGCTGTTAAGCAGATAGCGTCAAGCAGAAATAAATCAAAATAATAAGGTAGTAGTATAATTTGAAAACCTACCGTCCCATTATTTATCAATTAGGGTTGATAAGAAAGACCGGATAAAATCCGGTCTTTCTATTTTATTATCAAAATTACTTCATTGTCTTACCTGACCTGTTTTTTGTTGTTATTTACTAATTATTTCTTATATATATTATTCATCAATCCTGTTAATCATAATAAGGTACATAATGAACTACATATGGTATGATATTACTGTTCTGCTGGTCTATTTTGTTTCTATTGTCAGTATTGGCCTGTATGCAGGAAGAAAACAGAAAAATCTGGAAGATTTTGCGCTCGGAAGTAGAAAAATGCCATGGTGGGCGGTATTATTTTCTATAATTGCTGCGGAAACAAGTGCAGCAACTTTTGTCGGTGTTCCTGCAGAATCATTTCAACTTCGCAATTTTACATATATTCAATTAGCCTTCGGAATGATCTTAGCAAGGATTTTAGTCTCATATCTATTTATTAAACCTTATTATGATTATAAAGTATATTCGATTTATGAATTTCTGACGGTCAGGTTTGGTACAAAAACAAAAAATATGGGCAGTGTGGTATTTCTTATAACCAGACTTCTTGCAAGCGGAGTCAGGATATATATGGCTGCTGTAATAATTGTAGTGGCATACAATTTTATTACACATACAACACCGAATTTGCTGCAGTACTTGATCGCAATAGCTATGATATCTTTTATTACAGCCTTGTATACGATCATAGGAGGCATAAAAGCTGTTATATGGACAGACGTTATACAGGCAACAGTGATGTTTTCAGGAGCTGTAGCTGCAATAATAATAATATTTTTCATGATACCTGACGGCTGGTCAGGAATCAAAGCTTCCACAAATAACTTTGAAGGTTTTAAGATAATAGACTGGGGTTTTTCGAGCGGGGACAGCCTTAGTGAAATATTTAAGAAGCTGTTAACAACAAATTATACAATATTCTCTGCTATGATAGGTATGACTTTCTTAACATTAGCTACACATGGGACTGATCAGGATATGGTACAGAGAATGTTAACTGCGAAAGATTACAAGAAGGCAAGATTTGCAGTGGTTATGTCCGGTATTGCTGATATACCGATCGTCTTAGTTTTCCTGACGATAGGATATTTGTTATATGCCTATTTTTCTTCTCTGCCTGATCCAAATTTACCTGAAACGACAAACGAGGTATTCCCGTATTTTATTATTAACTATATACCTGTCGGGATCAGAGGATTGATAATTGCCGGTATTTTTTCAACAGCAATGGGATCTTTAAGTACTGCGATGAATGCACTCGCCACAAGTTTCGCAAAGGACTTCTACATACCATATTTCAAGAGGGAAGCTTCGGATAAACACTATGTTAAAGCCACAAGGATCATTACCGGAGTAATGACTTTCCTGTTGACAGGTATTGCAGTGATCACAGCCTATTGGGTAATGAAAAATCCTGAGACAACAATGATATCAATTGCGCTGAGCATAATAACATATACATACGGGGCATTACTGGGAGTATTTCTTTTAGGGATCACTACAAAAAACAGAGGATCAGATAAAGGAAATGCTGTTGCAATGATCTGTGGTTTTCTGTCAGTGATATTGATAAAGATATTTACACCGGTTTCCTGGATCTGGTTTATTTTTATCGGTACATTAGTGACATATTCTTCAGGAGCGATATTTAAAACAAACCTGAAAATAAATAATTCCATTTAGAAAGTATGAATAAGAAATGAGGTGAATAGTTTTTTATTCAACAAAACAGATAAACATAATCAAAGATTTTTATATTAAGGAGTTCTGATGCAAAATTTAACAGGAGAAGAATTATTGACTAAAAGGAGAAGTGTCAGGGATTTTAAAAATGAAGATGTACCGGAAAAAACATTAGAACAAATATTTGAGATATGCAGATATGCTCCTACGTCAATGAATTCCCAATCTTATTATTTCAGGATAATTAAGGACAAAGAAATACTTGAATGGCTGTCGCCTCTGCGGGGGAAGAGTTCTTCACCTATAGGGAGAGCGCCTATGGCAGTGGCTATTTGTTCAAATCCTGATAAATCAAAAAGACATGAGCAGGATGGATGCATTGCTGCATATCATTTTATTTTAGCCTGCTGTAATTTTGGCATAGGAACGTGCTGGATCGCAGCAATGAACAGGGAAGACGTTAAAGAAATGCTCGGGATTCCTGAAAATCATTACATAGCAACGATCACACCTGTGGGTTATCCTGCTAAGTTGTTTATTGAAGCACCGAAACGAGAAGGATTGGTGTATTACATCAGAAAAGATCCAAAATGCCCATAAGGCAGTATTTCAGGGCACTTTATGTAAAAATTAAAATCTTATCATTTCCATGATTGTATCATGAACAATTTTTCTAAAATCACTGATCTTCTGGTTTGAACGCGTCGGATGAACTCTGTTAGTAAGCAGTATCACAAATAGATCCCTATCCGGATCGATCCATATTGATGTTCCGGTAAATCCCGTATGTCCGTTAGAATCATCAGAAAAATAGACACCGCTGGAACTCGGCTCGGATCTTGTATCCCAGCCCAAAGCCCGGCTGCTTCCCTCAACAATATTCTGTTTTGACAAAAACAGGTCAACTGTTTCAGGCTGGATCAATCTCTTATCGTCGTAAATGCCTCGGTTAAGCAGAAGCTGGCATATTTTTGATAGGTCTGTTCCAGTAGAAAAAAGACCGGCGTGACCTGCAATTCCTCCAAATGCAAAAGCATTTTCATCATGAACCTCACCCTGCACGATTCTGCCTCTCCATGGATCATTTTCGGTCGGAATTATATCTTTTAAATATTCAGCAGGGGGATTGAAAAAAGTTCTGTTCATTCCCAGTGGCTCAAATATTTCATCTTTTGCTAATTTATTGAGATCTTTTTCTGATAATTTTTCAAGAATAAGCGCCATTAACATCATTCCGATATCACTATAGACAGTTTCTTGTCCCGGTTCATATTGAAGATCAGTATTGAATATCTGGTTGATAATTTCATTTTTACCATTGAACTCCGTATAGAATCTCCTGAATGCCGGCAATCCCGAAGTATGTGTTAAAAGGTTTTTTATTGTTATTTTATCACCATTTTTCATTTTCGGCAGATATTTTCTCACAGGTGCTTCAAGCTCAATTAAGCCTTTGTCATAATAGATCATTGTTAATGTTGAAGTTGCTATTACTTTTGTTAAGGAAGCAAGATCAAAAATTGACTCTTTTGACACGGCAGGACTGTCCATTTCATATGTAAAAGTACCGAAAGCTTTATTGAATACAATACTTCCTTTTCTACCGACTAAACAAACAGCTCCCGGTGTAACTTCTTCCTTAATACCTGAAAATATCACTGATTCCAGTTTTTCATCAAAATCTCTTATAAAACCAGCTGAATAAGGTGTGGATTCGCTTAAACTGATGCCTTTTTCCGATAAATTCGATATTATTTCTGGGGAGATCTCCAAACCTTCGCCAAGTTTATGCAGATCCGGTATAGAGACTGGCAGTTTTCCGGTAACCGGTTGAAACTTTGTTATTGCATTAGCCGCTGCTCTTTGTGAAAGTTCATTGTTACTATAAGTGCAAATATATGTTTTTATATCCGGGAATTGACTGATCACATATGGACTTCCAAAGGCTGTAGTTATTACTTTTTTATCTAAATCCAGAATTTTATTGAAATAATCAGATTGCTGTTCATTTAAAGCTATATAATCTTTTTTGGATTGTACCCTGACAAATATACCGCAGATAATAATTTCAGATTCATTCGCCAGTCTGATTATATTCTCAAACTCAAGGTCATTTGTTCTCTCATCTATAAAAGCTGAAGTTGTTCCCGAAAGTCTTGATCTGAGCTGATTTTTAAATATAACACCCGGCTCACCGAGGTCATTCGAAATGTTCAGTATAAGTGTTTTAGGTATTGAATCCTGATTTATAGGGATTATTTTGTTTTCATTTCGTAATAAAGTTACAGACCGGACGGCAATTTCCTCTGCAGCGGTGATATTTTGATTAATCGCTAATAATTCATTTATCTTGTCAGGATTAACGAATCTGTTTATATCCAGATTCAGCCATTTTTTAGCTTCAAGAATTTTTCTGACTGACCGGTCAATTCTATCTATCGAGATAATAGAATCTCTTACGGCTTTTACGATAGCTTTTTGCGCTAAAGCGGCATCCGGTGGAACCAGGACCATATCTGTACCGGCTTTGATTGTTCTGATAGCGGCGTCAGAAATAGAGAATTCATTTGTTATACCACCCATTTCCATTGCATCTGTTACAATAATTCCGCTGAATCCAAGTTCATTTGATAAAAGATCCGTTAGAATATTTGTCGAAAGAGTACTTGGCAGATTACTTTCTTCAAGAGCAGGAACACTTATGTGAGCTGTCATGATGGATTTCACACCTGCTTCGATCGCCGCTTTGAAAGGGGGGAGTTCTATTTTATTTAATCTGTTGATATCTGAATTTATTACTGCTAACCTTGAATGAGAATCAACGTTTGTATCTCCATGGCCGGGAAAATGTTTTGCGGTCGCAATTAATCCATTCTCCTGGCATCCGCGAATAAAAGCTGCACCAAGTTTCGATACGATTTCCGGATCTTCACCATATGACCTGAAATTAATTATGGGATTATCAGCATTATTGTTAACGTCCACAACCGGTGCATATGTCTGATGAATTCCAACGGCACGAGCTTCAATTGCAGTAACTTTTCCCTGCAAGAATGCTAATTTCTCGGATCGTGTTGCTCCTAATGCCATATTATGGGGAAAATGTATCCCACCCTCCATTTTATTGCCCAGACCGCTCTCAAGATCTGATGCGAATAGAAGCGGTATTCTTGACAATGATTGAAGTCTGTTCGTCAAAACAGCGGTTTGAGCAGCGGTACCGCTATATAAAATAAATCCGCCCACTTTATTATTTAATATCTGTTTCTCAATTCTATCTTTAAAATACTGTGAATTTACATTATTAAATTCTGGAGAAATTGGTACTGTGATCATTTGCCCTGCTTTTTCTTCAATCGTCATTGTCGACAACATGTTTTCCACCCAGTTGTCTTCTGCAGTTGATTCAAGAGTCAATTTTTTTGTGGAACATGCAAACAATACTAAAGCAGGGAGAAGTAATAGATATAAACGGATTTTTGTTTTTTTAAGCATTGATGTCATTCTTATTCCTAAAGTTTATTTATACAGCAGATATTTTTCTCTTAAAACTGAGAAATTGTCGAGACCTTCTTTCCAGCTTTTTATAATATCATTCGGATCAATATTATTGTTTATCATAGTACGGAAATTTGTTGTACCGATCAATCTTTCCAAATTTGATCTGAATTGAAAATTTTCAGGGTAAAGGGACTTCAGTACGGAAATCATTGAAACAGAAACATCTAATGGTTTCATTGTTTCTCTGTCAGTTACAACTAATTCAACTCCCTGTATTTCTTCCTCAAGATATTTGGGATATGTAGAAGCACCCGGCAGTGATGCGGGAGTATATTTTACAGGTTTAAAATATATCCCAGGCAGTTTTAGATCATTCAGTGTTTCTGATAGTTGTATCCCCTTGATCCAGGGAGCTCCAATTCGTTCAAATGGGTGCATAGTACCCCGGCCTTCTGAAATATTCAAAGCTTCAAACAAGCACATCCCGGGATAAAGTATCGCAGAAATAACCGATGGGATATTCGGAGAAGGATTGATCCATGGCAGACCTGTTTCATCATACCATATATCTCTTTTCCAACCGTCTAATTGTATGACACCCAAATCGAGTTCGGATATTCCATCAAGCCATTGTTCGCCTTTTATCATAACCGCAAGTTCGCCCGGAGTCAAACCATATCTGACTGGAATCGGATATTTTCCGACAAATGAAAAATACTGATCTTCAATTATAGGGCCTTCCATAAGAATTCCGGTAATCGGATTTGGTCTGTCTAATACTATAAACATTATCTGGTTTTCAGAGGCTGCCTGCATACAGAGGCCCATTGTACTTATATAGGTATAAAAACGGGCTCCCACATCCTGGATGTCATATATCAATAAGTCCAGATCTTCTAACATTTGTACCGTCGGTTTAAAAGTACTTCCATATATACTCCACACACGGACTCCGGTATTTTCGTCAATGTAGGATGAATCAGTTCTTACACCAGCGCTTAGATTCCCTCTGAAACCGTGCTCAGGAGCAAAAACAGCTTTTACATTAATATCCGGAAGTCCTGAAAGGATGTCTACAATATGTTCACCGGAAGTTGAGATACCTGTCTGATTCGTAATTATACCAATGTTTTTACCTTCAAGCAAGTTCAGGTTATTTTCTATCAGCATATCAAGACCGGTTTTGACCTTTATTTCCTTATCTGTGCAGGAAATGAAGCAAGCTGCGATAACTATAATAAAAGAAGC